>JAURAI010000019.1 GCA_030829545.1 Candidatus Poseidonia sp. | reverse complement strand
GTAATAGTTTCTTGGCATTCCATGCCTATCATTATGGTTCATAATTTGACTAATTGCATCTCTGATAGAAATGAGCAAAGGGCCCCCCTTTGCTTAGGCGTCTTTTCAGAGGGTACCGTTCCAAAAGACGTATTTCGCATGGTTTTCGCATGGGCGTCGGGTCAATGATTAAGCGAAATGAACTTTAGGAAGTTTTGTGCAATACACTAACTTCAAGGCATTCTTTTTTGGGATAGCCATCTGCTCTATTGGTGCATTCATTACAACAGAGATGCTTAACAGCACCTCATGGATAACTTACTCATCCATAGACAGAACCGGGATCTCGGGTGATGGCGAGGTCATTTCTAGCCGGAACTACACCACAGAAAAGGAAATTGGTTTGCGCGAAACTACCTTCGTAGAAAGAGGTGAGATTAGTGATGAAAATGATGTTTGTTCAGATTATGAAATGAGCTGGAAATATTCTCTTTTAGAGATTAAATGTGAAGAAGGCAATTGCAGCCTCATCGATTGTACAGACACTGATGATGTCAATGACGAATATATTAGCAGTTGGGAGGAAGAGGTAAGAGAGGTTTGTGCGACGGAATCTGCTGGCTCCATTGGTCATTCGATAATCCTTGGAGGTTTGGGCCTACTTGCCTTGACCTTTATCGTCGCGTGCATCGGAGTGAGGGGGTATATTCCTGGATGGGTGCTCAAATTGCTTAGTTCATCAGCAGTTATTGCACTCTTCGTAGGACCGATTGCGTGGTTTGTGATGTTACCTGATCTCAACAGTGGGTGGGAAAATACCAATGAGAAATGGGAATTGTCCTATGCGTTCTACCTAACTCTTTTCAGTTCCCCAGTGGTCCTTGTCGGTGGATTTGTAATGGGACGTATGGAAGCATTTTCTCTCGAAGCGAAGGATGACTTGGGTGACGAGGAGTACGATTATTGTCAGACAGATGAATAATGTAATTCGGATAGTTTCAGAGGGTTTGTCCGAATACCCATGCGAATGGAATTGAGGTTTGAATGGATTTGAGTGGGCCTTGTCAGACGCTAGCGTTCCAACAGCCATCAATGCAGAGGAAGTCCCTGCATAGCCCAAATGAACACATCCTTTACGAACCAAAACGTGGTCGAATCACTCTTCCTGATCGTTGGAAGAAGCACCCATTTGTTTCACGAAGGCATCGTAATCTTCTCTGGTATCAAATTCCAATGGAATCACCATCTGCTCTTGGCAGTCTTGACATTGATACCTCTGACCGACCATGAAACCCATGTAGGGATAGACGCGAATACCGTAACAGTTGATGCAGACTCGAAACGACATCGAAAGCAACTCATTCCTCTTCGGACATCGCATTTTTGAGTTCAGAGAGGTCAATGCGATGGTCTCCATTGACGTCAAATGCTTGAATCATTTGAGAGATTTGGCCGGGAGAGAGGATGTCTCCAATCATATCCCGAATGCCATGGTGGAGTTCAGGTCCGTTGATCACTCCGTCACTGTCTGCATCAATTTTTTCGAACAATCCCTCGATTGTCATGTCCTTTTCACCCAATGCAGCCGTTAGCTTTGCCATGGCCTCGCTGACGGTCCAGTTCTCTTCGCCCATGATCAGTGGTGGCATCAACGAATGAAAAACCATTCCGTCAGATACCTTGGACTGAACCTGTCTCTTGCTCCGTTGTTTGAGAATGATGTAGATTCTTTTTCAATGCTGGAACGCATTAACTTGATGATGGATGGTCGCATGCGCTCAAAAGGGACGCCAATGGTTCGAGAATATATTGCCCGAGACCCTCGAACGGGCAAACCGATTCAAACCAGTTCTACGAAGGTCAGTGAAGTCTCATATCAACCACTTGAGGGACGTTGGTCAGCATTGATTCCTGCAGACATCATGTCTCTGGCAGAAGGCAGCCTCGAATCTCGTGAAGTTCGTTGGATGGGCGTCACCTATACCCTCACTCGCCGTGACGGTATTCGGGCACTCAGCAGCGTGTCACAGAACATGATCCCCATCGCACACAAATTCTTACTAACTGCATTTGAAGATGAAGAGGACGACATTAGAATCGCTGCGTTAGAAGTGCTTCCTGAATTTGCAGTCCGACGCTCTGATGAACTCTTTGATTGGCTTTCAGTACTTCTTGATGATGGAAGTCTCTCGGTTCGCCAAGCTGCAAGCGAAGCACTCGCACGTGCTGCACCAACCTTCCCTTCAGGCGTGCGTTCTTCACTCGAAAATGAATTGCGTTCTGACAACCGTCACCGACGTTCATGTGCCTGGAAAGGACTTGAATCACTCGCAAAGACTTGGCCGGATGTTGTGGCAGACCACATTGACTCTCTACTTTTGGAGACAGAGGTCGAATTGCGTCGCAAAGCAGCCAAGTTGCTCAAGACAATTATCTCAAGAAAGACCTCTGCCGTTTGGGATTTGGTCTCTTGGGCTTTGAACGACGAAGACGCTATCGTTCGAAGAACCGCTGCTAAATCACTGCCCAAACTCGCCAATCAGGACGTGCGAATGGCAACGATGTTTGCTGAACGAGCGATCGTGGATATCGATGCAGAAGTCCGCCTCTCTGCCATCAAGACCCTCAAGCGCTTGAACCGAGGGCATGGACGTGCTCGAGACCTTATCATCGCAGGTGCCCGCTCGAACGATATCCGAGTGCGACAGGCATGCATCGATCTCTTGCCCAGCATGATGAGCGAAGATGAACTGCGAGTATTGGTCAATGACTTACTCAAGACTGAAAAAGACCCAGGTTTGTCAAAGCAACTCCTTGAGATGCGTTTCGAGGCAGCCCTTGAGGGGACTGAGGCTCAAAAGAATGCAGCACTTGCGCCCGCTCTTGCAGTACCGGACTTGGACAAAGAAGTCCTACGCTCTCAGGGGAAATCTGTTGGATTACTTGCACCTCAACCCGACGAAAAAATGCAGGAAGAAACGCCTTCCGAACCTCCCGCTCAAGCCCCACCCGTTTCGACCATCGAGCGACGGCCCACTCAAGATGAATTGATGGGTTACCACGACGATGAAGACGAATACGATGACATGCCCGATGAGGAATTCTACTGAATATGAAGGGTAAGGCACTGCAACACCATTAAGAACAGGTGGGCGGTCGCCAAGTCGCTGAAGAGGTGAACTGTATGGACGATGATGTACCTTTCGACGACAAAGCTGAACAATTTGACCGCCTATGGGACGGAATTACACCAAAGGGTGTTAACCGACCAAAGTCCCTCAAGTTCCGACAGTACATCCTTGAGCATGTTCGCCAAATGCGCCGTCCACTCAACCGAGAAAACGCTCGTAAGTATTGGATGGGTGAACTTCAGAAAGAAATTGCCGACAAGGAAAATTTCTGATTGTGAGTGGAGGTCGCCTCGTCTCGGCGACCTATGACCGAACCTGAGACGAAGAGTGATGCAAAATGTTCACAACGATACGATTTGATTCTTGGGACCTACCTCAAACACTTCAAGACAGCCTGAACGCTATTGGATGGGAATTTGCCACCCAAGTCCAAAAAGATACCATTCCACTTGCACGCCGAGGCATTGATGTCATCGGACAAGCCCGCACTGGATCAGGAAAAACAGCCGCTTTCGGCCTTCCTATTCTCGAACGTTGTGAGGCAACGGGCTCCCTACAAGCATTGATTCTCGCACCAACTCGTGAACTTGCCAACCAAGTGGCTGAAGAACTGGAGATGTTGAAGGGCGAGAGCGGGTTGGCTATCCAAACTGTCTACGGTGGAACCGACCTCGAAAAGCAAGCCAAGAAACTCGGTGAGGGAGTCGACATTATTGTTGGGACTCCTGGTCGTGTCATGGACATGAGTGAGCGTGGTCATATCGACCTCACAAATCCAACACTCATGTGTCTTGATGAAGCAGACCGTATGTTGGACATGGGATTCTTCCCTGACATCATGTGGGTCGTTGAACGAATGACAAGACGTGAACAAACACTCCTGTTTTCAGCCACCTTCCCTCAAGAAATTATCGACGCTGCTCATGAATTCATGAACGACCCCGATTTTGTACTCACCAATGCTGAAACATTGGACATACCCCCCATTGACCTCTATTCAGTGCGTGTGGGGCGTTCCAACAAATTGTGGGTGCTTGGCCGTTTGCTTGTTAGCATGACTGACGAGGACCAGACCATTATCTTCTGCAACACAAAGCGCATGGTCGACTTGGCCGTTGAGCGATTGAAGAAGCACAAATTTGACGTCGCTGGCTTGCACGGTGACCTCAATCAAAATCAACGAGAACGAATCCTTGATAGCTTCCGAGAAGGCAAGGTGAAGACCATCATAGCAACCGACGTTGCTGCTCGTGGTATTGACGTTGATGCCATCAGCCTCGTGATCAACTACGACATTCCGAACGATCTTGATTCCTTCATCCACCGAATTGGCCGTACTGGTCGTATTGGCCGCAGTGGTGAAGCATGGAGTTTGGTATCACGGGACGATGCCCCGCAACTCTCGAAGATCATGGCCACCTATGGCTTGGACATTCTACCCACCGAAGCACCTGAGCTTCCCGATGGCGTGGACCGAGACCCTGTCCGACGTCAAGATGACTTCACCGAATCCGCAGACGTCTTCGGATTTGTAACCGTTCAACTCAACCTCAGCGAAGACAATGCGGGTTCCGCTCTCCAAGTCTCATCGTGGTTGATTGAACAATTGAAGTGCGACGAACTCGCTGTTGGAGAGATTAAATTTGACGGAGATGCAACCCTCGTTAGCCTTCACAAGAGCAAGATTGGCCTCGCTATGAAAGCCGTTGAAAAGCGAGATTACAACGGCCATCAATTGACCTGTGCCATCGTTGAGTGATCACTCTTCTTCCTTGGTTTGGGTTTTTTTCCACGAACCTTTCTTTTTTGTGTGGTGGCTTTTCACTTCCGAGGTTGTTCCTTCAACTTCCGTACGCTCCTTTGCATCAGAAGGCCACGTACCGTCTTCATTCGGCCGAGCAATGGTCACAGATGTACCCACCATCATGGCGAGCCCGAGAGCCGATAGTGACCAAGCATAACCAATTGCGTCGTCCCACCGTTGTTGTGCTTGACTGCATTCCGAGGAAAGAAGGCTCGCAAATTCACACAGTTCCATCGTGTCACGGGCAGCAAGAGCCTCCTCGTTGGAGTAGATATTGTTCATGGCAAGAACGAACATCAAAGCAGCAACTCCGAGGACAAACCAGTGCTGTCGCCCCCATTGCCGGCGTCGTTCAAATCGCCAGGGCGAGGTGTCGGACTTGGTTGCGTTAAGCGTACGTTCAGGGCCGCCAATTCGAATGAACCAAACCAACCACATCAAGACGAGGACAACCAAAAAGCCCCATTCGTAGACTCGTTGATGGTATTCCCACATTGAATTGAGACATGCTTGTTGACCGGGCAAGTCCACACAATCGTTCACAGCAATGGGGTAAAAGACGAGCAGGCGAAGAATGTTCAAGATATAGACAAGGCTACACATCACGATGATGGTACGTATTTTTTGACGCTGAGGTACACCGTCGGTCACCATCACCAACGTAGAAAGGAAAATCATTTCATGCACACCCGCACATTCGTCGGAAACGTAGAGTCCGACCGTGTTGAAGGGGGCAGGGAACGAGGGATGCTGGAGGTCGATTCGGGTGAGCCAACCGTTGTGATGGCTGATGACTGAAGAACCCTCACCGTAGATGAAATTCGTTAATTCATTCCAAATCCATGCTTCAGTCACTTGAATGGGAGCAAGTGTATCCGATGGCAGCGTGAGGAACCAATAGAAAGCCTCAACCAGCAACAGTGCAGCGGGAATTCTTCCATAACGGAGGCCCAAATCACCGACCTCTTTCCACGACATATCGCCATCAGGGCGAGCCTCAACTGTCGTGGCCATGCATGATGATGGGGGGTCTTGTTGAAAAGGTGTTGCGGTCAACTGCAATGTTGAATACGTATCAGATGACCGAGGCATGTCTTCAAGACATACTTACCAGTCCCGATATCATGGGCGAAGGTGAAGACCAACCATCACCCACACATCGTCTTGACGTATTGGGCTTTTACTGCCCGGTTCCAGTCGCTAAGACCCGAACGGTCCTCGAGGATCTTGAAGACGGCGCCATCCTCGAAGTTTTGGCGGATGATCCCGAAACGCTTCACGATATGCCGCTTCTTCTTGGCCGCACCCAGCACCGCTTGATTGATATCATTCAAGAGGCAGGAGAGATTCGCTACATCATACAGGTGAGGTCATGAAGGTCAAACCAAGCGACGTCCCGAGTGTGGCCTTCTTGCCCACAGATGTTGCCGACTTCCAAATCGAAGTATTCCATGAACCTGAAACAGGATTTGACCATGTCGCACTATCGCTTGGTTCGATGGAAGGCCCCGATCCAGTATTGTTGCGCGTTCATTCCGAATGCTTGACAGGTGATGTTTTTTCAAGCAAACGTTGCGATTGTGGACCACAACTTCATGCCGCCTTGAATGCCCTTGTGGAGAAAGGTTGGGGAGTCCTTCTCTACCTGCGTCAAGAAGGGAGAGGCATTGGCCTTCATGCCAAAATACAGGCCTACCATCTTCAAGACGAAGGTGCTGATACACTCGATGCGAATTTGATGCTCGGTTTACCGGGTGACGGCAGAGATTATGCAATCGCTGCGGACATGCTCCAAGCATTGGGTGTCAAGCAGGTCAACTTGCTCACCAACAATCCTCAAAAGATTGACCAATTGAAAGAATACGGCATTGATGTCGTCACCCGAACACCACTCATCGTCGGTGTCAACGAGACAAATCGTGATTATCTTGCCACCAAAGGTGGGCGGATGGGACATCACATCAATGATGGTGACCTGTAAGATGGGGCCGTGGCCGGGAATTGAACCCGGGCTGGCAGAACCACAATCTGCCGTGCTAACCCCTACACCACCACAGCCATGAGAGGTAAGAACGCCTCATGGGCTAGGTATTTCAATCATCCGCCATGCACCCCCTCAACCATCACTGGAACAAGTGACCCTTGCCTTCAAGTGCCGTGGCTGCTTGAGGCTAAGCATGCGAACAACGCGTACTGTGCTCCTCTTGGTCACCGTGATACTCCTCTCCATCATGTCCCCCCTTGCTAATCACGCCCATGCCCGCAGTGTCCACAGTACCACTCAGGTGGATATTTTTCCGCAAGGTACCTTCACCAACCAGGGGCAGTGGCAAGTTGGTGCTGAAACTTCGTTTACTCAGGAAGCAGCGACATACACCGAGACAATGGTTGCTGATCAACGGCTCACGATGGCCCATCACCGACCGATTCATCTCGACACAATGACGGTCTGGTCGACGATTTCGCCAACCAATTCAAATTATTCAACTGGAGCGCCTGACGGTGCAAGCACGTGGTCAACAGGTCCTGAAATCGAACTCACCGGCTTTGATGTAAGCGGTCTTGAAAATTATGATTTGTATGAAGTCCACATCAAAGCAGTGATTCAAATTCCCGATGCCCTGCAAGAAGACACCGTTCGAATCTCAGTCGAACACAGCGATGGTTTTGATTTGTTGAAGACCTTCGCTCACACCCAAGGCAACGTGGATTACATCAACAATTCAGCCTTCACCACGAACATCACTGGTCTCATGGATTGGACGTGGAATGACATCACCAACATGGTGTTCACGCTGGATTATGTCTCGGCGGGTGGCGTTGATGATTCACGTCTCGTCGTTGATGCAATGGGACTCGATATCACTGTTCAAACGCCATGGTATGGTGGTGAGGTGGGCGTAGCAACTTCACAATTTAGTGGCCATGAAATGCCCGTCATGGGATTGAATCTCAGTGCAGGAACAAATTCCAACATGGCACTGGATACCTGCGGGCTGACACCCACAGTAAGCGGAACAACAGGTCAGTGGGAAAGTGAGGCATTTTCAACGCCAGCCGAGCAACAGATGGGGCGTGTTCATTATTCTGTTTCAGAAGGTGAACTCCAAAACACAAGCCTCGAATACACGACCTCCAGCGACGGAGTAAACTATGCACCGTATGAAACCATGCAGTCCAATACGCTCCTGCCCCAAGCTGAAACGTACAAATTACGACTGACGGTGATCGATGCGTGTGTTGACAACCTCTGGGTTGATATCAACGACCCTTCATTGTCCATGACCGGACGGGTCTTTGGCAGCAACGATGGCATTGACCCCGTCTATTCGCGTTGGCTCCTCTTTGTCAATGATGAACTCGTATCCAACGAACCAATGACCCTCGGGTCTTTTTCACACGAGTGGCCAATTGGTGAATTCATGACTCCTGGAGACACCGAGATTTCGGTAGAATTGAAGGCTTGGTTCACATGGGATTCTGATGGAAATGAAAGCAGCAGTGCCCTTGAGGTCAGCAGCATGAGCATCACCGGTGGATATGCAATTCAATGGGACGAGGATCCAGTCTGTCAGCAGATTGGCAGTCAATCCTTGGTAGAAGATGGAGGGGGCATTATTCTCCCGCTGCTCAATCGGTGCAGCGATGACCGTACGGCCACCGAAGATTTGACCGTTCAATTCACTAATACCAATGTGGACCTGGTGGCTGTTGATCTCACAGAGGGAGATGTCCGTCTTCGCCTCATGCCAGGAGCAAGCGGACAGTCAATTATCGGAATAAGTGTCGTTGATACAGCAGGGAATGCTTGGAACCATGCCTTCAGTGTCGTCGTATCAGCCGTTGATGATGCACCTGTTGTAGAAGAATTTCAATCACTCATTCCGGTTGAACGTGACATTCCAACCGTCATCAACGTCACTGTCAGTGATGCAGACTCAACAGGCCTTACCGCCTCCACCAACAGGACATGGGCAACCGTCGATTTGTCCGCAGGTACACTGACTGTCAATCCACCAACCGCTGGATTCCAGACCGTCCTTCTTTCAGTTTGTGACCAAACGACTTGTTCTGAACGTGAAATCGACCTTGAAGTCATGGCGCTAGCGGACATCTTTGTTGAATCGATTGACTTTGGAGAGGACGACGAACTTGTTCAAAATGACATCATCACGATGCGTGTCTTGGTTCGCAATCAGGGGCATGCCGACGCCACCATGATTTCAGTTCGTTGCGAAACAGAAGATCAACTCATTGGCCTCGAAACGATTCCGATTCTTCGCCCCGGGGAATTGGGTTCAGTGACCTGCGATTGGCAAGTCCCAGAAGATGCAACGCTGGTCCGCTTCAGTGCTGTATTGGACCGAGGATTGGAAATTCCCGAGGGTGATGAAGAGAACAACGTCATGGAACGACTCATGGTCATCACCGAGGCTGAATCAGGCGATGATGCGAGCAGCGATAGCGCCCTGAGCAATCAGGTTCTTTGGATTGGCATGATTGGATTGGTCCTTGCAGCATTGGCATTGATTGGCTATATGATGCCGTCAAAGATTAAGAAAATCGAATGATTTCTTGAGAGTCCTTAGCCTCTCCATTCACCGAGCGGATGTCGTATAACGCGAAAAAGGCCCTCAAACTTGATAAGCAGACCGTGTCACAAAAACTTGCTTTGAGGTCGTGGGGACCGTTCAACCTGGTTGGCAAAGCAGGAGTGGGGAACCATGTCACAACTGAAAATCCGTATCGAAACGGAAGAATACATTTACGAAGAATACATTGAAGCTTAAAGCCACAACATTGGTATTACCAGCGACGAGGATAAACCTCGTTGCCCATGAGAACCATGCTTGGTCGAGCGACTTCACCGCGTTCCATCGTTTGGACGTCGTTAGAATCTACTTTGAGTTTGACAAATCCAACTGCCTCACCTTTGAGGGAAGTCACAAACAATTCACTTCCTTTTGAGATGTTCTTTGGAAGTGAAACGATTCCGGGTCGAAGCAAGGGTGCACCAAATGTCAGGGCTGCAACAGCGCTGTCTTTGATTTCGCAACGTGGAATCTCAACGAGTAATTTCTCAATGGGATGAACGATTCGCATCATTGCGGATTGGTCGCCGCATTCTTTCCACAACCAAACAGCATCGGCGAGATCGTCCATGGTCACACATTGGTCAAGGTCAAACATTCCAGAGGATTCACGGCGTAATTCTTTCAAACTGACGTTCATGTTGAGCAGAAGCCCCATATCTCGTGCCATGGTTCGAATGTATGTACCCGCTTCGCAGGTAATCCGAGTAATAACGTCCTTCTCATCAAAGTCAAGAAGGTCAAATTTGAACACTTCTCGAGTACGGACTTGAACCTTAACTGCGGAAACCTCCGGAGGGACGTTGTAGATTCGGCCCGTCAAGGATGCCATGACCTTGGCTAATTCGTCTAAGTTCGGTGTGTTTTGAAATCGAAACACAGCAATGTATGTTTTCTTGTGCTTGAGGATTTTATTTGTGATTTTCATGCAGCGGCCAGCCATCAACGGGAGTACACCGGTTGCAAAGGGGTCGAGCGTACCACCGTGTCCTAGGCGCTCCAAGCCGAGAAGGTCACGAGCCCAAGCAGCGAGTTGGTGGGAAGTTGGACCGGCTGGCTTGTCGACGAGAATGAAACCCGATTCAAGCAATTGTTCAAGAGAACGGTCGTCAGGTTGGCCTCCAAAAGCCGGGTTTGTTTCGGCTTCGGGCAGTAGCAAGTGGTCACTCATTTCATCGCCTCCAAGTACAGGACGACTCGCTCCACTATTTCATGTGCATTGAGGTTTGTAGCCTCAATGACGTGGGTGTAAGGCTCAGGATGTTCTGGCAAAAGGTCGTACAGGTGCTTGAAACGAGCACCATCAACGGCCGCACGTGCTGTATTGGCTTCGAGAGCCGCCTCAAAAGAAATCGACTCACGGCTTGCGACCCGTCGGGCCCGTTCTTCATCGGATACCTCCAGCCAGATTCGAAGGCAGGGCAGGTCCAATCGATACGCCCACCAACCAGCAAGGCGAGATTCAACGACATCCGCTGCGTCACTTCCCTGCATGCGTTCTTGAAGCAAGGCATCGAGTGAACGGTCAACTTCAGGCTCATCCTTGCACAGCCTTCCGAAATCAGGCAGCGTCATCCCCCGTCGTCGGGCTTCTTCACGAAAAACATCTCCTCCGTTCAACGAGGTCCAATCAAAGCGTTGTACGAGGGATTGTACCAGGGTGCTCGTACCGCTTCCTGGATGACCAGATACGGTGATGCGAACCATGCTCACACCCATTCGTGGAAACAGATATTGCATCGCTTGGTGCGAGGGCCGTCGTGAGTGATAACATCACCATCACATTCAGGACAACTCGTTGGTGAGGCCATCACCTGAACTGAACCCTCCTCTTGGGCAACCTTCGTTGGTTTTTTGCGTTGTTGCTGTTGGCTACGACGTGAACGTTGTTGTCGCTTCATTGCTTGGTTTGATGCTGCTGTTGGCTTGGCTGCAACCAAATGGAGAAGTGGTTCTTTGAGAACATCACCTGCGAGGACGAGCGGATGAGTTCGGTATCGGGCTAATTTGATATGACGGTCGAGCACTCGTCCGTAAGCAACACTCATGCAAATATAGCAGCAAATCCATGCGGGGAAGAAAAGGAAGCGACCGTCCAAGAGGTGCCATTCTGGAGCCCATGGCAACGAAACATAATCGACACGGAAGGTTTCAACAGCCGTGGTGAGCCAGGCGAAAATACCGATGATGAACACCATCGTAAACATCATTGGCTTCATAGCACCCATTTGTACCTCAAGCTGTTCTGGCATCATTTGTTGCTGCAGGGTCATGGCCTTTTCTTGAAGAATCGGGTCACGGGAAAGTCTGGCTTCATTCATGACTTGTCGAACCTGGCTTTGTCGGTGACCAATGTGAGCCTGGTCCATAGGGTCGACAAAGAAATTACGAATCACGGTGTTAAGTGTCATTGAAAACAAACCGAGAATCATCACGGTGATCACGAAAAAGGACTCTTCAGGGAGCAGTGGCGACAGCAAGGGGTCGGCGGTGGAACCGAGCGTTGTGCGGATGGAAGGAGTCATGATAAGGACGGTCATGAGAATCATAAACATCAGCATGACAAACATGGAACCTCCGGGCGGAGGGGGAGGCGGAGGCGATGAACCGTTGGCCATGAGTCACCTGCGTTGCGGGCAGGGCATGAAGGTTAGCCTTCTACAAGATGAAAATCCATCTTCTTTCACGAGGAAGGGAGAACTTCAAACGCCACGCTCACTTAGCCCTATCATGCGTCGTAAAGAACCCCTTGAGGTTGATGCCACATGGCGCTATCCATTGCCCATGCCAATGCCTGGTCAGCCGGTGTGTGCAACGGTGAACGAAGCCACCGAACAGATTGAACGACTTGGAAACAATCCCAAGCTCTTCTTGTGGACAGATTTTGAAAGGAAGTGTCCTGAGAATTGGGACTTCATTGCCAGTGTCCGTCAAGGTGTCCCTCCACAGGGCATTGAAGCCGAACTCAAAGCCTGGGCAAAACAATACCCACATGCTTGGTTGGCTGTTGACCTTCGTGACGGCGTTATTCCTCCATCAACAGCGACCGACTTGGACCAACTCTTACGAGATATCAAACGCTACGTTATCGTCATCGTAAGCCGTTCATCAGATCATGAAGACTGGCCACAATGGGTTCTTCCAGCCTGAGGCAGTCTGCCCCCAATTCCCTCATCGGGATTGTTCACTCTGGGAAGGTGTAAGCACAAGCAGTGCATTCTTTGGCATCAGCCGCATTGAGCATTGAACAGATGAGACATGCTTTTTCTTCAGCAGTCGCTTCTTCAGCGGCTTCTTCAGCCACTTCTCCCTCAGGTGCGGCATCCTCTGCAGCCCCGTGCTTTTCATTCCAAGCCTTGGCTGCATCTTCGAGTTCTGCCTTCTTGAGGTAGCCGTTGTCATCGTGGTCAAAGTCAGAAGCGAAAGCAACGAATTCATCTCGGCCTTCAATTCCTGCAGCCTTCATGACTCGCAAAAGCATGTCTTCACGGAACTTGATCGACGGCCCAGCTGCTTCTTCTGCGACTTCTTCGGATGCGTCTGCGACTTCTTCAGCCACTTCTTCCTCAGGTGCGGCATCCTCTGCAGCTTCTTCGGATGTGGCTTCTTCGGTTTCTGCAGCCACTTCTTCAATGACTTCTTCTTCAGTTTCGATGGCTGGAAGGTCATCCGATTCGATTTCGTCACCAAAGTGTACGCCGTGGAATCGGTTGAGTGCTTCTGCGTCAACTTCGCCACTGCCCTTGATATCAAAGGAAACTTCGAGACGCTCGCCCTTCTCAACCTTAGGGACATGCCAAACGATGTGGAGGCCACCTTCGCCGTCTTCGGACGTCATCTTGACATCGTCACGCTTGCTGGAACCAGTTTTAACAGTCCATTCCTTGATTTCAAATTGAGCGGGTAGAACATCGTTGATGTAAAGGTCGCTTAGAGCGGTATCACCGTTGTTCTCGAAGAGAATGAGAACTTCGTAACGACCTTTTCCACCCAGTGGAATAGCTTGCTTTCCTGCGCTGAAGTTACGGCGGTTGTGAATGACCTTCACGGTTGGCGTTGATTCAGGTTCGCGGGTGCAAATTGGTCCAAAGCGCTCTGCACTGAACTCAACACGAGCAGGTGCATCCACACGTTCGTTTCTTGGAGACGGGTCAGGTGCGGAAAGCGGGTATGAGATCTCAATCGACTTGCCGGGTTTGAGACCGATAGGGCCACGGGTACCGATGGTGAGTGTCATGGTGTGACCTTCGCCGTCGGGAGATCGATGTTCCTTCTCAATGGTAACACCTGGGGCCATCTCAACCTTGAACTGGTCGTCATCAATGACTTTGCCAGCCAACTTGATGGTAAGTTGATCTTGGGTAGGTGCTTCAAAGAGGCCGGGAATGTCGTCGGTGATGCGCATCAAATTAATTGGCGAGGAACCCTTGTTTTCGAGTTTCATTGTTACCGTTAATTTTTGAGCACGGTACGAGCGTAGGCTACCGGTTGAGAAGGTCTTCTCGATGTTCGCTTCAAGAACTTCGAGTTTCTTCTCTTCAAGCGTCATCGTTCCTTCAGCACTCTCAACGGCCTTCGGTAGAACGGTGTAGGAGAGTTCGTAGGTGAAGTCGGGCTCGGATTGTGCCATAACAACACGCTCTTCTGATTCCCATTTGCCGTTTGGACTGACGTCTTCATCAACATCGCTGATATCAAAGAGCAATTCATCGCTTCCCTTCATGCGGACTTGGAGTTTTGTCAAATCTACTGCAAAGGACGAACGGTTTTCGAAGATGGCTTTGCATTGCCAATTATCGGGTCGCTCGTCTTCACGGACGCGCATGTACGTAAATCCACGGCAAAAGGCATCCAATTCTCTGAAGGCCATGGTGGAAAGCGTTGAATCCGCTCTGTATGTTGCAGAGGCCTTTCCTGCCTTGATGGACTTGGTGGAAGTAACATTGATGGTTCCTTCAAACGAAATGACTTGCTTTTCACCAGCATGGAGGCGACCGACGTTCCAGGTAATGGTTCCGTCATCAAATTCAGCGCCGCCAGTCATCTCAAAGTGCATGGCTTCTGGAAGTGGACGGGTCACGACTACCTCGTGGAGTTCAACACCAGAAAGGTTCTCCACTTCGAGTTCGAGAGAAATCGGGCCAGGGTCTTCGCCCATGGCTACGGACATCGAGCGCTCTTGAGAACGGTCTGGATTGGTGTCCAGACGCTCACGCAATGTCATCATCTGCTTTCCATTCACCTTGTAAGCCATGGTGTGATTCTTCGAAGGTTCAAGTTCGTCGACCGAAACATGTTCTCCACCGATGTCAGTTGAATCAATGTGATCAAGCAGGATGTCAATGTCGTAAATTCGGTCGTCACTGGATGGGTTGTTCACCGTCAGCGTACCTTTCACTGTCTGCTTGATGATGACACCATCGGAATTGAGTGTTGTCGTTTCAATCTCGTGAAGCGTCCCTTCTAGCTTGTCGCCTGAAACTGAATCGACTTCAGCACGGCTTCGAATCTTAGCCCCTGCCTGTTCGCCAGTCAAATCGCTGGGTTCAAGGTTGGGAAGTGGTGCATCGTCGTGGACGACTGCAGGTGCAAGAGCAGCGAGTGCATCGACTGGTGGTGCAGGTGCTGCGAGTGGGTCCATCAACGGGTCAGCCGCTGGGGCTTCTGGCATTGGAGGCATGGGCGGCATCTCGGGAGGTGCTGGAGGTGCTGCGAGTGGGTCCATCAACGGGTCAGCCGCTGGGGCTTCTGGCATTGGAGGCATGGGCGGCATCTC
>JAURAI010000021.1 GCA_030829545.1 Candidatus Poseidonia sp. | reverse complement strand
TGCAAAACTGAATTGATTATGAATTGTCTTCATGGGTTTAGGTTGAAACCCATGGAAACACCTCTCTCGTATTCATGGGCTTTGCTTGAGCCCTATACAACGGTACCCACGTTTGAAGATTGGTTGCATGGGTGTTGGAAGGGTTCTTTCGAGCTTTGATTGATTCAAGCACAATGTTTGAGATGGCAATTCTCGCACAACTCAAGGTGAATAAGGATTGAATCGTCTTTTTCATCTTTCCATCCATGGGCGATGTATCTGAGTCCAGGTAATGCCCCATCCCCTTCGCAGTGCAAACTGCAACGATGGTTTGAGATCTGTGGATAAATCCAGATGTGGTAATCTTCGTGATTGACTATCGCCTCGTCATCCCAAACAATCTCACCGCTTTCACGGTCATGGAACGCCAGGCTCCTACTTTCCATTACCTTGTCCAAGTCCGAACCAATACACAACTCCATGTGATAGGAACAGTCATTGCACACGCTCGCGGCAATCCCTGAACTGATGGAAGAGCAGTTCATACATTTGCGATTTTTAAGCCGTATAAAGTCCTAACTGAGGGGCACAAATATCCACTCATCAAATGTTGATTTTACAGGTTTTCGTATACAATCCTCTATCCTTGAGGTGAAGTCAACTGTATATGCACTCTAGTTTGATGCACCAACCAGTTAATTTCCATGATTTTGCTTGGGTTTTAGCACGGAACCCATCAGAAAGATTAGTTGGTTTGAACGGTCTCTAAATCCACCATGTTTGAACCATCAACCAATCGGTTCGGATGAGTTGGAAGGGGTTGTCCGAAACCCCATCCAACAGGAAGAAGTCGTTGGAAGGGCTTTCAGTGGGTCTGTTTGTTCGCTACCCACGCGCACATTCAATTTGACACTTGAAAGCAGAGCATCTGCTCTTGACTTTATTCAACCAATACGATGATTTCCAACGAAGCGTGGTCAACTCCAGCCTCTTCTCTAAAATTGATCATGCCAGGGTTCTTGAGACGCTTATCCTCAATTGAACCCATTTCGACAACCGTGTACACATTGCTCTCATTGCCAGTTTCGTGACCGTAAGCTAAGACCCTAACATTCTGCTCGAGCCTTGAGGTCTCGTTTGACTCGAAGGCCTTCTTCCATACACTGTAACCTTTGGTCACTTTGAACTTTGATATCACTTTCATTCTGAAACACCCGTGGAATCATTGCTTCCTACCCACTCAAAAACTGATTTGAGAATTGGTCGTAGCGTTCTGCCTTTTTCTGACAAATCATACTCAACTCTTGCCGGAACTTCAGCAAAGACTTCACGGGTGACGAGCCCTTGTCTGATCATCTCATCCAAGCGACGACTCAACGTGGTTGCAGTAATACCAATTTCTCGCCTGAGATGATTAAATCTCACGGACCCATCATTGTGGGACATGAAAAACAACATGTGGAGGACATGGGATTTCCCTAGGAGTTCGATGAATTCTCGGCCTTGGGTTTGCAAGCAAAGGGGTTGCTGCTGGGTGGGTGGTTGCATAGTGATACTAAGTCGCTTGCTTATATCAACCATCCAGTTCCATATCCGATACTATGGTATTCATCTCTGGACTTTTCGCCTTAATAGGTGGGCATCATAGGAAAGCCAAGGAGGAATGAAACTCATGAGTAAATGTGGATGTGGACGATCACCAACCGGAATGTGCAAAGGTTGGCACGGTCTTTCAGAAGAAGAATACGAAAAGAAACTAGCAGAATTTAAGTCAGAAAACAAGGATGAATGAAATGTCCAAAAATTGGAACACCATTCTTCGTTGGATCCATCTGATTTTCGGAATGATGATTTCTGCTTATTTCGCTCGAATCACCTTCACCGGCAACACTGACGCCTGGGACGATGATCCTTGGGTCACAATGTTCGTTGGACAAGCTGTGTTAGCGATTGTTTTCTGGACGGGGATCATCAAGTGGCAACTGCCACGTATCAAAAAGTGGAATCGTAACCGAAAGAAAGCCAAAGCAGCGGATAATTGATCGGATAGGTTGCAAGGAGTTTTCTGAAACTCCTTTGCATTTTATCCAATAAAAAGGGATTCATTGGAGCCATTGCAAAGAGGGTGACTGAACGTGTTTGCCCTGTCACGCTTAGGAAGCCATGGGCAAGTGCTTGACCGGGGGCGCGATTCCAAGATCCTCAGGGAAAAACATGGTTGCTTCAGGGATGGGGATGGGTGAGATTTCACGACCCACCAAGGCGACTCGGCTGGGGCGAGAATCGGAGAGAACCTCGCGCTGGGTCAGAGGAGCAATGCTGTTTGAGAATTCCATGATGTCATCGTGACTTGGCATGTTTTCCACCGACAAATTCTCTCTGCTGTGGCCAACGAATACATATCCTTTATTTTCGATGAAATCAGGATCTGCACGGTTGTCAAGGGCAGCAAATTGGCGTATGTGCTCGTCGCTCATGTTGATGCCTTTCATCAGTGTGTGTCGTGCGACAATTCGGGTATCGAGGGATGGAAGAAGGTCAATGGTTTTCTCAAATTGGTCCCACGCACCGCTGTTCCACTTGGGGCGACACACGTCATCGAATACCTGCTTATTGGGGGCATCAACCGATACATAGAGCTGGGTTGGCAAGGTGTCAAGCTTTTCCAATACCTTGGGCAGGGTGCCGTTGGTCACCAGCATCGTAGTCATACCGTGCTTGTGGCACAGGTCCATGTATTCTGAAAGGCGTGTATAGAGAGTCGGCTCTCCGTTGAGAGATATAGCAACGTGCTTCGGATTTTGAGCATCCAACCATTTTTCACGGGGGACTTTTGGATTCCCACCAAAGCCCGAGAGAAGTCGACGTTGAGCGCGTACGGACTCATAGAGCAATTCCAGTGGCTCTTGGTCAGTCAGCTCCAAGGTATCCATATGAGGCTCCCTCCAGCAATAGGTGCAGGCAAGGTTGCACTGGTCGACTACCGGAGACATTTGCATGCAGTTGTGGCTTTCAACGCCGTAGAACTTGCCCTTGTAGCACTGGCGGTCACGTAGCAATGATTCCTTTGTCCAATGGCATGTTTTCACACCACCATGTTCCCCTACGATGTGATAGCGTTGCTTTTGCAATTTGGCTTTGAGTTGGGGGTCCATACCGGCCATGAGGCTCACTCCTGGAGCCAGACACTACGGTTGGACCTGAGTCCGGATGAGGGTGGCTCGGATGGTTAAGGGGCTTGCTAGTACGATATGAAGCCCACCCAAGGAAATGAATATCAATGGTTTAGCGAAGGCTCGGCTATGACAGGTATTGGCACAGATGAATCAGTCGGTGTTTTTTTGATACGGTACGTGGTGGGTTTTGTCGCCTTTTTTGGCTCATTTATTCTCATCAGTTTTCTCTTCGGAAATTCGGATGATATTACCGTGAGCGATGACGGAACCGTTCATCTCGGTTTGGTCCAAACCTACGTTGAATCCCTCGCCGGTCTCTCTCCACTATTCTTCATCTTCTTGATGGTGTTCAGCGCCCTTATCATCGGTGCCATTTATTGGATGATGAGAGGTTTGAAAGAAGCCATCAAAAAGGCCTTTGAAGCAGTCGGAGTTTGGCTTGCGTTTTGGGTCCTCGGTATGATTTGGTTCACTCCCTCTATCCTCTCGGAGTTGGACAGTCAGTACGCTGAAGCGGTTGGTGACCCTTGGGCGAGTGTCGAACTTCCGGGATACATCGCTCTCAACTCATCCCTGTTCATCGGGTGCCTGTTTATTTGGATTAATTTCTTGCTTGAAGCGGCTCGCCTGCGACCGAAGAAGGCAGCCGACACCTTGCCCAGGTTCTGAGCAGAGAGGCCCATGTCTGTGGATGAAAGGTGAGCATGTTTGAGGGTGAACCTCAAGAATAGATGGGTCATGAGAGGACCGTGCCAGCCCAACAAAACGAGCAAGTAGAATCCTTTCTCTCCGATAATTGTCCTCCGATGGGGATCTATGAAACGCTCTATGCATTTCGGGATACATTTGGAAGTTTTATGGGCACAGAAGGGACGCACCCATGGTCGCAAGGCTTTCCTTTGACCACGCCGCTCAAACAATTCGGAGGCCCCTCTCTCCCCTCCAGTGTTGAGGTGACGCCTGACGACAGATTCTATCCCAAGGCTTGGGGTCATCCAGCGTTGCGTCAAGCCATTGTAGACTATTACAATTCATACTATGGTTCTACTATCACACCTGAAAACGTCATGGTATTTGCTGGTGGCAGGCCGGGAATCTATTCCGTGATGGCATTTCTCAAAGAACATGTGAATGTCAGCATTGGCAACATCGAATGGCCTGCATACCTCGATATCTTGGAGCAGACCAATACCAAGCATCAAATCGTCCCATTCACCAAGGAGAATAACTTCCATCCAAGCAATGCAGATTATTTCAATCGCGAGGGTTTGGGTGAAGGTACCTGTCTCATGCCGGTCATTTCCAACCCCCAGAACCCTTCGGGTCAGACACGTACTGGAGATGAGTTACGGGAATTGATTGAGATTGCCGAGCAACCAGGAAACGGAATTTTGCTTGACGAAGCCTACGAAATGTTCCACTCACCCTCTGTCAGTGGTATTCAGTACGTTCAGGACTTGGATAACAGTAACGTGTTCATTTCAGGAGCATGCACGAAGGGACTGCAGTCACCAGGCATCCGAATTGGATGGATCATCGCCAGCAAGACCAACATCGAAACACTGGCGAATTACTCGAGCTTCGGCATGGGGGGCGTCAGTCACCCGTCACAACACTACGCGGTCAAACTCTTGGAACCAAGCCGTGTCAAGCAGGCACGCGGGGCGGTAGAGAAACACTATTCTTGGCAGCGGGAGCGATACGGGAAAGCATTCGAAGACATGGGCCTTGGAGTCTATACTGGCAACGGCGGGTTTTACCACTGGCTTGAACTTCCCGAAGCGATGACCAGTGATGAATTGAACAAGCGTCTGTTCAAACGTGGAGCAGCCATTCTTTGCGCTTCTGATTGCGATATGGCTCGACCTCACTCAAAAGACATCAATTATGTCACGCCCTACGAACGCTTCTTCCGTTTCTCATTTGGACCCCTTCCACCGGAGAGTTTTGACGACGATATCGAACTTTTCAGGGAAGTGTACGACGAGTACTGTCGCGATGTGGCTGAACAAAGCAACTAGGCACCTGTCTTCTTGCCTCTGCTTTTGCCAATCGGTGTTTTTCACAACACCTGCTTTAATTTCTACATCTCCGTGTTGGCATTTTCACCTCTGTTTGATATAGGGCGGCGACCACATTCATTGTGAAGAACAGAAACCTTCGGCGGGCCGATAAAACCTCAGCGAAATCTGTAGTTGAATTCCCACTCGAACGGTTGATGTTTTGAAAGGAGGAAATGATAATGGATGAATTTTTGGAAACCTACGTTGATGAAGTAATGGACAAGCAAGTATACCGCAGCGGTATCTTCTCGAGACCCTCTCTTATGGGCCGTCTACGCCGTCGCTTCTCCATGAAGTAAGGCCAGTCTTTACATGAGAGGCACGAGCAGTAACCTTTCATGAAGGCTCGTTGGGTCCCTCATCTCTTGGGCTTGGTCACGCCGGGTGTGACGCTCCTGGGGTTGTACCTTGGGGGCTGGTGGATGGGTGGAACACTGTTCTTGCTCCTCGTCGCATACCCAATTGTGGAACTTCTTCTGGGACAGTCTTCTGTAACAGAACCTTTGCAGGAGGGACGTGCTCACAGCACCATCGCCCATCTTCATGCCTTGTGTGTTCCCGTTGTGCTTGTCACGTTGTTTTGGAGACTCTCCATTCAAGGCTTTGACGAGACGATGCTTCTTGGGATTCTCTCCGCAGGCCTCAGTAACGGTGCATCAGGGATTGTTGCTGCTCATGAATTGGGTCATCGACGGCCTAAATCTCTCAGCTGGTGGACGGCGCGTCTGTCCCTGTTCTCCGTGCTTTATCTGCACTTTACAACCGAGCACAACCATACCCATCACAAACACTGGGCCCGTGATGTTGATCCAACCTCATCACCTTGGGGTCGAAGTATCTACGGGCATCTCCTCCAAACGATTCCTCGTCAGGTAAAAGGGGCCTATCTCGCAAGGCCCATCGATACTCGTAATGTCTTGGTGCTTCAGGGGATTTGGGTGGTCATACTCGCCGTCATCGGTTGGCCTTACGTGCTGGCTTGCATTCTCCAAGCAGCCGTCGCCGTATATCTTCTCGAGTTTGTCAATTACATCCAACATCACGGTCTGCGTCGGGGTGAGCAAGAACGGGCGCATGCGGCTCATGCTTGGGAAAGTCGCCACCGATTGTCTCGGTGGACCCTTCTTGAGTTGCCCCTTCACCCATCGCATCATCTCAAATCCAGTACACCCTTCCATCGTTTGGACGTCCACGAAGATGCTCCAAAACTCCCTCTTGGATACTACGGTATGTTCTGGCTTGCCCTGATGCCGCCGCTCTTTTCAAAAATGATGCAAGTGCAACACGCACGCCTTCAATCTTGAAGTTCGCCTTGGTCTGGAAGGCTCCAGAAAGCCCCGTTGGGCAGTTCCTCGGCTTCTGACGTCGCTTCAGGGTCATTCTCGCTTGATGGAGTCTGTGCCAAAGGGTCTTGTTGGCTGTGAATCTGGCGTTGCAATTCATCATAGGATGGATAGGTGGCAGTGACCTCTCTGGCCTGCTGATATGTGTTCGTTTCGTCCTCATCCATGTTTGGAAACATGTTCTTCCCGCTGACGCCAGAATAGATTGATATGAGGCCCAAACCTTGAACGAAAAGGCCTCCGAGGAGGAACGGAATGGAGAACATCCCCATGAAGAGGGATTCTCCGTCAAGCGAAAGTCCTGCGCCGTAGAACATCAAAAACGGCACGCATGTGAAGGGAAGGCCGAAGAAGAACAAAAAAAGTCCACCGATAATTGATGCTCCTCGTGAATGGTTTTCTGAAATTTCACTTCCATCCATGTTAAGCGACATTCTGTTCAGCCTTTCAACCCTTTCTTTTTCGTATCGCCGAAAGGGATATCCAAACATGAATTGATATACAAAGTCGCGACAATTTGAAAAGAACGGTGGGGCAATGCTAACAGTTGAAAACTTGGAAAAGTCATTCGGTTCGGGCTCAAATAAGTTGCACGTCCTTAAAGGAGTCGATATGAGCATCAAGCAAGGCGAAATGGTCGCTTTGATGGGTCCCTCCGGCTCTGGGAAATCCACCCTTCTCAACATCATTGGCGGTCTATTGGCTGGGGATGAGGGGAGTATTACCCTCGGAGAACGTACCTACGGTCTGCGTGGTCCGTCTCATGTCGTGGATGTACGGCGTGAATTGGTCGGCTGGATCTTCCAAGATTTTCACTTGCTCGACAACCTCACCGCTGTGGATAACGTTGCCATGGCCCTCGAACTCTCAGGCATGACTTCGGATGAAGCAGAACAAGCGGCCAAGGTGGCCCTCGAAAAGGTCGGTCTTGGCGACCGCATGCACTTCATCCCAGACCAGTTGTCAGGAGGTCAGCAGCAACGTGTGGCCATCGCCCGCGCCATCGCCGGCAACCGACCGGTCTTGTTGGCCGATGAACCGACAGGCAATCTTGACATTGCTAGCGGAAAAGAAGTGATGGCACTGTTCAAGCAGCTCTGTCATGACGAGGAAAATCCAATTTCCATTCTCATGGTCACCCACGACCCAGATTTGGCTTCCAATGCCGACCGCATGTTATTGCTCAACGACGGTCGTACTGAAGCCTCCGATATTCGGTCCGCTTGGGGTCTTGATAAAGGCGAAGGGGGAGAAGAAGAATGAACAAGCGTCAAGACGGTTTGACGGAGGCTGATTTTTCAGTCGGTCGTTCTCGCCTCGGCCGCATCAAGCACCGAGCCATGGAATTGCCCAGTCGTCTTCGCCTTGCAGGTCAAGGGGCATGGCGCGGTAAAGAACGTGGTTTGGCAGTGATTGCCGGTGTCTTCCTTGCCTCGCTGGTCATCACGACGGTGTTGGCCTACGGCGTTGGTTTGTCGCAACTCTTCTTTGAGGAATCGCTGAAGTCCGAGCCTTTTGACGCCAAGATCGAATATGCCCGGACGCCTGTTGAGAATGCCAGCGGCTGGTCCAACAACACCTCGACCATGGTAGAAGTGTGCGACGAGTTAATGGATCAATTCTCGGAATTCAACGACTGCACGCTGGTCTTAGGCCGGCAAGGCATCCACAGCGCAGGACTGTTCAACATTGAATTCGTGGTTGCTCAGCCTCTTGAAATGCGAGCCATCGCTGACGATGAAAACCCGTATTGGAGCAACGTGACCTTTGATTACCCCGAAGCTGCTGATGCTGGGCCTCCCATTTCAGACCAGCGCGCCATTCGATTCTACGGCCCTGAAGCCTTTGACGGAGAACTTGCTGATAGGTACAGCGAGAACATCATCGCTGGAGCCGGTGAATGGCCGACTCCAGAGAACATGAGTGCCAACCGCGGCATCATCTTGCCCTCCACCATCGCCAGTGAAGCTCAAGCAAATGTTGGTGACGTTCTTGATTCCCTCACCTTCGCTTACGTCGTTGACGAATCGACCATTCTTGAGGGGACGGTGACTGAGGACAACTGCGCCGGTGAAATCACACCCGAGAACAACGAAATGATGTACTGCCGGATGTGGATGACGGTAGAGAATTTGACGGTGATGGGCATCTACGAGCCTTGGCCCTTTGGCAATCCAACCCTTCCGTTCAACCCCATCTTCTCCACTTGGGAGGTGTTGACTGAAGAGCAACGTGGCGTGCTGATGGACAACGATCACATGTATCTCGGCGCTACCATTGACCGCAGCCAACTCCCTACCACTTCCACTGCCGATGCTGCTGATTGGCTCGAAGCCTTGGGCACCCAAGTGCAGGACGGCACGTATACCGACCAAGAGGTTGAACTCTACTACACCGACATCATCAGCGGAACCATCCTCTTCCTCAATATCTTCCTCGGTTTGATTCAGATTTTTGATTATATTATTATGATTCCAATCGTCTTCCTTTCAGTTTCTGTCCTGATCTACGGTCTTGTCCTCTCGCTTGAGCAACGGCGTCGGGAAGTGAGCATCCATCGCGTCATTGGTGCGGACGGGCAAAGCCTGCAGGGAATGGTATTGCTCGAACTTTTCGTGATGTCGTCTGTGGCTTGGCTTGCAGGGTACCTTCTGGCCATGTTTGCCGTTCCCATCGTCCTCTCAGCGGTAGGTTTCATGGAATTCCGAACCGGTGATTTCAACGTGAATCCGACCCTCTCGATTGGTTCCACCATTTTTACCGCAGTCACCACCCTCGGTTTGGCCTTGCTCTTCGGCAGAAGCCGAGCCCGCCAGTTCATCGAACTCGAAATTGAAGAAGGCGTTCGCAAAACAAGTCAAACGGCTGAGCCCAAACGCTGGCTTCACTGGTTGGCTTTCCTCTTTGGTATGCTGGCTGTGGGCGACACGTGGCTGGAGGCCAACGGCAGCGAGGACGGCCTTGTCTCCAATTTCTTCTTCGAGGGTCTCATCAACATCTTCGGTCCCTTTGCGTTGTGGATTGGTGGAGCACTCCTGCTGGGTCGCATCGGTGCGAAGGGCCCGCAAATCATGCAGGTTATCTTTGGCCGTACACCCGTCTTGAAGGATGTGAAGCGCGGACTCAAAGGTTCGGGTTCGGCTGAATCCGTGAACCGATTGGCAGTCATCATGCTGCTCACGTTGTCCATCGTCACCCTCGCTGCCGTTCAAGGCTATACGGGCACGCTCGTGGACGAGAAAACGGTTGACGCCACCGTTGGTTCAGACTTGAAAATCACCGTTGAACAGCCGATGAACGAAGCGTCGCTGCTCAGCCTCATGGATGAGTTCACCAGCGCCAGCGTCACACCGGTCGCCACCAGCGTCCCCGAAATTGGTCTTGCGGACAACAACGGCGGCGATACGCTTCAAACATACGTGCTGTTTGACGACAACGGCGATGTGTTGCGTTGGAGTGAACAAGCCCTGCCAGGGGACGACATCAGCGCTACGCTGGCTGCCTACAGTGCTGGCGGGTTCAGTGCGGGAGAAGACTCGGCCTACTCCCTTGATTTGGCAGGCTCGGGTCGCGGTGGCGATGAGAAACGTCTGGACGATCAGTTGTTGAAGCCCAGCGATGATCAATCGGAGACCATCACCTTCGTGTGGGAGAACATTGAATTCAACTTCACTTCCGGTGGCTCAAACCAATCCGACCCCTTGGCACTGTTCGAGGCCTACACCATGCTGATGGACAGCGACTGGTCCCGCCTCAACCTCACGGGCCAAGACCTCAGTGGCCGTGACATTGGCCGCGTTGACCTTTCGGATGGTAACTTCTCGGGCACAAGCTTCGCTGGAAGCAATCTCAGTGAATCCATCTTTGTTGACACCGACCTGTCTTACGCCAACTTCCAAGGCGCTAACCTACGGAACACCGTGCTGGTGAACTTCATGGGCGGCTCGCTTGAGGGTACGGACTTCACCGATGCCAACCTCGAAGGAGCATTCGGGTTCTTCGACCTCAGCGGAGCCATTCTCACCAACGCCACCTGCCCTGACGGCACGGCAGCGGACGAAACCTCCTGTGCCTCCGGTTCATCAGAAGCACCGCCGCCATTGGCGGGCCCACTGTTCTTGGCCGATACCACCGTGCGCATCATCACAACGCCTTACACCACCGACCTCTACTACATGGGCGTCCACGAGTACATCCCGGGCGTGAATACCGCCACGGCATCCTCTGCTCTCATCATCGGTGAGTCAGCGTGGCGAACACTGGTGGGTGATGACGAAGCGAACAACTACACCTCAACAACGTGGATTGTCGATGTCGGCAGCGTTCAGGGCGAGGAACTTGAAGCGCTGGGCTCGAAACTCTCAGCCGATGCTCGCGTCTCCAGCGTTGAAGACTGGGCGAGCACCCACAAGCAGGTTGAACGAAACGGTGGCTTGATTTTCGGAACACCGGGACTGTTGTCTCTCCAATTCGTGGTTGCCAGCGTTGCCGCTGTGGCTTCCAGCTTCGTGTTCCTCTCGCTCGTGCTCAGTCAACGACAAAAAGAATTGGCGGTGCTGCAAGCTATCGGGGCGTCGCCCAACCAAATCATCCGTCTTGTGCTCTTTGAGATCCTCTCCATCGTGATGGTCTCCATGGCACTTGGTATCGTGCTGGGCGTTGGTTTGGCTCTTTCCTTCAACGGGTTCTTTGACGTCTTTGGCTTCATCTTCCAAATCTTCGGAGGTTCAACCACCACCATACAGCGGACACTGGTCTATCCTTGGTCCCAGATCATTCTGGTCTCGTTGGCTGTCTTTGCTGCGGTTGTTGTGGCTCTGTTGGTAACAACACGCCGAGCGCTGAAGGCTGATCTAGCAAGCGTACTGAAGGGGGAGTGAAGATGAGCACGACTATTTTGCATGCTGATGGCCTGTACCACGTTTATGAATCCAAAGCCGAAGACGGCAACGTCGTCGCATTGCGAGGCCTCCACATTGACATGAAAGCCGGGGAAGCCATTGCGGTCGTAGGCCCTTCAGGGTCTGGGAAATCGACCTTGATGAAGTGCCTTGGTGGTCTGATGAAGCCAAGTGCAGGTTCGGTGAGTTTGGACGGCAAGAACATGACGCGGCTCACGGGTCAGGAATTGGTCGAACTGCGCCAAAAAACGGTTTCGTTCATTTTCCAGGAAGGCAACCTGCTTCCTGACCTGAACGCTCGGGACAACGTTGCACAACCGCTTCGCCATCAGGGGGTTTCCTCAAAGAAAGCCTTGGCGTTGGCCGATGCCATGCTAACACGTTTGGGTATGGGGCATCGCATCAACGCCTTGCCAGCCATGCTGAGCGGTGGCGAACAACAACGTGTGGCCATCTCCCGTGCCCTCATCACGCAACCTCGTCTAATTTTGGCCGACGAACCAACCGGGGCGCTTGACCCTGTGACCAGCCGTGAAGTACTCGCTCTGTTCAAGGACCTTCACGAGAACGATGGTGTTTCATTCCTCATCGTGACCCACTCCAAGGAGGTCGCAGCCTTTGCCAACCGCTCGCTTGAACTTCGGGACGGGCGCTTCGTTGCCGAACACGGTGAAGGCGTTGATGTCGAGAACTTGAGCCAAGACCGTGAGTTGATCATTGATGAAACCGGTACCGTGACCTTGCCACCCGACCTTCTGGTGCGCCTGGGTGGTGCTGGACGCTACACCGTGGCTAATGTGGCCAGTGGCTACCTCTCCCTGCAAGGTGAAGCCGTGGAAGCCATGGGCAAGATGGAACTCGTTTCAGTCTGTCCTGCGTGCAAGCATGATTACGGTGAGAGCGACGACCAAGAATGTCCTTCGTGCGGTTCAAGTAGACCAATGGTCGAGGTCAAAGCGTGAAGCACTGGGTGGCCTTCGTCGGGTATTTGGAAGGTTTTTCCTTTCTCATCTTGATGTTCTATGGCATGCCGTTGAAGTACATCGCTGGCGAACCCGAGATGGTGTCGCTCTTCGGCTCCATTCACGGCGGGCTGTTTGTCGCCTACGTCGGCTTGTTGCTACTGGGCGTTGGCAAGCATTGGACGCGTACGGCGCTGATTCATGGGTTCATTGCGGCGGTGGTCCCTGCGGGGCCGTTTTTGTTCGAAGGCATGTTGTCGGGTGGAGAATACGACTTGCAGAATGACTGATTCTTTCGGCATTTCCGAGAGAATGGTTATAAGCCAAAAAGGAAAATGTCCATCGTAGTGATAAAATGGATGCGAAACTTCACATGAACGATGACGAGACAGCACAAGAATCAACGGAGGCCTGAAGATGAGTGTTCTTCACAACACAAAACTCTGGCTGACCATCATCGCCATTGGCCACATCGGTCTCGGCGCTGGTGGGTCGTATGCCACGTACGGCAACGATGAACTCGCCATCATCGGCTTCTTCACAGTGGTCGGCGTTTACCTTCTCTATGCTGCGTTCATGCTCGAAGGTCAAGCACAAGCACGTCTCGCTGCAGTCCTTTGTGGACCCATGGTCGTGTGGTTCGTGCTGGCTGCTGCTATGGGCCTTGAAATGCTTGGCGACCCAGCGGCACCTCTGCCTGAATCCATCATGCCAATCGTGCTCTGGGGCATGCCTGCCCTGTCGGGCGTGATGGGCTGGAACATGGACGAAGCCGCACCTGCTGCGGAAGCTTGAGTTGGAACCGATTCGGTTCAAGCGGACTTGACGCCTTCAGGCCAGAGCACGAGAATGAGTGTCTTTCCACGCGTCTTGGGCGTGTGGGTTGTTTCACGGTTCATCCATACAATGGATCCGGTCGGGTAGGTGCCGTCTTCATCCCAGACTTCGCCTTCGAGAACGACGTAGCACTCGCCACCGGGGTGGCTGTGAGGCATGAAAGCATCCACTTCAACTTCGGACTGGGCTTCGTAAAGAACGAGCGAGGTTTTCTCTTCTCGCTTGAGTTTGCCCAGGCGCACACCAGTGCCGAAATCCTTCCAGGAGATGTTTTCCTCAAGCCATGCCTCATCGATATTGAAACTGAGCCAATCTGCCATGTCGTGGGTGAAGACCATGCAAATCCCAGAAGCAGGATGAACATCATTCCTTCGGTTCAGCCTCAAGCCTGCTGGCCGACCTGCAAACGGTCCTTACGCTTCACGTAGAACCACAGCCCTGCGAGCAACAGCACGTTGGGCACCAGGATGATGGGGTCGGACCAGCGAGTCCCATCAAAGCCGAAATCTGAGAGGGGGTAGAACACCGGTGTGGGAAAGAACTGCAGTGTGTGGGTGGGAATGTCGAGCAGGATGTTTGAGTACCACGGCAGCCACAGCAGGAAGGCCAGTTTCAGGGGTTTAGAACGATGCTGCTCAGCGAATTGTGAGTTGAGGCGTGAGCTGCCAAAACGGGCGAATAACCCCCATGTGATGAGCACTCCCACGGTCACGACCACGGCACTGTGGGTGTACTGGTACATGTCCCAGGCGATGGCGGGGAAGTCCAAGGTCACGGTGGTGTCGTCCACGGCGGGGCGCTCGAGGCCGTGCATCGCGGAGTAGACGAAGGACGGGACAAAGGCGAGGAGATCGGGCAGAACGCTCATCGGCCCCGAGACCTTCCAGCTGACGTCTTTGCGGGTGACGAGGACGCCCCAGAGCCAGTGGGAGAAGACGTCCATTGGACGGCCACCAGCAAGCGCTTCTTCAATCCAACCTTCCTTGCAGACACACCGTGGGGAGTGTTCTTTCCATCACTTGCGCTTCATGGCGTACATCAACCCAGCCACCACCGTGAGGGCCTCGAGGGCCCCCAAGGCGATCAGCAAAGTCGGGCCAGCCGCAGCATGGGCGT
>JAURAI010000020.1 GCA_030829545.1 Candidatus Poseidonia sp. | reverse complement strand
GCGGACGTACCAGGATTCGAACCCGGGTTTCCAGCTTAGAAGGCTAGAGTGATATCCAACTACACTATACGTCCAATCCGAAGGGCGGGGCTTACAATACATGAAGTTCATGCTCGCATTCACATGCGACGCGCACACTTGAGGCAACGGGTTGGCCGCCGTACAGTCGTTCGTTTCCACGAATATCCACATGCTTTGCACGACCACTCTTGAACCTTCAAGCCCCCGAGTACCGCACTTCGCATCCGCTGCAAAAGGACTGAGTCTTTCATCGCCGGAGAAGGAGCCACCTGGTTGGTGAGACTATCATGAAGTTCTGAGTGCAATGTCAAGCCTGCTGCATGGAAGAATTCATGGGCAAAAGTGTGGCGGTAAAGGGCTTCATCTTCCAAAAGAGCCGGATGGAGGCCAATGGTGACCCGTCCGGGGTCAAGACGAAGACGGCGGCGGCGAATCAATTCGGCACTTCCTTCCTCAAAGCGAGTCATACCCAAACGGTCATCGTCCACTGAGAGCCATTCGAGAGTGAAGCGGTCTGCAATCCAAGGCAAAAAGACAGCCTGGACATGTCCAGAGAGTGTGGTGAGAACGGCATCCACGACATCCTCGGGGACTTGAGGAGGTTCCGATGGCACGGGTGTGTCGCTCAAGGGCCCGTTGACTGCATCGCCCATGTCGCTGGCAGAGGTGCACCCTTCAAGAGATTTGACACTGGTCGGGCTGAACAAAGCCTGTGGGGAGGCGAGGAACAAGTCGGGAATCCTTATCATGCGGGGGTGGGTCGGCGGACTGCGAAAGCACCCATATGGGCGTGTAGATCAGTTGGAAGATCGCTACCTTGGCATGGTAGAGGCCCCGAGTTCAAATCTCGGCACGTCCACTCCTCTTCTCTTGATTGAAACCGACGGAGTGGAGCGTGCGCCACAATCGTCACGCGTTCCAACGCCTCGGTTGTTGGCTCGGCACGCCCACCACTCTATAGATTCACTTGGCATTCTTTTTGCGGCACGTTCGGCACATGGCTCTGTCAGAACCGTTTGGTGTTCGCAGACCGTAGGAGGCTCGGTTGCAAACTTCGCAACGCCGACTGCGTTGAGATGAGTTGCAACGGTGGCATCGACTTCCCATCAGCGGCATTCGGCATCGGTCGCAGGTTCGCATGCAGGCATGTGGCTCTCAGCCATCATAAACATTGGAACGGTTGAAACAACATCATCAAGACCGATGTTGACGGAGGAAAAGCCATGCCAGTGCCAACATCCACATCGTCGCCAGCGGTGAGAAGACCGGCGCAGAAACAAGGATGACTTCCGAGAGTTGGCCACCTGGGCCACCCTCACAACCGGGAGGTGGCGGGCCGATGCCCGGCCCCCATGTTTCGCCAAAGCCAGAGCAATCTGCGCCGTTTCCACCCTCATCAAGGAAGGTCTCACCCTGATAGCACAGCAGGAAGTACGGGAAGCCCATGTCGCCTTCACCGTTCACCATCGTTGAGTGGTAATGGTAGATGCCGTCAGGGAATTCAGGGGTTGGCCCGAAATGACCGTTGCACACGTCAAGGTGGCCAAGTCCTTGGACGTAGACATAATCGTCGATGCCGTTGTAGCCCGTCTCGCCCTCCTTGAGTTTGTAGGAACTCTTCATCTCGACGATGTTCATCTGGTCGTCGTAGCCCCACAAGCCGTAGATGGGGTAGCCGTCCATGGAAACACCGATGACCGCCGAATGCGAGCCATTGGCCGTGTTCTGGGCCACCGCTGCGGGCGTACTGATATCGTAATCGAGCATCGTTTGGCCGTCGCCAGGGTGCCAGTGAAGGCAATTGGCGTCAGCGTGGTAATGGAATGTTCCGCCCTGTCCGTTGTGGGCATGGCACACGCCGAGTTCGATCGGCTGCCGGTCTTCCTCGTACGCCCCGTGTTGACTGGCCACGGCATCGCCCCCGGGACCGTCCTCAGGCCCGTAGAAGGGCACGCCATTAATGGCAATCGCCACTTCACCCAAAGCTGCAGCGCACTCAAAGTCACCGTTGGCCTCTGGGCAGTTGGTGGAGTCGTGGCCGCCAGTAGTGTCGTTGGCAGGTGAACGCGGGATGGTCCACTCGTAATTTTGAGCCCGCGTGCAGTCGTTCGCTTGCGTACAGGCAAGCGTGGATTCAAAGTCGTGGTCCGGCAGTCCGTTGGTCACGATGGTAATGTGGGTCTCGTTCATCGTGATGCTGACCGAACATTCGTGCGTTTCCACGGCGGTGGTGGACAAATCATCAACCTGTGTGATGTTCTGACCAGTTTGACAACGGAACACATCAAGCCAAAACTGGCCCATGTCGGTTGGATCGTAGGTCGGTTGGGTGGGGCCCTGTGGGTCATCGGTACCGTTGTCCGTTTCGTTTCCAGTGTTGTTACCGGTGTTGCCATCTGTGCCATTGTTGGTGTTGTTTCCGGTTTGGTTGCCGGTGCCGTTGTTAGACCCATCATCGGTGCCATTGTTGGTTTGATTTCCGGTGCCGTTGTCGGTTTGATTGGTTTCGTTTTCAGTAGTTGTTCGGTTGATTTCAATGAAGTTGGTTTCAGAGGTTGTTTCTTCCAAATCGTGGGTGGCCGTGATGTTGAGGTACACCCGTTCACTGCTGCTCTGTACAGAAAGCGACCAGGCACCGTCGGTGTTGGGCTGCGTGGAGATGGAGACATCCTCGTCAAAGCGCATGGTGACGGTGATTTCATCAGGGTGCGCATGATCTACATCACCGAGAATCGCAATGGTGAAGCCATCGTCGATGACGTTGTTCACCGATAAGACAGGAGCGGGGTGGGTGTGGAACATTGAATGAGGGTCCAAGAATACACAATCATATCCGTTGGTGGCAGAGGCATTGAGCACTTTTTCTGTGCCTACAGCGCAGGTGATTTCTTCGACCACCTCTTCCTCAACAACCACCTCGCTGCTTGAATCGGGCTCGTCTTCTGGAAGTATCATCACCAGCAGACTGGCGCCAAGAAACATCATCAAGACCAACCACATGGCATTGCGACCCATGGTGCTGAGCCAACTACCAACGCTTATTATAATATGGCGTGGACGTGCGAAGACAACTCAAAGACTGAATCGTAGCTTCAATGGGCGGCTTCGTTGAGACTTCATCGAAAGCGACCCAAATCAGGAGCGCCTGGCACGTTTGAAAAGGCGTTATTCGTGTTGAAGGGACTCGGTTTGACTTCGGGAGGGCGGCGGCGTTGCACGAAGAGAACACCCAAGAGTACGAGAATAACGAGGCCCAAACCAATCGCAACCGAATAGGTTTCAATCAGCGAAGAAGACTGCGTTTCCTCTGGATGCCATACGTTGTAAAACACCGTCCATGTGAGGTTCGCACTGCCTCGTTTGTCACTGACCACTGCCGTATATTGGTAAGGCCCTGTTCGGCCGTCAAAAGTACAAATCTCCTGCTCGAATGAAAGAGTAGCATTTTTGCAATTCATCACTGGCTGTGAAAGTGCGACCTCTGTACCAAGCAAGGTTCCATTGCGTACCCATTGGACGGTCAATTCTAATTCACTGAGTGCCTGTGCAGTCAAATCAAAGTCCACCATCAACTCCAAGGATTCATTCGTTGCGTTGAGGATGAGCGTGCGATTGGAAGGCAAGGGAATCAAGGACGACAAACGGTCAATGCCATCGTCGATACTTCCGTCGCAATCATCATCCCGTCCGTTCCATTGTTCAAGTTGGTCAGGAGCCACACTGGCTCGTGTGTCATCACAATCCAAGAACCAGCGATAGCCATCACTGTCATTGTCCAAGTCTTGCACGAGGGGGTCGGTCATCGTCTCCATGACTTCCTCGCCATCAAAGAGACCGTCACCGTCCGTATCGGCATCAAAAGGGTCGGTGCTTCGGTTGGTATATTCGTCAAAATCCAGCAATCCATCTGCGTCGCTATCGGTTGAAAAGAAGGCCTCGTCGATGAGCTGGTTGCAATTATTATCAACGCCATCAAGTTGTTCTGGCATGTCGGGGTTGATCGATGGATTGGTATCGTTGCAATCTTCAAACCAATAATAGGTATCTCCATCGCTATCGTTGTCAGGGCGAAGCGGGTCGGTGAGGTATACGAAGATCTCCATGTCGTCCCTCAGCAGGTCACCATCGGTGTCAGCAAGGCTCACATTGGTTCGGTAGACATGAAATTCATCGTAGTCTGAAAGGGTGTCCTCATCGGAATCAGTTTCGTTGAACCCCTCATCCCACTGGCCGTCGCAATCATCATCCAATCCGTTGAGCCGTTCGGTGGCTCCAGGGAAAATCATAGCATCGGTGTCGTTGCAGTCGCTGAACCAGTAGAAGCCGTCCCCATCTGAATTTGGGTCGTAAACCAAGGGATTCGACAAGTAGGTCAGCACTTCCTCGCCATCGCTCAATTGGTCGCCGTCGGTATCGGTGACCAAGGGATTCGTGAGGTTGACCAATACCTCAGTTCCATCGCCAAGGCCGTCACCATCTGTATCGAGAGCACGCGGGTTGGTACCTTCGACGAGAACTTCAACACCGTCACTCAGTCCATCGCCATCGGTATCTGCGTCCAGTGGGTCGGTGGGAATTGTTGAGAGGAGTTCAACACCATCGCTCAACCCGTCGCCGTCAGAATCGGGATTGTTGGGGTCGGTCGAGGAATTGAACACTTCGTATCCGTCGTCCAAGCCATCGTCATCACTGTCAGCATCAAAGGGGTCGGTGAAGTAGACCTCGGTTTCATTCGCATCGGTCAAAAGGTCGTCGTCGCTGTCGATGTCACGTTCCGTCCCGTGCAATACCAATCCCCATTCAACGAGTTCTCCAACATCGTTATTCCCCTGGTCTTCAACGCTCAGTGTCCACTGACCCCGACTGTCTTCACCCCAATGGTGAACTGAAGAAAAGCGCCAGTCTGCGTAGTTATTATTGGCGTCTTCATGCTTTTCGGAGAGAATACTTTGCGTCCCTGATGGTGAGGTGAGAATGATTTCCAAATCGCCACGGTAGGTGTGGTCGATGTCAACGTAGATATCCACGTTCTCAAGATGCATCGGTTCGGTGACGTTGACTGAAAAATTCACGCGATACCCGCTGTTGTCGGGGATGGCTGTATTGGTTGATTGCATTCCAGATGAAGCATTGATCTCTTCATCAACCAGGGTCCAGTTTTCTGCCAAAAAGACCGCTGCTGAAGCATCAACGACTCCAAATCCATACTTGTGGCTCACGAGATGTCCGTTTCCGTTGGTATTCCACGATGAATCGGATGGGTCGTTTTTCCGCGAGGATTCAACCAAAATATGCTGGACGTCACGCCATGTCAGATTGCTATTGGCCTCTAGCATGAGCGCAATCACGCCGGAGACGAGGGGGGTTGCAGAGGAGGTCCCTCCAAAGGTATCGGTGTAGTCGTTGGAAGTATATCCACCCGAGCCTTCGATGTCTGTGGTGGTGATTGCCTCACCGCCTCCGTTTGAAGGAGCTGCGACGAGGATGTTCGCACCAGGCTCTGCGTAGTAGGATTGTTCTCCTTTGTAGGTCACCGCCGTGACTGCAATCGTGTAGCGAAGGTTCGCATATCCGTCATTGTTCGAATTGTCATCATCGTCCAGTCCATTCCCTGCCGCCCAAGTAATGATGTTGCCCAGGCCTCCACGGCCTTGGTGAGCATCTGCTTCCATGGCTGCTGTCATCAGCGGCCCTGGCCCTGAAAGGGTCCTCCCGTTGTCGCTAGGACCCCAAGAATTCGAGTAAATGTCGATGCTTTGACGCTCATGCGCCAGTGTATTAGCTTCTCGAACGTCGGTGGTGCTGCATGAAATCAACTGAAGGCCGGCTAATCCCGCCATCGGGGCAGCACCCGATACGCCCAAACTATTGTTGCCGACCGCAGCTGCGACACCACCTGCGGCCGTACCGTGAGCGTCGTTGGATGCAGGGGTAGGGTCGCCATCGTTGCCACAATAATCGTAGTCGAGCGTGGATTCGTAGTGGTCGTCAAGGTCGGGGTGGTTCCAATCAAATCCGTCATCGACAATACCGATAATGACGCCTTGGCCGCGATATGTATCCCAAGCAGTGGTGATGTTCACGTCCTCTCCAGCAGTACCCCCTGATTGACCGGTATTGATGAGGTGCCACTGGTCATTCAACTTCGGGTCGTTGGGAACCCATCGCGGGAGTTGTTCCTGTTCAATGAGTGGATAAAAGACCTCGATGACGCCTTCATGTTGCATGTTGGTCAATAATTCCAAGCCCTCGAGACCGTTCTCCATCACTAGCCATGCCCCTGATAGATGTGGAAGTGCATCACCAACGGGCGTGTGGCCGATGGCCACCCAGGAGGACGTTTCCTCAAGTTGTGTTGAGGAATACTGAGTGAGGTCAGTCACACGAGCGAGGGCAGATTGGACCGCCAACGAGTAACTCTCAGACATGAGTGACTGGTCCGCATCAGAGCCTTGGTCGGTCTCTGGCAGGTCGTCAGCAGAGGATACTGCACTCGATGTGATGGGTAAAAGAGAAGTCAAAAGAAGCACGACCAAGAGATGCGCTTTCAACCTCATAGCATTTCCTTGGGCCCGTACCTCATAGGACTAACGGTTTCGTGGACTGGCGAGTACATGCCATCAATCCCACTCGGAAAGAAGGCCAAACCCAGTTTGAGCCTCGTTGAGAACACACGTGGTGCACATCAAAGATTCATAGGTGTGGGCGGCAACCCGTGGGCATGGAACGAATGCTCGTTGGCGGAGGATGCTTCTGGTGTGTCGAGGGGGCTTACAAACAACTTCGCGGTGTTGAATCAGCACTTCCAGCCTATGCAGGAGGGCATGATGAGCGCCCAACCTATCGTGCCGTTTGTTCGGGATCGACGGGCCACGCCGAGATTGTTGAGGTCGTTTACGACCCGCAGGTGATCGATTATGAAACACTCCTCGAAGTCTTTTTTACCGTTCACGACCCTACCCAACTCAACCGACAAGGCAACGATATTGGAACCCAATATCGCAGTTGTATCATGCCTGTGAACGAGACCCAACGCATGCTTGCTGAATCTATAATCCAGCGCATGAAGCCGCATTTTGATTCACCAATTGTTACCACGATTGAAGAAGCAATTCATTTTACAATCGCTGAAAAAGAACATCATGATTACTATGCTCGCAATCCCTATCAGGGCTATTGTGCCGCTGTCGTCGGTCCAAAAATAGCCAAAGTACGAGCGAAACACGCTCATCTTTACGACTGAGGCGCCCATTATTCCCATGGGTGATGTTCAAGAAGCGCCTATTGCGACAAGGCATCATGGTCAACAGCATACCAATGCCACCAACGCCGGTCAACGAACCCATTCTCGGATACCTACCCGGAAGTGCTGAGCGCGCCGCTCTTGAAGTAGAACTGAAGCGACAATCCAATGAAATTCTCGAGATCCCTTGCATCATCAACGGCGAAGAAATTTTCACTGGCGATGTCGTTGAACAGGTCATGCCCCACGACCACGGTCACGTCATTGCCCGAGTTCACATGGCAGGCAAGAAAGAAATCGAGGCCGCAATCAGTTCCGCACTTGACGCACATGAGATGTGGTCCACCATGCCTTGGCAATCCCGTGCTGCTATTTTCCTCAAGGCGAGTGAATTGCTACGAGGGCCACGACGAGCTGAAATCAACGCTTCAACGATGCTCAATCAGTCCAAAACCTGCCATCAGGCTGAAATCGATTCCGCCTGTGAACTCATTGATTTCTGGCGATTTAATGCTGATTACGCCCGACAAATCTACGCTGATTTACAACCCCCAGTCTCTCCTTCAAGCATGTGGAATTCAAGTGAAGTTCGTCCATTGGAAGGCTTTGTCTTCTCCGTGACGCCTTTCAACTTCTCCAGCATCGCTGCGAATCTGCCATCCAGTGCCGCTCTCATGGGGAATGTTGGCGTTTGGAAACCTTCTCGCAATTCCTACGTATCCAACTACCGCTTGATGCGCCTTATGATGGATGCTGGTTTGCCTGGCGGAGTCATCAACTTCGTCCCTGGAAAAGCCAGCCTTATTGGCGGCATGTGCCTTGAGCACCCTGAGTTAGCAGGTATTCACTTTACAGGTTCAACCAAGGTGTTCCGACAGATGTGGCGCGATGTGGCGAACAATTTGGAACGCCTCAAATCCTACCCCCGCATCGTCGGTGAGACCGGTGGAAAGGACTTCATCGTCGCACACCCAGATTGCGACCGTCAAGCCTTGCTGGTCGCCATGCTCCGTGGTGGATTTGAGTTTCAAGGACAGAAGTGCAGCGCCGCCAGCCGTGTCTACGTGCCGCGCTCGGTTTGGGACGCCATCAAGGACGATTACGTCGCCGAAGTCAACAAGATCACCGTCGGCGATGTATCGGACTTAAGCAACTTCTTGGGCGCCGTCATCGACAAGAAGGCCTTTGACAACATCACTGGTTACATCGACCGTGCTGCGGCAAACTCATCTTGTGAAATCGTGACGGGAGGCACTTACGACGACAGCAAGGGTTACTTCATCCAACCCACCAGCATCGTGTGCAATGACCCAAAGAGCGAGACGATGGTCGAGGAAATCTTCGGACCCGTACTCTCTATTCACGTCTATGAAGACGATGACTTTGAGGCAACCCTCACCCTGTGCGATGAAACCTCCGAATATGCGTTGACAGGTTCAATCTTTGCTACCGACCGAGTTCACGTTGAAACCGCCATGAAGGCACTGCGCTATTCAGCAGGAAATTTCTACATCAACGACAAGCCCACAGGTGCTGTCGTCGGCCAACAACCCTTCGGAGGTGCCCGAGGCAGTGGAACCAACGACAAGGCTGGCAGTCCTCTGAATTTACTTCGCTGGGTGAGTCCACGTTCCATCAAAGAGACCTTCGCGCCGCCACACGAGTGGACCTATGGCTTCCTTGGCTAACTCAAACTGATTCTTGACCGGAGGGTGAACCTGCGGCTTTTCGAGCCAAACGTGCCTTGTGTGCTCGCTCTGCTTGGGGTATGATGTACTGTGCAGGATAGCGATTTGAAACAAGGCTGATCAGGTACCATCCAAAGGCCAACAGCGGCGTGGCGACCATCACAGTGAGGGCTGCGGCCATGACGAGGAAGCCATCCGTAGCATTCCATGACCACAGGGCACTGAGCCCCGTACAGAGGGGCAACCACCAGCGGGCAGCAAAACTCGGCGTGGACATTCCCTTGTGGTCTTTTCTTGGCGCAAAAGCACTTGCGAGGGGGCTCATGTGGGTTGAGCACCTGAAAGAGTATTTCAAGCGGCGTTTTTTTCCAAAGGACGGACTCTTCAAATGGTGCGGTGATGTGCAGCATACACCCGCAATGATGATGGCCACTGCCGAATGCTGTTTTTCAGTGACGAATGATGGGCGAACTGAGCGGGTACTCATCCTCAATGGTGAACTGTGTGCAACCAAACATGCGTCCAATGGTGCCCAATGGCATTCCACTGACGCCAACGCCTGACCGCCTCACCGTATGGCGAGCCTCAACGCCGTGGCAGACCGTTCGGTCCATGTTGGGCTTGGTGATTGTTTGCTTCTTCATCGCTCAACTGGCGGTATTGGTTGTTGCCGGCTATATCGACGGCGACATGAACGGAACGCCAGGGCCATTTGACCCCTTTTTCACCTTCGTTGGTAGTTTGTGTCTTTCTCCGTTCTTGATGTTGTTTTTCTTTTTACGAAGACCAAAACTCACTCACAGCATCAATGCACACCCCAACCCACTCGGCCATACAACACATGCGCTTGCGGGAGGTTCGGTGGTTCAATCGACTCAGCCGACCTCGGTAAGCCATCATCTCTTCCGTTCAACAGCCCCTCTTGAGATGCCACGTCCGAAGCATCTTTGGATGCTTTTTATTCTCGGTGTGGGCATTTCAACAGCCTGCCTTTTGCCGTTGACCTTGACCGGTGCGAATGTCGTAACGGTGCTTCTAGCGCTGGTCATTGTCTTGCCAGCGTGGCTCATCGGATTTGCCACGCCCGTGTTTGCATGGTGGTCCATTACGAGTCGACACATGGGCATCACGATGTCCCGCAGGGATGCTGAGTGGATTCTTGTGGCGGGAATGTTGTCCACGGTTCCTGCAATTATCATCAACTCACTCGTGTCACCTGTTGTGCTCAACAGCCTCGGTTTTGACGCATATCAGGTTGGTAGTTGGGGTGAGGGGATGATTCTCTTCTTGTCAGCCCCAATTGGTGAAGAATTATCCAAAGCCCTCGCAGTGCTCTGCTTGAGCCACCTCATCGTCTCGCCCAAACACGGATTTTACGTTGGCTCAACGGTTGGACTCGGCTTTGCACTTCTCGAAAATGCGCAATACATCTTCATGGCATTGCTCAGTGATTACAGCAGCATCTCGTACTTTTTCACCGCCTCTCTGAGAGGGTTGAGTTCAATCCCAGGCCATGCCATGTGGACCGGCTTGAGCGGTTATGCCATCGGGTGCTGGCTAGCAAGAGACAACCGACTTGCCAACATCACGAGCTCTGCCTTTGTCAGTCACGACCCGGAAGCAAGTTGGGTACTCTACGACAAAACTGGGCTACCCGTATCAACTGCAGGATGGGCGAACATTCCTTCCGATCGAATGATCCGATTGGTGTCACGCTACGAGCAATATGCTTGGTCCATGCCAACCAAGCCTCTCACGGGCATCTTGTTGGCGATCTTGGGTCACGGATTGTGGAACGGAACATCTTGGGGTGTTGGCAGACTGCTTGCAGATTCTGATTCAATATTGGCAATTCTCCTCCAACTTGGATGGCTGGTATTGATGGTTCTGACGCTGTGGCTTTGCATTTTACGCTGGTTACCGACCATCGTATTGGGGTCAAAAGAAGTCTAATTTCTATTAGATATGGGTCATGGATTCAAAAGGCACCAATCGTTCGCTAGAGTTACGACATGTCTTGACATGCAGTAACAGGTGGTTGCAGCCATGGAATTCTTTGTGAGCGGACCGAACACGGGTAACCTCATCATCACTGCATTCCTCATTGGAGTATTGCTTGTGCTTTCTTCACGTGCCAAGATGCTTGATAAAAAAGGCGCCAATGCTGCTGCAATCCTCGGTTTGGTGGTTGGAGGCCTCGGTCATTGGACCTGGTTGCTGATTCTTCTTGGCTTCCTTGTCAGTTCTCACAAAGCGACAAAATGGAACTTCGAAGAAAAAACTGCCCTCGGCCTTTGCGAGTCAAGTGACGGACATCGCGGGTGGACCAATGTCGTCGCTAACGGAGCAATACCCGGTCTTGTCTGCATTTTAGCCTACCTCTCCGAAGACTACGATGCAATCATTTGGATGTTCGGAGCCGCCGTTGCCGTCGCCACAGCAGATACCTTTGCGAGTGAAATTGGATGCCTTGACACTCGTGTTCGTATGATCACCACCCTCAAGCCCTGTGAACGTGGTGAAAACGGTGGTTTTTCCCCAAATGGCCAACTTGCAGCAGCGGTAGGCTCGGTTGTTGTTGCATTGCTGACTCTCTGCGCATGGGCTTTGACCCAAACAAGTTCATCGCTTGAAGAAGGGATGCCTTTCTTCATGATGTTGACGCTCATTGGCTGGCTCGGCTGTCAAGTCGACAGTTACCTCGGTGCGATTTTTGAGAATCGTGGCTACCTTACCAAAGGAGGCGTCAACGGTCTTGCCATCCTAAGTGGCGTACTCCTCATGTGGTTGTATCTCGGAAGCCCCTTGTGAAGGTAGACTTGAGGGCATTGGATTCTTGAACTGAGACCCATTGGTCGGTTCATGGGGCGTCAATTCTGGGTCATCGGCGCCCTTTTTTTGATGCTCACCCTCTCCGTATCAAGTACGGTCACTGCGAACACCCAAGAGAACTTTGAACCGGGCTTTGTTGAATGGACCATCATACCACACGAACGCTTGTTCGTCGAGGGAGCTGACGTTGAGGAAGCAGTTCTGCAGCGAGGACAAACTGATTCAGCCGTTGGTGGCTTAACGATTGGAGTCACCAACGATGCTGTGCCCGTATTCACGCTTCAAAGCCCGCCAGTTGAACAAGCCATTGAAACCAATGTGATGATGGGGGTCTATTTTTCCGTGATTCTTGACGGAGGCGGAGGTCCACAAACCTGCACCCGCCAAACCCTCATTGAGTCATCAACCACGCTCTATTACTCCGTCAGCGTAGGAGGAAGCGAAGTCTACAGCACCAGTGTCAGCCAAGTCGTGGATACCGTGACTGAAAACGACGCAATGAATTTTTCTGGAGAGATGCAAAATGTATCTTTGAGCATGTCACCAGGGGATGCCTTCACGTTGAGCGTCTCCATTCATCACCAGTGTCTCGGCACGCAGGCGAGGGTGCAATGGGGTGGCTTTGAACATAACAGCGGAGGCATCATCATGGAAGGCGTCATCTTCCAGCCAGAAGCACGCATATTGGTGGACGCTTCTCGCCTCGCCCACGTTGAATTTGAGCACCGCCTTCCATGGGGTCTTGAAGACCTTCGAGATGAGAAATGGGAGATATGGGGCCCTCTTGACTCTACTGAAAAGAGCATCCGAGACGGCGAATACTTGGTAGAGACCAGCGCTGGTCGTATCCGAATGACCCGAGATTTGGGTGGAAACGATACCGTCTACACCTGGTCGGGAACCAAAACACTCCCTGTTGGTGAACTCAACCTCCAGTTTTGCATGCGGACCGTGGCTGGCAATCTCAACAGCGACTGCCACGCGGAAGGTATTGTTCGCTTTGAAGTGACCAAAGGAGATGAGGGCTTTGCGAATGCATCCTTGTGGCTCAGCATCACCACCTTTTTGGCCCTTGCAGGCTACATCGTCAACGCCTTCCGAAGTGGCTTACTTCTCCCGCTTCCCATTCTTGGCGCCCTGCTAGCATTGGCTCTTTTGACCATACCCACCGTCTTTGACCAACCCAATCTCGGTGCGGATGCAAGTATCCTTGAGAATACAAAGGTTCTCGATTCAAAACTTACCGGACTGGATGGCAATGAAATTGAGGTGAGTGAATTGCTCGATGGCCATGAAGCGCTTCTTATTGGCATGATGTTGCCAGGTTCAGAAAATTCATTAACGCAAGCCAATGAATTCAATCGAACCCTCGACCAATTGGGTGACCGCATCAATGTGATTCACATCGTAACGGGCGAAGATGCAAGGCTCACAGATGCCAATTCGGTGGCTGTGGCGACCAACAGTACTTGGGCCGTTTATCTCGATGAAAACAGCGTCTTTGCTAACAGCCTGCCCGTTGGCGCATCGGATTCAGTCCTCGTCATCGACCCAGCCATGCACGTCACCTTCTCCCAGCCATCATCTGCAGCCATGCTCGATTTGGTTGAAGCGGTGGACGCCATCAAATCTGGCGGACCAAGTTCGCCTGGCATCTACTTCGGGCTCTTGTTTGGACCCGGCCTCTTCTTGCTCTTCTTGGCACTTCCCAGAGAAGAGTGGGTAGCTCCCGATGAACCACTTCCTCCCGGACTGTTGTGGGGGTCGATCATCGTGGCATCAGGTGCAGGATTGTTCCTCGTGAACCTTCCAGCACTGCTGGTCACCTTGCTTCCCGTTGGGATGCCCATACGCTTCATCCTTGACATCGTGATGATGCTTTGGATGTTGGAAATATGCTTCTTTACTGCCAAGCGAGGATCGCCCTATGAAGCAGACCTTCTCGGGAAACTCATTCACTCCGCCTTCCCTGCTGGATTCCGCGAGTGGCGAGACCCCGTTGACATGGACCGGGATGTCCTTTTGGGTATCTGGTTGGGCTGGTTTGGATGGTTGAGTTTCCCCTACCTCTTCCCTCAATCCGTTGGCGCAACGGCGCTTGCAGGCGGCAGTGGGCTTGCCACGGCTGCCTTCTTCCTTCTCCTCTTTGTGTTCACGGGAGGGTTCGTGGTACTCATGCTACGTATTGTAGCATCATGGGGTGGTCCGTTCTCGAGGCTCTTCGGCAAATTTGGAGGCGAGGTCTTCGCTCAATTTGTCGGATGGATTCTCACGCCAATTGCACTTTGGATGACTCTTAGCACTGTCATCAATGCCTTCGAACTGGGTGTTCTTTGAGGACGAGCATTATACAGGTTAATGTTGAACGCTTGCGTATGCATCAACGCCAACCCCATTGGAGTCAAACCAGTCAACGTCTTTTCACAGAATGCCCTCGAGCTTGGGCTCATCAATATGCTTTTTTGGAGCAGAAGAAACCACCTTCAAGATATTCCTCACAACCACGAACCTTTGATGAGGTCACCGTTCGAGTCGCACGGTTGGTTTGGATTGAACGCCTCAACGATCAGTACCACCGTAAGGTATGGAGCGACATCTACCGCAGAAGGAGAATATCTTCAGCGATGGATGAAATGTTGTGGAACGCAAGAATGGAAGTCAGCCAATTGCGTAAGGCCACGGCCATTCACCGTATTGCAGAGCAACTTAGAAGCCTTGAAGAAAGTACGATGTTACGTATTGCCTTCTCAGAAGATGGAAAAAGGTGGGTGTATTTCCAACGTCAAGAAAAAGTGAATCTCAACGGCATTGACCTCTTTGCAGCGCCCGACATCGCCTTCTTTCACCAAGACAAATGGACACTCATCCGCATTCGCTTCCGAACAAGTAAGTGGCTACCAACTATTGACCTTGAACATCGTTTAATGGCCCATTGGGCCGTTCAACAATCCGGTTTCCCCTCATCGGCAGGTGATTACATAATTCGTGAACTCGCCTGCTCCCGTGGCGTTTGGAGAGAGCTGCGTGTTGAATGCGATGAAGGACGACTGAATGAAGCACTCGACCTTCTCCTTCTCGACGTTCAAGAAATGCGTTGGACACAACGAATGGCCTTAGCCGACCCCTCACTGGCCATATTGCCTCTGGCAGGAAGAGAGCGCAGTTGCAGGATTTGCGTTCATCGAAAAACATGCCCAGCCAACGATGGGTTGGTGAAGGCAAAGCAG
>JAURAI010000011.1 GCA_030829545.1 Candidatus Poseidonia sp. | reverse complement strand
CGCAGCTTATCGCAGCTTGTCACGACCTTCATCGGCACTCGAGCCGAGCGATCCCCCAGTTGGGTTGTAGCATCACATGTGTATGTTACCACACCATATGAGTAACCCTTCGGTATCTATATCATGCCAATTCGGCCTCCTCAGAAAACCACCTCCTCGGGGTGATTCTCCTCAGCCCTTCCCCCATCACAACATGCATAACAGGGTGCTAAGCAACCACCCGACCTTCCCCCCGTATAAGAAGAAATCGGTTGTAAAAGGTCCAGTGGATGAAGAACAGTCCTCGTATTTCCGACCTTTTTAGGCCTCCATGGGACGGAATCTAAGATTGTGCTGAAAATTGAGCCAGGTTTCGTTGAACAACATCATCGCTTCCGGCAAGTTTCAGCGTAGCGATAGCCTGGGCCGGTTGACCAAGTTGGAACATCGCAACTGCAGCAGTATTGAGGCCTTTGGCCGAGGCCGTATCCCGTGCATTGTGAACGTTCATGATTCCCAATGCTTTCTCCGCACGGCCGCTATTAATGAGGGCGTGTGCTAGATTGATCAAGATTTCACCATTGGATGGAGCATTCTTTGCCGCTTCTCGCAGGGCCAAAATGGATGACTCAAATTGTGCATCCGCAAGTTGTTGCTGCTGAGGGTCTGCATCTGCCTTCATACTCGAGGCACGCTGAAGTAGGGCAATGCCATAATTGTTGAAAACCTCAGGACTGGAGGGCATTCTCGATGCCATTTTCTGGAAATTCCTCGCTGCTTTTGACCAGGATTGTTGCTGCATTGCGAGGAATCCATCTTGTAAGTAGGTTGCCAGTTCTGGGTCCCCACCAACATCAACAGCGAGTGCCTGAATCGGATGAAGATCCAGTTGAATTGATGGTGCGACAGTTTGGGTGGGCGTTGCCTCCAGAGGAGAGTAGAATACTGCCGCTGGAGAATCGCTCGAGTGGTCGTATACGACAACATCATCATCGAGGGAAGTATAACTCACCTCAATCACTTCCTCAGTGTTATCGTATATTTCTTCATAATTTGGAATCTCCGCATCGATTTTCCAATAGGCTGGAACATCTTCTTCCTCTGTAGTAGGTGCACGAGAGACCAAACGTGCTGAGTCGAGCCGAACAGGCTGGGAGGGCGCAGCAGCAGGTGATACGGGAGGAGGGAGATGTCCTGGTGGGATGGCTGCTTCAATCGCAGGGAGCTCAAGCATCGGTTTCACATCGGCGTCAAGGGCAGGCAGTGGTGACTGCGAAGGCCTCGAGACAGGGATGGGCGCTGGAGCAGGTTGCACTGGCACTGAAGGGACAGGAGGCGCTGGAGCAGGTTGCACTGGCACTGAAGGGACTGGAGGCGCTGGAGCAGGTTCTAACGGTATTGCAGCCACAGGGGTAGGAGCATGTTGGTCTGCTTGAGCGACCCGAGCCGTTTCAGCAGGATGTGACTTGTCGGGTTGCGAAGTGAGTGGAAATCGGTCTTCATCGGCTCCCGCAGAATCAAAGGGTATGCCTTCTGCAAAACTACCAATACCGAACGGTAAATTCGAAGCGTAAACATTGGATTCGCCCTGGAAGCCAAAGGGCAGGCTACTGGAATCACTGGACTGTTGTTCGCTCTCCTCTGGCGTTGGGGGTTCAATTCCTTCCAACTCATACCAAGATTCTGCAGCGTCATCCAATCCTGGAACATCAGTGGGAAGAATTTCTTCGGACTCCAACGTGGTTGACAGATCGTCACGATGTTGGCTCCCGCAGGCCGGGCATGATGTTCCCCGGAGGGAAAGCAAACCGCAGACTCTGCATTCAAACATGGCTCTGCCTCAGCCAACCGTTGTCGCCAAAGGACTTGAACTCAACGCCCATGTGATTGTGGCTTATTCTTCTTCGCCACGAAGCAATTGAGCCGTTTTGGATTTGACATCGGTGACCATTTCAGCAAGGCCGTCCATCTCGTCGTCGACAAGGGCTTCTGAAAAGGACTTTCCTTTGCTCCGTCCACGTGCCAACTGCCCGATGATGCTCAACGATGTCACACCGATGAGGATGAGTTTGACGAAGTTGGCACCACCATCTGCACCGACGACGAATACCAACAACATGTACAACGATACAATGAAGGTCGTGATGATCATAATCGGGAATCCAGCTCTGAAAAATTCGTTGAAGGATATAGGGTATCCAGCATCCTCGGACATTCCAGCCGTAACTACATTCGCAGAGGCACCGATGAGTGTACCGTTTCCTCCAAGACAGGCTCCAAAGGCCAACGCCCAAATGAGCGGAGTGAGAAGGTACTCGCCGAGATTGTATGAGATTTGCAACACGATTGGAATCATGGTTGCGGTGTAAGGGATGTTGTCAATGAAGGCAGATGCAACTGCAGAAACCCACAAGACGATGAGAATGGCGGCTGCAAGGCGCACAGTTTGACCGTCCCCTGTATCGCTACCGAAGAATTGAATCGCCTTTTCTACGTATTCTCCAATGAAGGCAATCACGCCGATTTCCTGCAGAGAGTGCACGAGCACGAAGAGTCCAGCAAAGAAGAGAAGAGTGGTCCATTCAACGTGATGGAGCGGCTCCTCGATATCGTGCCGGTCAGTTGCCAGGAGCATGACCACAGCACCAACCAAAGCAATCCAAGAAACAGCGATGTGAGTGATGGGGTGGGCAAAGAAATTGATGATGACCAGCGCAAGGATCACACCTGCAACTTTGAGCATTGCTGGGTCTTTGATACCATACTTTGCCTCAAGTTCAGCGATGTCACGAATTCGTGTCCCAGAAAATTCATCAGCGTAAAACCACTTCAAAAACATGAACGATGGCACGATGCACATGAAGATTCCCGGTGCCATTTCAATGATGAAATCGTTGAAAGTCACGCCGTACTGAGCCAAATCAATACCAGCGCCTCCGTTGTAGGTTGGATCAACGTATTTACCGCCCTCAGCCTCAGCGATCTTGCTAGCAGAGAGGCCCGAGCCAATCATGATGTTTGGAGGATCGCCAATCATCGTTGCTGCACCACCAATATTCGAGAACAAGACTTCCGAAATTAACAGGGGTATCGGTTTGATGTCCAGAACCTTGGCAAGTTGGATGGTCACTGGCGTCAACAGAAGCATGGTTGTGACATTGTCTAAAAATGCCGAAAGAACTGCAGTCACTGAACAGAGAATGACGACCAGCGTCCAAATTGAACCGCCACTTTTCTTATACGAAAGAACTGCGAAGTATTCGAACACTCCTGTGTTGGAGAGAATACCAACCATCACCATCATTCCCAGTAAAAGCCCAATGGTTTCCCAGTCGATCATGGTCGTAATTTCAGCAAGCGTGAAGGTATCTTCAACGGCGTAATAATTCAATGCTAGGACTGCGAGAAGTCCACCTACTGCAGCAGCGAGGGTTCGATGGACCCATTCAAAAATAATTAACGTGTAAACACCAAAGAGAATGGCGAGACCAACCCATATGGCCTGTGTTTCCAAGCCGTCTTTGATGTGGACCTCAATGCCGACACCTCCGCCGCCAGCTGCTTGGGTGTATCCTGAGAGGAGCATGAAGCCAACAAAAATAAGCAGTAGAAAGGAAATCTGTCGACTACGATTTGTAAAAAGGTGAGAGTTCATGGTGTGACCTCAGTGATTAAGCCACCAGTGGCCACTCTTTGACCCTTTGCGTCCCGAAGATTTAACTTCGCCACAATACGCCAATGTTCCCACGCTGCAAGACCAGTGTGGAGTCGCTTTGTTCTGCGATTTGAGCCCAGACTGCCGAACGTTGCTCACGTTCAAAAAGGCCTTTGTTGACTTTGACCTTGACCAGAGAGCGCGAACGCAATTGCTGACGTATTTCATCCATAACCGTCTCGCTGAGACCCGATTTGCCGATACGGACGCTGGGTCGGAAATCCCGTGATTTAGCCTCCTGCATAATGTGTGATGGAATTGTTGTCATTCATTCACCCCTCCAGTTACACGAGCAATTCGATGTGCTTTTGGACCAGCCCCGTACCGTCGAATGGTTCCGCAGCGCAGACAGGTGTGAATCCGCTGCCCTGCCTTGACTCGAACGCGGAATTGAGATGTGAAACTATTGGATCCCCAGCACTTTCGGCAAACCCGTGAGCGCACGTTTGAGGGAAGTGATAGGCGATGCCGCTGCGACACTTTGGAAAGATGAACTGCTGCAGATTCTACAACATCGCGAGGATGATCAAGGGGGCTCATGAGAATCGCCGTCAAATGGGACTGGGCCTCTCGTGCCTTTTCCCCACGCTGTTGGCGTGAACGACGTTGCTTTCGGCGACCCATTTGAATGCCTCACTGAAGTACGTTGAGAAGATCGGTCGTGATTTCATCAATTGCACGGTCACCGTCAACTCGGTGGAATAAACCACGCTCTTCGTACCATGATGCGAGTGGAGAGGTCTGCTCGTGATATGCTCCGAGGCGTGTCAAGACAGTTGATTCTGTGTCATCTGCACGTCGTTTCTCGACGTATTGGCTGCACCCACAGCCGTCTTCTGGCACCGGGTTGAACACGTCATGGAAGACAGTCCCACAAGTCCCGCAGGTTGAACGCCCACAGATTCGTTCAACAATTCGCTCATCAGGGACATCAATGGCTAAAACATGTGTAATCTCTGTAAGTTGACTGAGCGCTTCCGCTTGTGGAATGGTACGAGGGAAGCCGTCGAACATCACGCCGTTGGCCGCATCATCTTCTTCGATTCGCTCTTTGATGAGACCAAGAATCACATCGTCGGGAACAAGGGCTCCTCGGTCCATGTAGGATTTTGCTTCGAGACCAATGGCTGTACCCGCTTTGACAGCAGCACGTAGCATGTCACCGGTTGAGACCTGCGGGAGGTGAGTGTATTCCATAATTCGTTGTGCCTGAGTACCTTTGCCAGCCCCAGGAGGTCCAAAGAGAACGATACTGCCCATGGATTAGGGTGCGCACTCCACCCTTTCAACGTTGACACGGTTTCAGCCTTGTCGCTTGAGCCATTCATGGCCATAATGCTGCCATTGTTCGGCAGTCCACCCGGACGGTAAGCCACCGGGCGGTAGGGGCGGACCAGTCTGCACCGCTGGTGCAGTTGGAAGGGCTTGTGGCAAGGCGGGCAACTGTTTAGCAACGGGAGGCATGCCTGCTGGTGGAAGGCCCATTGGCAGCGGGGCGGAAGCGGCTCTACGCGGAGGCAATCCTGCAGGAGGTAAGCCCGAGGGAACTTGAGCAGGAAGGGCTGGAAGATCCATTGATTGCATGATGGCCTGCGCAATCTCGTCGTCACTGACTTCACCGCTGGTCAAGTCGTCAACTGAATTGCCCAAATCGAGCGCATTATTCCGGCGTTCATCGAGAAGGTCTGGATTGACATGGGTATTTGGCGCTACCAATTCCAATCCATCATCACCCAATTCACCTGATTTTTTCATACGACGGCCAATCACGACCAAGCCGATGAGTGCAACAGTGACAAGTCCAAAACTTACTGCGGGAGGAAGTATGCTGAACAAACCTCCGTCACCTGTGGCAGTTTCTACGCTGACATCAATTGTTTGTGATGCAACGACGGTTGCACCCACCGTGATTTTGAGATGGAATTGTACCATCGAACGACTGACAGATTCAGATGGCATGAGCGTGATGACGAGGTCAACCGAGTCCCCAACCGACAAATCACTGATGGTTGTCATACTGAGGTCAAGGTCCCAATCACTACGAATCATCTCATCCTTGCCCAACAGAACCCCAGTGAGTTCTGCATTCAATGGAATGTTGCCATCGTTGCGAACAACAAGCGTGAGAGAACGGCCGTCCTGACGAGAAATACCACGCAATGGCTGCTCGCTTTCAGTTTCAATGGTGATGTTCGCAAAGGAGGATTCAACAACTGCAATGGTCATCATCTGACTGGATTCAACAACCCTTCCAGCATTGGACCCTTCTACTGCAATTAAAATTTCAAATGCATTCTGAGACACTTGCTCTTGTGCTGGAGGAATAAGGCCAAAGCGAACCACTTTTTCTTCTCGTGGTTCAAGGTAGAGCGACGGGTTGGCGAAACCAACTTGCCATCCATCAAGAGCCAATCCGTGAGTCCAATTGAGGGTTAAGTCGGTATTCCCTGTATTCTTTACGACGAATTCACCGTATGAATAGACATCACCGATTGACACTTCAATGATTGAGTCGGAGGGAGGAGTGAGTGTGATCCCCAATTCATCACGGACAATCAATTTCGTGATGTTTTGGATGAAGTTTTGGTTGGATCGCTCCGTTCGTATGGTGTAGGTATTTGAGTCACCTTCTTCCGCAGTGAGTGGAACTGCGAAGACCAACTCGACCGTTGTGGTCATGCCCGGGGCCAATGAAAGAGTGACTTTTCGTGAATCCTTTTGCGTGTCATACCGAACTTCCATAGCCCATTGTGGGTTGTCTGGCAGAACTGAGACCTCTAAATCGACTGCGATGTTTCCAGTATTTTCTACTGAAACATTCAGATGGACCTGTTGCCCGTTATCCACAGAGATATCGTCTGCCAGTTGAGAGGGACCCACTGGGCCTTCATCGTCAAGAAGGTTCACATCAAAGGATTCCTGAGGTAAGACTTCAATGGTCACTGTTTCGGTGAAATTCATCGTAGGGTCGGTCAAGGATGTGACATAACAGGTAACTTGGTCAGTATCACCCGCTGCAGGGACTCCATTTGCAACAAGAGGAACAATAATGCGAATTGACATCGGTAGGTACTCGAGAATATTGAGCGGTTCAAAGTCCAATTGGGACGAGTTTGAGCCGCCGAGCATCAATTGCCACCGTTGTTCAGATACGCAATCAATACTGTATTGGGCCGGAGCATTCCCTGTATTTCGCACTGAAATTGAAAAGAAACTTGAGCTCCCTGGTTTTGCAGATAATCCACTGCTTCCAGCCGTTACCACTTGGACTTGATCAATTTGTTCAACATTGATGGTGACACGTTGAGTATGCGTGACAGTAGGCTGGAATTCGTACCTTGCTGTTAGTTCAACAACATAGGTTCCTGCACGCACATACCGAGGGTTTTCTGGGTTCGTTGTGAGGTCTGCATCCAAATCTTCCAGGCGTAGATTAATGCTTTTATTGGCGTCATTCGTACCTTGGCCAGTCAGAACAAAATTGGGCGTTTCATCAAAATTTCTGGACCATAGATCGGCGCTTGGCAAGAAGAAATTTTCTCTTCCGGGAGCTGGAATTTGAACCATGGAAGAAGAGAGCAAAACCGATTGGTTTCCCGTACCCTCGTGAAGAATCACGAGAGGAAGGTCAATTCCAGAATCATTGCGCACGTCCAAATTGATGACTGCGTTGTTGGACCGTTCTTCGGCTGTTTCAGGAACAGTCCCGTCTGCGTTGGCAATGACCACTCGAACCCCTAGAGCAGTGACCTCCACATCTTGTTCCCAGATATTGTTGTCCGTCCCACTGGATGCATCGTTCATTTCTGGGACTTGATTCCCAGTATCAATCGCCAAACGAAGCGAATGGATGCCTGTGGTCGTGAATTGGTGGAAGATGGTATAGGAATCGATCATTCCAGGAGCGAGGGCTGACCGTGTGGAAGTTGCCAGCGTTTGTTGTGTTGTGGTGTCTTCTAAGATGATGTCAAAATCACCGGACGTGCTGGTTCCTTGGTTTACCCAAGCAAGACGAATGGAAATGAGGTCGTCCTTAAGCGGATTGACAGAAGAGGTGAGAATACTTCCGTCAAACACCACCAAATCGGCTTGTGGAGTTGGAGTCGCAGCGGCTGCCATCACAAGACCAAAGTTTTGAGTGGTCCCACCTCTGTGGAGGACTTGGACGATCCACTGTCCTTGAGAGGATGGGAGCGCACCTGATGCGATACGAATGCGTTCGACATTGTTGGTTTCGTCAGCAGAACCACCAATCACGGAGAAACCTTGTGAAAATTGATTGCCGAGCCATTGGGTGCCGGACGGATCGATAAGTACCAAATCAAGGTCATTGACCAATCGCTTTTGGTTACCGGGTGCGTTCGCACTGCCTGCTTCATCGGTCCAAGCGAGGGTGATATCAATGCCGTGGGACGGGTCAAGTGAGAAAGAATAAAGTAAACCAAAACCAGATTCAAGTGGTTTGTTATCATCAAAGAAGGTGTCCAAAGTTGTCGTTCCGTCCGTTGGCATCACGGTACGTTCGAGATCAATCTGGCCCCAACCCTCGAGATTGTTCGGTATGTCTGGTGTCCCCAAATCGGTTGCCCCGTTTATCATGGCTGCTTTAACCAAGGCACTGGACGGAGAGCTAACTCCCACCTGCTCTCGAATGAATTCACGGGTAAGCGCAGCGACACCCGACGCAACTGCCGTGGCCTGAGATGTACCTGAGAGGGACATGTAGTAGGCATTGCCGCCTGCATGGGACCCTGTGAGGCAATCTGGACCTGCTGGACTTTGAGCTTCTTCTGCCAGACCAGAACAAATACCAACTCCAGGGGCAACAAGGTCCGGCTTGATGCGCCCATCAAGACTCGGCCCTTGGGATGAGAAATTTGCAACTGCCCCCGCTTGAGCGGTTCCAGACATGCCAGTGGTTGATGCCCCGATGGCGATGACGTTCTTCGCAGTTCCAGGAGAAGTAACTTGAGAGGCTCCCGAGGTACCACGGTCACCAACTGAAAAAATGGGGGTTACGTCCTGACGGTCGTTAACGAAAACGTCAACTGAACGGGCATCAGCCGAGTACTGACCGTAATTCCCATTCAAACCCCACGCATTCACTGCGATCCGTGCCGTCATTTGCTCAGCATCCCTGAGCAAGTCGTAGATTGAGCCGATTCGTCCAAAGACACCAGTTGGGTCGTGCTCGAGAGCGTACATGACCAGGTTGGCTTCGGGCGCAATGCCTCGGGCAGAGGAATCGCCCGAACCATCACCGAGCACAGTGACCGCAACGTGCGTGCCGTGCCCTGCATTGCTATCAGCGGGGGAGGTATCAAGTCCAAACTGGGTGTATGTGGCGGCGACACGCCCCACCAAATCAGGGTGGTTTTGATCCAACCCCGTATCCGAAATAGCAATCATCTCTCCTGAGCCATCAAGGGTGAACGCTGCATTGTCCTCAACGCTTTGAACACCTGAGAGTGACCAGGCAATTGCATTGTGCACTCGTAGTTCCATGGCGAGTTCACTCCAGATAATACGTCCATCATGAGCAATGTTGCGGATGAATTCAATGTAGGATTGAGATGTGACGAGAGATTGACAACTCCACTCATCACACCATGCTTCCACGGCGCCGTAACGGACAAGGTCGGTTGCTAAATCTCCGTAACCACCCAAGCCCAAGTCAGATGAGGGAATCATCGAAATATACTGGTCCGCTTCCGTGAAGGTCAACAATTCTGGTGCGAGCCGCCATCCCGGCTGTTGATGGCCTACCCACCGAACACGTTCGTCTTCGTTGAGAGTTTGAATGGTAGAGGTGGGTGCATTGGGAAGTCGTACGAGCCAACCTTCGTCATGGAGCGCATCGAGGACCTTGAGGCCGTATTCAGCAACGAGGTCTGAAAGGACTTGTCCGTTTGAATCATGAAGTTGGAGCATAGCCAAACCAGTATGGGCTGCATCGTCTGAACGACGCAGACTTGAAGCGACATCGGGGCCCTTTGTTTGGGTGGGATCAAAACTCCCTGCAGCCAAATGGAGCATGCCAGAGGCATCTTTCAACTCAATAGAAATCATTTGAGCGTTCGGCATTTCACTCCAATGATCTGCGGCCAGTTGCAATTGCTCTTCGTCTGAGAGTGCCTGAACAGCCATCATTTCGGGTTGTTCTTCTTGGTCAAGATGAGAGGCAGATACTGTGGAATTAATCGCCTGAGAAAGCGGCGTTAAAACAAAGAGAAGGAGTACGAACAGAAGAGTTACTCGTGAACGCATATCATGGGGACTTCCACCCCACTTTTGAATACACCTCATCGGTGTGCTTACAATCCGTTGTAGGCGAAGATAGCAGCATCGGTTTTTTCAACCGAGGCTCTCCAGTCGGACTCAATCCCCGTTAGCGCCCGAATTGCGTCAACATTTTCGGGGATTACATCGGATTCCTGATGAATTGCTTGGAAGTAATACAGGGTATTACCGTCAAGTTTTACTCCATCTTCCCAAACGAAAATTTCGTGGAGGTCACCCCATTTCCTACCAATGTCACGAGCATATTCCATGACTTCAGCCGTCGTCGTGATGTTTGTTTCCTGTCCGTTCATGATGATGATACGAGGTTCGTTCGACCAAAGATCGAGAACGCTTTCGGTGGTCAAACCATGACCCTCTGGGAGGGTGGCCACGATGGAGTGGCAGTGCATGAGCGTGGTTGGAACTGCAACAGCCATTGAATTGATTTCAATTTCAGGCTTGACCGTCATCACGTCTGGGCCATGATGTGAAGGCACTTTGAGTACTGGTTTGATAGCGTTAATTGGTCCTTTGGCAGAATCGCCCGGGTCTGCAGCACGACGAATCATGGTACATTCAACCTTCAGAGAACCGCAGTGCTCGTAGAGTGGAACAAGCGTTCGTGAAAGTCCCGTTGTGTTGCATGACACCACGCGAGTGCCTGCTGCATTCATGTTCTCGGCATGATTGGCTGATGAAGTATAGGACATTCCAGCCATAGCATGCTTTTCACCGCCCTGGAAAATGTACTTCACGCCTGCGTTGACGTAGGTCTCTTTGTTCGCAGCACCAACTTTACCCGGTGAGCAGTCGACGACAATGTCGGCTACTGCGAGTAAATCACTTAGCCCGCCGTGACAGGTATAACCCGCCTCTGCGAAAGCAGCAATACGTTCAGGCTCATCGAAGGTGCAATACAGAGGGAATCCTTTGCGAACAGCGAGGTCGCAACCGAACGAAGGACGCGTTTTGGTAACGCCAATAATTTCCATGTCATCCTGTGCGTCAACAGCATCTGCCACACGCTTTCCGATTGTCCCGTATCCGTTAATGGCGACCTTGATGCTCATGACCCTCTCCATGCTGTGCTCTCTAAGAACCTCAATAAACACTTCTTTTCTTTACGAAGCCGTGGATGAGCGTCCACCATCCAAAATACCTCTTGCCGACAAGAACCATAGCAGGATATTTGTGCATGCGGTGCAAGGAAGTGTTATGGCGGATGTCTCTGAGGTTGTTGCTCGTTCAATGAACATCAACGAAAAACTGGGTCCACGCTTGCAAGCAGCAGCCGATCAAAACGCCATCCTGCGCATTGGTTGGACCAATGCTGGCGACCCCGTTCCCAAAAACGGTGAACTCGGTTTATGCCCCGCACTCCCCGACGGCGCACGCATTCGGGCACTCGGTGTTCTGGGTTCATGGGTTGCTGCTTTCGGAAAAGGTGGGTCCTTCACTCTCCAGGGTGATGCTGGAAGTTTTCTCGGAGCTGCCAACCAAGGGACGGCCATCGTTTGCGAACGCATGGCGGGAGATTTCGCAGGCTACATGATGAAATCTGGAACCATCACGATTCTCGATGGTTGCGGCAGTGATTCAGGTGCAATGATGGCTGGCGGTGTCCTCGTCATACGAGGCGCAGCAGGCCCACGAATCGGTGGAGGAATGAGCGACGGAGTCATTGTAATTCACGGAGATGTTGGACCCGACCCTGGAGCGGGAATGACTGGAGGACGAATTATCATCAACGGAAGATGCCCCACTCCGCCTCCCGGAGTAGTATTACGTCCTCTCAAGAAGAATGAAGTGACTGAAATCAACGTTCTTCTTGACGATGAAAGTTTGCATGTTCCCAGTGATGCAGTTTGTCTTACACCGCAAGAGGAGATGAGGATTGAAAGCGTGGGATTCGCCGTTTCATCTGGCGACCTCAGTCAAATTGGATTGCTCAATGACGAAGAAAACCGACTCCCTCCCTACGCAACCGTTGACACGGTCGCCCTTGTCGGTATCAAAGAACACGTCCAGTCACTTGCTCTTCCCTTGCCTCTCCTGCCAATGCTCGAACAGGGTTCAACCATGTTGGCTGGAAAAAGTGATGGTGATGGATTGAGTACGATCCTCAGCCGCCATCCTGCCTTGGTTGAACAACAACCAAGGGCTGTTGACCTGTTGATGATACAGCCAACAAATCTGTTGACGGTCGCTGAAGATTTACCACAGGCCGGTGGTTTTGCAATTGATATGGAACGCCTCCCTTCGATGAATGCAGAACACATGGATGGATTGCTGGTAGCCCTACGAGCCATTGCCAAATCCAACGTCCCCGTCATGTTCATCGATGGCATCAGTCGCATTCAATCGCTCCACGAAAGAGCTGCCTATCACCAAATTGATGTCGCAATGGCGAGAATTGAAGACGGTTCAGGACTCTCCGAGGCAGCATCACTTCCGATGATGGGACGCTCTGCAAAAGCCCACCTTTCAGGTCAAGAAATTCAAACAGGGCTGATGCTCGGTTTCGCTGCAAATGCCCACGAACTCGCCGTATTGGTTGGGTCTGGAATCAACATTGTGTCCTGTGAAACGCCCATGGTCGAAACACAGCACATTGCTTTTTGGCTGCAGGGTACACAAGGTGACCTCTCAAATGAATTACGGCGTATTGGTTTGAGCAGCATTGACATGCTCGACCGCAAGCACCTCAGGGCATTGGACCATGAAACGGCTGCGGTAAGCGGCCTTCGCCTTGCAGGATATGGCCGTCCACTTCCCCATTGGTTTGCACGATAGGTGAACGAACATGCCAACTATTTCAGTTCAACAATCTCTCTTGCGTCATCTGCTCAGCCAGCATGGCTTGACGCACGATGTTGAATTGATGGGTGACCAATTACCGTTGATGGGCACCGACATTGATCGGTGCGATGAAGAGACGTTGGATATCGAAATATTTCCTGACCGACCGGATTTGCTAAGCGGTGAAACACTCACACATGCACTTCGACCCTTCCTCCATGGAACGGAGGCTACTCCCGACATGAAGGTCAGCGAAAGCGGCATCACCGTTGCGGTAGATTCGCGTTTGTCAGAGATTCGCCCTGTTATCCTAGGAGCGATTGTTAAGGGAGTTGAAATCCATGGTGGGGAAGAAGAAATGGACGAGTTCATCAAATCCTTGATGGACCACCAAGAAAAACTCCACTTCGCTCTCGGGCGAGGACGCAAACGGGCATCCATTGGCGTGCACGACCTATCATCTCTGCAGGCCCCTTTCCGTGTAGTAGCAGTTCCCGGAACCACCGAGTTTACACCACTGGGTGAAACCTCGCCCATGCCAATTGATGCGATCCTTGAGCAACACCCGAAGGGAATTGATTATGCTCACCTGCTCAAGGACATGGACACATATCCATTGATTCTTGATGGAAGTGACGCTGTCCTCTCGTTCCCCCCAATCATCAACGGACGCCACACCACAGTCCACCAAGGCACAAAGGAGTTCTTCATTGACGTGACTGGTTGGGATGAAAGAGCCTGCGAAGCAGCACTTATGCTGGTCTGTTTACAACTTCAAGAACGTGGGGGGAGCGTGTATTCCGTTGAGGTTACAACATGTCACGGCGAGACGATTCAAACACCTGTTGGGGAAGGCGTCGTTCATCATGTGCCCGAGGAATTGGTTGTGAATCTTCTGGGACGTTCGTTCAGTGATGAAGAATTGCAACATGCTATCAATCGAATGGGTGGGCGGTTCAACGGCAAAAGCATGGCTCCATCGGACGCTCCAAAGAAGGCTGAAAGGATGTCTCAAGCCTCTGCTGGCCAAGCAATTCTTGAATTCACGATGCCCCGATGGAGGTTTGACATTCTCCATCCCGTAGACTTGGTGGAAGAGTTGGCCATCGGCCACGGATACGAGGACCTTGGAGAAGATATTCCCAAAGCACAGTTGACGGCACAACCTCGTGGCGATCACAACATGCGCCGCAGGCTACGAGAATCGATGCAGGGGTTGGGACTGATGCAAATCCAATCCCTGACGCTCTCAAACGAAAACGACCAATTTCACAACATGCGATGGCAAAGCAATCATGATGTCACCAGCATTACCAATCCAATCACCATTGACCACACAATGCTGCGCCAGCATTTACTCCCTGGATTACTGCGTTTGTTGGCAACCAACCGCCATCATGAATTGCCTCAAGGCGTCTATGAATTGGGTACGGTCGTGCGTAACCACCGAAATACGGACAGATTGGCCTTTATCATGGCTGAGCGTTCAGGTGGTTTTGCATCCGTACGTGGTCGCATCCAAGCATTGTGCAACGATTTAGGAATCACGTCTTGGCATGCTGAACCACTTGAAGCCAACGACGGGCCTTGGTTAGCCGGACGTGGAGCGAAGTTGATTGTCAACGATGAATGGGTCGGGTGTTTTGGTGAAATTGATCCCGCTGTAGCCTCGTTGTTTGAATTACGCGTCCCCCTCAACGGCGCTGAAATTGATGTCGCTGCCTTGATGAATCTGTTGAGCGATCCAGTCTGAGTGGATACCATGTGCGGCCGGTTTGCACTTGCTCGGCCCCTCCAGGAGGTGTCAGAAAGCCTCGATTGTGAACCACTCTCAGACCTTACTCCGTTTGAGCCATCATGGAACGTTGCTCCTCAAGCATGGGTTCCCATCGTCACACAGACCGACGTTTCGCAGAACCATCCTGCCCCACGTCACATGCGCCTCATGCGTTGGGGATTCCGACCGTCATGGGCTCAACCATCAAGCCGTGAACCGATTAATGCACGCAGTGAAACGGCTCATGAGAAGCCTATGTTTCAATCAGCACGCCGTCATCGAAGGGGTTTACTTCCCGTTGATGGTTGGTATGAATGGATGACCACTCCTCAAGGGAAAGTCCCATGGTACCACTACAACATGAAAGGAAGGCTCAGCTATATGGCGGTTATTTTTGAGCGATGGAGCGATGGTGAAAACATGATTGAATCCTATGCCATTCTTACTCGTGATTCAAATGAAGATTGCCAACCTGTTCACCATCGCATGCCGGTCTTGGTTCATCCCAACCAGATGGTGGCGTGGCTCGTTCAGGGGACGCTTCCACCCGTGACCGAACGGGGCGTCGTTGATCGACATGCTGTATCACGAGATGTGAATCATGCACAACATGACCATGCTGGCCTCATTCAACCAATTGCAACTCTTTTCGATCAGGAATACGGAGTGTAGATTCCATCACCTGATTTGGTATGGGGAGTCGGTTCAAATTCCCCGCTCGCCTTACGCTTGTAATGATAGCCATCAGTGTGATGGACCCAGGTGAATTCTGGTGCCTCTTCAACCACGGAAGGTTCTGGCTGAGGAGAGGTAACTCCATCATATCGCACGGATTGATCGGTCGCTGCTTCGACTGTAGAAGAGCCACCACCAAACAAAGCCAACGCATCTTTGTAGGCACTTGAATCTACTTCATCCTGTTGTGGACGAGCATTTGGGTCCTCGCCTTTTCTGTAGACAATCGCAGCTGGAGGAGCCTCCTCGACCTGCGCAATTGGTTCTTTTTTCTTGAAGGGCCAAATTGGTGCCATAACATTCCCAAGGTGGCTCTCTTCATGAAACCTACGAAGCAAGGACAAGCAGATGGGAGTTCACTTCAAATCCAAGGCCTTTCACCCTGTTCTTATGCGAAGCATCGGCCTCATCCTCTTGATGGTCTTGCCCCTGCTTTGCCCACCTTCCATTGCCGATATGGCAACTCATGGAAGGGACCAAGAAACGATGGGAGTGGCTGCACAAGAGAATGTGATCGTCCATCAAAACGAAACCGTCAGTGCATATGTCACATTGCACAATAAAGCCACGACCAATCAGGCCTTTACCATCTCACCACATTCATTTCCATCCGCACTTACTCCGGTGAATCTACCGCTCACCGATACGCTGGTTCCCAATCATCTTCAGCAATTTGTTTTCGGTATCAAAGCAAATGCCTCGGCGAATTTTGCAACCTATCAAATTGAACTCTCAATCACATCGGACCTTGACGCTGATATCGACCACACCGTCACCATGAACGTCACTGTGGCCCCGTATTCCAACCTCAATTTTGGAGCGGAAGGAATCACGGCGTTAACAGTTGATGAAAACATCAGAACGTCCATTGCTGTCAATTTATCAAATAACGGCAGTTATACTGACAACGTTACGTATTCATTGTACACGCAGTCAAATTGGAACTGGGGTTGGGACATGGCCAACGAAATTGGAAACGATGCTTACACCGTCCTAGCCCCTAGCACGCTGGTATACGTCTATCTCTGGGTTGATGTCCCAGCGGTAGAAAACGGAATGCCCTTGTTACAAACGGGCCCGAGATTCACACTCACGGCAACTTCAGGCTTGGACAGTGCAGCGACATCATGGAGTTTTGATTTGTTAATGAACGAAAAGAAAAATGTCTCCATTGATGATGTGGATGAAGAACTCATCTTGGCTCCCAATGAAGACGGGCGACTCAATGTTGTTGTTCGCAATGTTGGAAACTCGCCCAATACACTCAACATCTCACTTCAAGGCGTGGACGAGACAGGAACTCCGTTGCAAAATCTTCAGCCAGCAGACCGCTTCAATGTAAGTGGCTGGACAGTGGCGCTCTTTGGAGGCCTTGAGGATGTAGAACTGTTGCCCAACGAATCGAGAACCATCGAAATTGGTATTCAGGCACCCAATGTATTCACGGGTGAAATCGCTGTGCAGGTCTTCGTATTTGCAGACGGAGCAATGCTGAACACTCGGACCACCCAGGTCAAGGCCACCATCCAACGCATTTCATCTGGTGAACTCACCTACACCCCGACTGAATGTGATGCAATTCTGCCCAATCAATCCTGTTTGGCTTCCTTAGACGTGCTCAACACTGGCAACTCATACAACTCATACGCACTGCGAACAGGTGCTGTAACCGATGGATTTACCGTTGCATTACCAGCTGAAATCCTGCTCGTTCAGCCCGCACAAAGCAAGACGTACCCCTTGGTGGAGATTTATGCTGAAGAGCAAGCCCTTGCATACCGGATTGGCGTGGCAACCATTGAATTGCTTGACGATAACGGCATGGTGGTGGACTCTGTAGAAATTCCACTCAAAGTCGCCCCCGAGATCAAATGGACCTTCCGCAATATCGAAGAGCAAGTCAACGCTAAAGGCCGTTTATCCATTGCAATGGAGGTTCGCAATGACGGGAATGCAATTGATGGACTGCTCGTTCAACTCCAATCAAGTCACTCAACACCGATGGGATTCATACCTCCAGATTCTGCAGTCTATGAGGACGGAGTTGAATATCCACGTTCATTTGAAATCAACGACATACCTCTCGGAGCGAATTTTACCATTCGTGCTTGGGTGGATTTACCTCAAGACCAAAACACCAATGGTACTGTCTTCGTCAATACATCAATCCGCTCCCGCTTTGCACCTGAACTTCCCTTTGTCCATACGTCGCAAGGAGATTACCTCGGAATGTCTTGGCAACCCACTGAAGAAGCCGACGAGGGCTTTGATTGGTCTTCGGCAGTGGAAACGACGATTGCATATGTCAAAGCGTGGGCTTTTGTTGTGATTTCGATCATGGTCGCTGGAGTCATTATCTACAAGGCAGTCATCGATCGTGACCGTCGTTTAAGCGAGCAATCCCTTCTGCCCTACCAGCAAATAGATGCGGACAGCAATGACTGGATGGAAAAATTCAGAGCAAAGGATGCAGACACCGCTGAATCGACTGGAGCGCCATCAGATACAGGGACAACGTACTCTGATGTGAGCCGTATGCAGGTGACATCCTCTCCGAGCCAACAGGCACCTCCCGTTGAGCCACGGCTGGTTGAAGCCGCCTCAATCATTCTGGGAAAGGGCAGTGAACAAGAACCAGATGTTCATCTTCCACCTCCAACTTCGGTTCAGCCTCAAGAGAGCGTACCCTTACCTTCACAGCAACAGAAGCCAGAGGCTGCTCAACCAACTCCTGCCTCACCACCACACGGTCCACCCGATGACCTTGAATTCTGAGGGGGCTTTGTATGTTGGTTGGAGTTGACGAAGCTGGACGTGGACCGGTGCTCGGCCCGCTTGTCATCGCTGCATGTGGTGTGCCTCCCGAAGACTACGATCTCCTCATTGAGGCCGGTGTTAAGGATTCAAAAGACCTGTCCTCAAAACGGCGTGATGAACTTGAAGCCTGGTTTTTCTCACAATCTGAGACGAAAGGTTGGGTTGCTTCCGTAGTCACCTGTTCACCTGAACAGATTGATCTTGCAATGCTTGACGACGGTCTCAATTGGCTGGAGGTTCGAGGATTTAGTGAGGCGATCAGTGAACTCTCTTGCCGGGAAAACGTGCAGATTCTTGCCGATGCATGTGACGTGAACCCTCAACGATTCACAGATCGAATCTGTGAACGAATCGACGGTTGGCCTTGGAAAAACAGTGCCATGAAAAGTGAACATAAAGCAGACCTCCACCATCCCATCGTGGGAATGGCAAGTATCTTGGCCAAACAAGAACGTGATCGTCAAATTGAGCAACTGAAAGAGGATACCAATCTCGATCTGGGTTCTGGATATCCCAGCGATCCAAAAACGAAGGCTGCCCTTGCACACCTCATCGTTCAATCTGGTATTCACAATGAAGTTCGGTGGGGTTGGGCAACTGTACGACGTTTTTGGGAAACGAACAGAACGGGCGACCTACCCGTTAGAGGTCAACTCAGAACAAAACAACAGAGCTTGTTCAAGAATGATGATGCACGCATTTGATGAAGGGACGCCCCGTGCCCAAATTGATGGGCGATAATTGGGAACCTGATGCGAAGACTCGAAATTTTTTCCGCCATCTCGCTTATCAAAATGCCATTGAATATGAGGGAAAAGGCGCCGTGGGGTCGGTCATTGGCCGAATTATGGGTGTAAGAGCAGATCTCCGCCAACACGGCAAAGAGGTCACCGCATTGGTGGCATCTGAGGTTGCAAAGGCCAATGAAATGGCTGCTGAATACGGTGTTGAATCCCTTCGTGATATTCTTGCAGAAGAAGCACCTGAATTGCTCCAAAAGCGTGAAGTGAAGGCACGACGAGAAGGTTTACCCGATCTGGTTGATGCAGAAGATCGCCCTGTTGTGCTGCGATTCGCCCCCAATCCAAACGGACCACTATCCTTTGGACATGCAAGAGGCTTAGTCATCAACAGCACCTACCGTGAACGATACAATGGGACATTCATTTTACGATTTGATGATACCGATACGAAGGTGAAGCCGCCCATGCTTGAGGCTTACAAAAGCATCGAAGAAGAAACAGAATGGTTGACTGGACGGAAACCCGACCGCGTCGTCATCGCCTCTGACCGAATTGAAGAATACTATGTGCATGCAAACCAGATGCTTGAGGGCGGATTTGGTTATGTTTGCCGATGTTCGGCAGAGGATTTCAAGGTTCATCGGGTTGGGAAAACTGCATGTCCGTGCAGAGATCAATCCAAGGAAGACAACATCGTGCTGTGGAAATCAATGCTCAAAGGAGTCTTCCAACCAGGAGATGCCGTTGTCCGAGTCAAGACCGATATGACATTGAAGAATCCGGCGCTTCGAGACTGGCCTGCTCTTCGTTTGCAGGATACAAAAGCGCATCCACATCCACGCCCTACGATTGGCTCAAACTATGTCGTATGGCCTTTACTGGATTTCCAAAGTGCCGTGGAAGACCATCTCCAAGGCGTCACACATATCATTCGTGGAAAAGACCTCATGGACTCGACTCGAAAGCAGAAATTATTGTACGAACATTTCGGTTGGACCTATCCTGAAACGACCTACTGGGGCAGAGTGAAAGTGCATGAGTGGGGAGGATTTTCAACCTCACAAATGCGTAAAGACGTCGAGGCTGAACTGTACGAGGGATGGAGTGACCCGCGGTTGCCCACGCTTCAAGCCCTCAAGATGCGAGGGATTGATTCCAAGGCACTGCGTTCGTTCTGGCTTGAACTCGGCATCACACAAAAGGACATCTCAGTTCCTCTTGCAACCCTTTATTCGCACAATACAAAAGTGGTCGATAGTACTGCACCGCGACTTACGTTCGTTCGCAATCCAATTTCATTTTCTCTTGAAGGAGATACACCTTCGGAGGTCTCGTTGCCGGTTCACCCCAACGATGCCTCCATGGGGATGCGAACATGGTCATTGCGCTCAAAGAAGATTCTGCTCGAGGGCGCTGACATCGAATTGATGGACCTTCGCCTCAAAGAATTCGCTGATGTCGCACTGAACGACACCGTAGCAAGCATGGGTTCCACTGAACGAAAGGACAAGCGCCCTATTGTCCACTGGCTCTCTTCGGACCAATCAAGGGAAAGCAAATTGTGTTACACCAAGGACAATGAGATTCACCATGTCAACGGCCATGTTGAAACACACGCTTACACTGCTGGCACCATCGTACAGCTCGAACGTATCGGATACGCAAGAGTGATGGAGGACGATACACTCCTTCTCTGCCATGAAGAACTTGGCGAAGAAAATGTTTAGGAAAATACATAGGTAACGAAAGCAGTCATCAACATATGAGCAAGACCGTTGGCGACCTTAACCTTGATGATGAACACACGACTGTTGGTATTGAAGACACCTTGCAGGAAGCTGCATTGCGCCTTCTAACAACATCTGGCGGAATCGTCGTGGTATTGGACGATGACCAGCGCGTCAAAGGTGTCATTGGTCAACGCCAATTGATCAAAGCACTCAGCGAAGGAGTCGATGCGACAAAAGATCACTGCCATGGTCACATGGAAATGGATTTCATGAAAGTCCAACTTAATGATAACCTCAAAGGCGTATTGAAGGACATTAAAACGCGCACTCCTCAAGCAGTTGTAGCGGTTGATGAAAACGAAGAATTTGTTGGTTACTTCTCGCCTGGCGACTACAAAGATGCTATTGAGTTGGTTGCGAACCTGAAAGGACTCAACCTCTAAATCAAGCTACCAATTTGATGGTACGTTGACATCCTTGGCACGCAAAGCGATGAGGGCGTTCCATTGTCGTTACTGGATTCATTACCTGGCAGGCTGGACACGGAATCTGGGGATGGACAACAGAACCCCTGGTTGCGCCGTTAAGCAACTTTGGACTTGCAATGGCTGTGGTCCACCAAATGAAGGTCATCACAAGGATGCTTCCGCCAATGAATTCTAAGGGATATCCGAAAAGAAGGATGAAAGCAATCACTGGAATGAGGACGCTCTCAAGATACAGGTAGGTGCGTTTTCGATTACGCGTGATCAAAAGTCCGATAAAAAATGAACCTGCGGTTCCGAGCAGGGTGAGGATAGAGAGTGTGAGCGGTGCAAATATGATGAGAGAGGTCGCCGCTGATGTCAGCGAAAACGACTCAGATTGGTCAATACCTTCTCCAGTGAGCGTGACTTGATCACCCCAAGGCATGCGGGAAACAGAGAAATCAAAGGCATCAGATTCCCGTAGGATGCTCTCACTAAAGGAGGTTGTATAACTTGATGAAGCCTCGAGATTCAGCGTGAAACTCTTCCACAAAGGAACGGGTTGTACGACGGTAAACTTGCTGATCAAATCCATCCTCAATGTATCTTCTGTAATCAATTCTGTAGTTGAAAAACGAATCGTCACGGGGTGATTGATAACCGCATTTTGACCGTTCAAATCCACTTCAATTTTCAGTTCGTTAAATGCGCGGAAATCTCCGACCAATTCTTCTGAAATCAAACCGAGTCCTTCGGTGAGATACATGGGGCCAAGCGTGACGAGTTGGCGCTCAAACTCACTCAATTCCACCGGTTCAATGAAGCGGCTGACACGGTCTTCGTCAGTAACCGCTCCTGCGTTGAAGGCTCGAAGCATGGATGTAAGTGCAGGGTTTTCATCGCCAATGTGGTCCATTCCCCACCGCATCCAAAATGCAATTTCGTCATCCATGGTAATGGTCGTGACGCGCTCTAACTTCAAATTCCCATTTTCAGATGCGAGATTAATCCTGATATCAACATCAAGAAAACTTCCTCCTCCGTCCGTTCGTAGCGGTTCATCTGGAGGGTAATAGGTTCCCGTCCCACCGCCTGTATCAAAGGTTTCAATTTCAAATGACGCCGAACCTTTCAACGAAGGCTGGTCTTGTTGGAGGCTGAGTTCAACTTCAACATCAATCGTTTCGATGCCTCCTCCTGCACCAGACCATGTCCACGTTACTCGGACGGTATCACCAGATGCTGTTTCAATTGGGTCGCCAGTCACTTCCTGACCGTTGACTCGCAGGCTGATTGATTCCGCTAGCGCCAAGGTCGTGAGACCCCAAGGAGAATCAAGGCGAACTGCGAGATATACGTCAGAGCCTTCAACTTCAGGTTCCAACATTAAAATGTCCAGAAGTGGGATGGTAGCTTCAAGCGAAGATGCATCTTCTTCACTGCCCCACAAAAATTCCAACTTAGCGTCTGCACCTGGAACACTGAAGACAATTGCTTGTGCTTCAAGTTCAAGTTCAATCTTGGAAGTCCCGGTTGTTGAAAGTGATTCGATGTCAATTTCAAACGTCAATGAACCTGACCCTTGGGCTAAGAATGACGATCCTGGTTCTGTTTGAGCACTGAAACTTTTTGAGCCAATGTTGACGGTTGCTGTAGCATTGATTTGAACACCAGCAGCATTCTCAACCGTATAGGCAATGGAAAAGGTCCATGTTGAAGAGGGGATTGCGCCTCCCCATAAGTTGGGCATTATCCAGCGTCCAAGACTTTCTTGAGAGGATACAGAAGTTTCGAGGGTAATGGATTGAGATTCTTCGCCTAATTCAGAAATGAATGGTGTGAGTTTTCGTTGGCTGTCACTGCCCAAGAGGTACAGTTCTACGGGCGATGCATCGCAGCAAACCATGACTTCTTCCGAGGCATCCGCAGAAACCTCAGAGACCATCGGAAGAAGAACAGTTGCCGTAAGCAACACCGACAGAAAGAATGCCAGTCTCATTTTCCTCGCCTATGCTACGGTTGGCGGGTTCATAACTTGAACTCACTGAAGTGAAGAAAAAGCATCAAAGTGCCTTCTCGAGCAGGTCGCCGAGTTCTTTCTCAAAGAGCGTTACAAGAGCCTCGCCAACCTCACCTTGGAGGTCATCTGGTAACAATCGCAAGCCAAGTCGAGTAGCGGCACGGGTGGCCTTGAGTTCCGCATAGACACTGCGGGCCTTTGATTGGAAGTAATAGCCAACTGCTTCCTTGATTTCTGCTTTCAATTCGGGATCTTCTTCAACCTTTGAGCGAATATGACTTTTTAGTTCATCCTTCACCAAATCCCTGAATGCTTCAATCACAAGGTCTTCAGTTGAGAGTAAATCCTGCAGTTGATTTTGGATGCTGCCCGTCAAAAGTCGCTCAATCGCCATGGTTACGCCAAGAGGCCGTGGGGTTTCAAACCGTCGCTTCATCCCCGAGCATCAATGAACCCGTTCGCAACCAATGGTCAAGTCGTTGTGCGGCATGGATACGTGAGGCATCAGCCTCTTCAGGCCACTCTTGACGCAGCGCGTCTGCTTGGCTGGCCAAATCAATTGGCTCTTGGCCGATTAGCATCCGTTTCCAAACCAGTTCTTCCAACCGTGGCGTCGAAAGACTTGAGTCGGTCAAACACGGCAAAATCAATTCACTAAGGGCTTGCTTTCGTTCATCAACATTCATTTTTGGCCAGGCATTTTGCAACTTGAGCAAACGACGCTCTGGCAAGTGAGGAATCATTCCTTGACGTGGTTGACTCACTTCAGGCAGTGGCACGATTCGAACACTCCCTTCTTCTTTCAGATGAAGAAGAACGGCAGAATGGATGGGGTCAAGTGTGGTATCAAGGGCCCCGCGTAGCCACAAACCAAGCGACAGATAGGGCCTCAATTTCCGAACACGACGGCCGTTCGGAGCAAGAAGGGCTGCGACGGCTGCACATTGTATCACGCAATCAAGCGAACCGTGATGGATTCGGTGCTGATTCCCCATTTGCACACTTGTGGCGAGGGGTACGAATTGAACACCGTCGACATCTGACAGGTCGCCAACTTGCCAGGTCTCTTCCTCTGAAGCAATGACGACATTCACGCCTGTGGAAGGAGATGGAATCTCTAAGAGTTCGTCGCGTGGACGGTGATGTTTAGGTAGGTAGAAGCGACGACTGTATTTGATTCCAGCATCGAGGCAAGCGGCCTCCAATTGACCGATCGCAAGAAGGCCCTCAAGATTTGCAGGCGCATAGAGATGAATTAACTCGCTTGCCTTCATGCTTTCAAGATCGGTGCGGAGCTTCTCGCCTACCGGTTGAACGAAGGGGCTGCTGAGTAAATCTCGCATCGTCTATCGATCATACGAGACAACGACACCAAATCAAGGTGTTTATTTCGAGTGATGAATCACTCAACCATCAAGCGGAGTTCATCACGCTTGTAGCGCCATTCAGCAGGAAGACGGTTTTCTCCCTTGTAGTAATTTGCGAGACGGCGAATCTTGGATTCGGTGATTTCCAAAGCACGCTTGTTGTGCAAGTCCTTGTGATTGCCTGAACCCAAGTGGTTGATGATGGCGACTGCTTGGCGCATGAGGTTCATCATATCTTCAGGGTAAGTACCGCCCATTTCATTCTCAGCCAAAACTTGGCCAAGGCGCTTGCCGACGACCAAGCGGACGTTGGGGACAGCGTGCTTGTCACGGAGAATCATGCCGATTTCAGAGGTTGATTTGCCAGCCTTAGCAAGGTCAAGAATGAGGGATGTAACGGCATCTTTGTCCGTATTGGACCATCCAGGTGCCTCTAGAACATGCGGGCGGGTTGAGCCACTTTGGCCTTTACGAGACTTGTACATACGTGCCATAGAGCGTCACCAAGCGACCTTCCGACTTATCTCCCCTTCTTAATCACTCCGCACGGTACGAAGAGCGCATGAGGCCTCATCGCATCTTTTTGCGCTGATGTGATTTGGCTAGAGTACCCGGTGTTCCTGCCCACTCCCATCCTGGTGCAATGGCCCGAGCGAGGCCAATCACGGTTCCGTTTTGATAAACGAGCAAATCGTCGCCACAGCGAATCATTGGGTCGTAGGATTGAACCATCTGGGCAAAGACATCGCCTTTCCAAACTGTTTCGGCGACAAGATGGATTTTAGGCAACGCATCGTGCTGAGCCAAGAGATCAATTGAAGCCCTTGAGAAGGAAAAACCATTTCGATCAATCGACCAAACGGCAATTTGTGTGCCGTCTAACTCCAGCCGCCACCGTGGTAACTTACCTCGAATGACTATATTCTCGCACCATTCATCATTTTTCATTGTCTTTCGAGCGATGCTCTTGAAGTGCTCCAAAAGTCGATGGCTGTTTTTTTGATTGCGCAACTCATAGGTCGTAACGGCGTCGTTCACAGCTGCTGTGAGATCTTGAAGAGCGTCATGATTGGTTGAACCTCGCCCTTCCCGAGTATTCACAACTTCAATCTCAAGAAAGCCCAAATCTAAGTTGGTATGGTTGATAATTCGTTTGTAGCCGATTCGTTTGACAAGAGACTTCAGCATCCGCTCAACTCGGGCCAACTCATCCAGTGACCAATCACCCGTCACCGGCACATCGTAATTGGAAGCAGGCCATACATCCTCAAGGTCACGGGGAACCAAACCGAGAGGCGAAGTCATCATCACTTCATGGCAGCCCGTTGATTGGATGGCACGGATAAACCGACTGTGAGTCTTAGAGAGTCGGTATGGCTTCCGTGCAGAGCAAGGCAGGAGAATCATGACCTCACGAACTGGTTCGGGTGTTTGATACGATGAAGTCATGAATTGCTCCCACTGTTCAACAAGCGGGTCATGCAGGGCTGATTCGCTGAAACAGGCAAAGAGCTGGTCTGCTTTGACATGCGATGAGAGCGCATCGTGTTGTTGGCTAACGAGGTGACGGTGGTGTCGCAGATGCTCAACAGATTTCGGGCTTGAAAGAGATTGGCGTTCTGCAAGCGTAGAAAGCGTGCCATGAATCATCGCTGCTCGCACTTCATCGAGTGCTTTCATCCAATGATAGGCCTGAGCCTCCATGACGAAGGCTTCGTGGTCCAGCGGAAACCTCGGACCTTGTTGGGTGAGGAGTGCCTCATTGGCACAAGCTTCACGGCTACGTGCCATGTCGAAGAGGTCAACACCCATGAGTGTGAGCAAAGCGACGTTGTCTGGACCACCGAGACCTGGAGCCCAAAGAAGCGCCCCGGGGAAGCGTTGTTTGAGAGCAAGAATGGCCTGTGATAATTTCTGACCTTGTCCAGCAAGTTGCACCGCATCGGTCAGCACAACAATATCGGGAGAAAGGGACGGTTCGAGGAGGCCTTCGTCGTGATTCATTCGTTGCCACGATACCGGCAGGAGGGAGGATGTCCCTTGGACCTCCCCCGCATTAGCATCCTCAAGAGACGGAGGAAGCACATGGCCAACACCTACTGAATACGACGGCCCAATCTCGCTAAATTCAGGAGCCACAAAAGCACCACGTGCATTCATTTCAAGCGTTGCGGGGAGCGTTGATGTGGACGAGGTGCTGAAGGGCGCATAAGGCAGCGGAAGAGCAACATCGTCATCCATGAGGACAAGCGATGGCGTGAGGCTGGCAGGAGATTTGCGATCTCCCAAACCCCATTGACGAGAATAGCGATGACGGTGCATCACGGTGCGTGCTAAGCCCTCGCCCATGACGCGTCGGGGTCGCCCGTCTTCTTCAAGGGTTTGAACCAAATGAGGGGATTGATTTGAAAGTCATCACCGCTACGCCAACGCATGGGAAGGCAGTACCTGAGAGCATCAGCCGTCCTTCTTCTCGGCCTCTTTCTGATGGCAGCGCTCCCTCCACAAGCAGCAGCCAATCCCATTGAATTCGTCGCCGACCAACGTATCAACACGTTCAACCTTGATGCAGACGAGACCTACACAGCAAGTCTAATGGTTGAACCCGACACCTACACCATGGTAAGTGTCGATTGCAATTCGTGTGAAATCACACTGGCTTACGACGAGGCCTCAACGACTGATGGCCAACAGGTCGTTCTCTTCACAGGAGATGCAACTGAACTGAACCTGACCCTCAGTACCTCTGTTGATGAGACCGTACGTGTTTCATTGGCGAAGAACATCTCCGATACCAATCCAACAATTCGTCCTAGCCCGTCCACGACAGTAATCTCACAGGAAATTGGCCGCTGCGTCAATGCAAGCATGTGTATGGACACTGCCAGAGACACCTTGGCTGGTATTGATAACGACGAACTTTCCAACCTTCATCACTCTGGCATACTGGATTCCGAACATGATGAATACGTGACCATCAATGTTTCAATTGGAGATACCCTTGAGTGGCAATGGTTGGAATCTACCGACGATGTGAACTTGCAAATGTACTTCCAAAACAGCACAACGGAAACCCTGTTGGGCAATGAGCACCACCTGCTTGATGCTTTTTCAGAACTTTCAGCACAAGCACCATCCTCCGCATGGTGGACTGCCCCGGACAATGGGCGATTTATTGCACGGTTGGGGACAAGCGTCGGTCCGACGCTGTGGAGTGCTCACCTGTACATGTATGAGGCACAACCAACCACTCCGCTGATCGGACATGACTTGCATCACGGACGGGAAGTCCTCGGCCACAATTCGACAGTTGCTCCCTTTGATTGGAATGATACCCGCTCTTTGGACCTCCACACACGCTTAGGTGCTGTTACCCTGCAAGTTGACCAATTGTTAAACGGAAACTGGGTTCAAGGCGTCCAGCACACGCTGATTGAAGGTGAATCCCTTCGCACCTATCCCTATCCTGGTGTTGATGGAGGACGAGTCATCATCTCACAAACTCAGGCCTTTGGCGTGGAGGTCACCATCCATGATTTCAGTGACGTCAATGGCTTGGAAGCCCCATCATTCCTGCCACCTTGGAGTGAAGAGAACAACGCTTCGTGGCCACTTCTGAATTTGACGAGCAGTCTTGAGGCCCAGTTCACCCTCGGAGTTCACGATACGGTGGATACCTACCGGATGGAGGTTGACGGTTGGATGGATTCGATTCATTTCCTCCAATTCACCGTTGAGGGGAATATCTCTGATTTAGAACTTCAAGTCTGGGACATTGACCAAACGACTGGCGAGGTCCTGAACACGGACATCACCCGGCCAGCAGCAGACCAATTGAAGCTCGGCCTGCAGGTTGGAAGAGGGACACAATACCTGCAATTGCGCTTCCAAAATGCATCCGATGTCACACAACATAACTGGGGTGAAGATGTCCCTGCTCACGCCTACAGAATCACTTCCACCTATGCACTGGTTGACGAGGGTGATGAACCCTGGTTTCCTCCGAGTGAAGATGCTGTATTTTGGGGAGGTTTTGCGCGGTGGTTCCTCGGAGCCCTGTTTTTGATACCGGTCCTTTACCTGGCTATTGATATCAAACGAGCCAAAGACTTTGGTCGTGAAATTAGCGAGAAAAAGGAACGCCTTGCATGGTACAGTGCACGTTTGGACGCAGGAGAACTCAACGTGAAGTCCTCGCAAAAAGACATTGCTCGAGCCCTCCATGCTGTTGCCCAATTAGAGTGGGAGGATGGCATGGATGCGTGGGGTGAACCAACACTCCATCATCGTACAGAACATCTGGCTATGGCTGTTTGGCGGGTTGACCAGCGGCTCGCAAAAGTTGAAGGAAGTTGGCCTTTGGTGATAGGTATCCATGTCATTGAAGGTGATTGGGAGTTGGCAGCATTGCGATTTGATGCACCCGATGGTGCTGCGTACGAAGTGGTTTCCGTTGAGCCCCGATTTTTGCACCAAGGTGAAGAGATCTTTTTGGACGCCCTCGGACAAGGCCATCGCACTTTTTTGATGGTCGAATTGAATGGAAATGCTCCCTCTGTAGACATTGAACTCAACGGACGAATCAATCAGCAGCCATTCGCAGCACGAATTCCAGAGACTCTCGCACGAGCTCTTGAAGAATCATGAATTTCGACGTTCTCGTGCGTCATCAATGATGCTTTGTTGTTGGTCTTTGGGACCTAATTCATCTCGAAGCGTGGCCATGGTTTTCTTGGCTGCTTTGGGAACCTTTGCCGGCATGTGCAATTTCAACAGGACAATGACGTCTCCGCGACCATTGCCTCGCTGTCTTGGCAATCCCCTCTTCTTGATTTCAATGGTTTCACCGGAATTTGAGTTGGAGGGGACTTTGACAACCAGGGGTTTTCCATCCAAATGGTCAATGGTGATGCTCGTTCCAAGAAGGAGGTCGGGGTAACCGAGGGGCAATGACATGATCAGATCCGAATTGCTGCGCTCAAACCAAGGATGCTGTTCTACTTCAAGTTCAATGAAGAGGTCACCGTATTCTCCCTGACCTTGAGGGGCTGGTTCACCCTTGCCTCGCATGCGAAGGCGACTACCGTCTTCAGTACCAAGAGGGACGGAAAAACGGAGTGTTGTACTTTCCATTGAGCGCCCTTTACCCGAGCAATCGTCACATGATTTTTCGCTCACACTTCCTCTGCCTGAACAGGCATCGCAAGGCTGAACTGATTCTTGGATGAAGGGGCCCACCTGTTGGCGGACACGAACTTGCCCCTGCCCCGAACACCGTGAGCAAGATACCAGGTCGCCACCATCTGCACCCGTACCGTCACAAGAGGAGCAAGGCTTGGGCAAGTCCAGTGTAACCTCTTGGTCAGTACCGTTCAACACATCAACAAGGTCGATGGAGTGTCGAAGAAGAATATCAGAGCCTCTCCGACTTCGTCGGCGTGAGGAGCCCCCAAACATGGACGAGAAGAAGTCCCCTCCGAGGATGTCTTCAAGATTGATATTGAAACCACCTCCACCAAATCCACCAAAGGGATTGCCTTGAGGGCCATCATGTCCAAATCGATCATAATGTGCACGCTTTTGAGAATCCGAGAGAATAGCATATGCCTCTTGTATTTCTTTGAAGCGATCTTCAGCGTCTTCTTCTGTGCTGCGGTCGGGGTGATACTTTCGGGCAAGCCGACGAAAGGCATTTTTGAGATCACCATCGCTGGCTGAGCGTTCAACGCCCAACACCTCGTAGTAGTCTCGTTTGTCAGCCAGAACAGTGCCCCCTTACCCGCACGAGGAGGGGTCTGCTTTCAATCTCACGGGTCGTTCACTAAAGATCCAGACCACAATGTGGGCAAAAGCGTTCGCTCGATGTCACGGGGGATTGGCAGCCTCGGCAAATCGGTCCCGAAGTTTGAATTCGATTGCTTGGACTTGGTGCTTGACCCATCATAGCCATGCTTTCAAGGGATTCAGAAGGAAGGGTTTTTTCTTCACTTGCCGAGTATGCACCACGCTCTTGACCTGAAGAAGAAATGACTGTTTTCACACCGCCTGAATCGCTCATGCTGGTCATATCAATTTCTGTATCATCGTTGCTTTTCGTGAGCCTCAAAGGCGCAATTGGTCGCTGAGCAACTACTGGAGACGATGAAGCGGAGGCTTTGAGACGTGCCTGACGCCGTTGTTCACGAAGTGCTCGTGAATCACGACCAAAAATTCCAGAAATAGCGTCCAATACCTGATCCATCAAGCCTGTTTTACGGGTAGCGCCAATCGTTCCTGTGATGGCTTCATCATCAAATGAAGCCTCACCCGAGACTCGTGCTGACGCTTTTCGAACATGTTGTGATTCCGTCAGCATGCTCACTTCAACACGTTCATCGTCCTCGATTTCCATCTCCGGGGCTTCACTGGAAAAAGCAGCAACGCTTTGATTGAGCCCGGCTTTGGTCACAGCGTCCATTTCTGGATTGAGTTCAACATTTGTCTCCCAAACGCCACGCTGTTCAGCCTCGTACACGTGTTTGATCTTCTTCATGGCTTTGGCACGATTGTATTCGTGGTCCTTCACGACACGTGATTTGCGAAAAAGGATAATGCCCAAAACGATGGCGACTCCGTAATAGGCGTACATCAAACGAGGTTCGAGTTCAAACATGGCCCGGAGGGGTGGAACCGAGAGATGTGTTGCGCCCATGAGAAGGAGAGGCAACGCAGTCAGTCCGCGAGAGGTTTGACGCCTTGCTTCAACCATCGACCTCACGCTCTGCTCTTGTTCATGACTCATGTATCTATGGGCATGTTGTGTTAACTGCGGTCACTGGGCATGCGTCCTTTGCGGACCAATCCATCCACCAAACCGATGGAAAAACCAGTATGCAGGATCAACAATGCGAGTGGAGTACCTACCAAGCAAGTGATGTCTTTTCGCAGGATGCTTTGGCGCAAGGATTCAATGGACAATACGCCAAGATAGAGTCCAGCCCCGAGCCACCACATTGGAAGGCCACTGAGGAAAAGGCCCAAGGTTCCAACCAGACCAATGAGCGGAAGGAATTCTTGCCACTTGGCTCGTTTGGGATGCTTTTTCAGTACCTTGGTGCGCCAAAAACCGTAACGATGACTCATTTTCCACCACTTTCCAAGGCGGTCCCGTTTTCGCATGACGACCTCACTGCTTGGAGAACGATAGAGGGAGTACCCTGCCTGAAGCAGGCGCATTGAAAGCTCACTGTCTTGACTGGTGAGGTAGGACTCATCCCAACCTCCAACCGCCTCAATCGCCTTCCGAAGGTGCATCACAAAGGCCGGCACTTGGGTCGGCCCTACCTCGCTGAAATCACTGAACTGGCCGCCACTTTGACCCAAGGGTGAAAGAAGGGCTGATTCAATCCACGATTCCACGCGCGTCATTGACGTGGTTGGAGAGCATACTTTCACTCCAACGCCACCAAGAGGTTTGGTACTGATTTGTTCACAAAGTTCCCACGCTTGGATGCGTTCTTCGATGTGGGTTGATTTAACGCTTGCATGGCCAATCATTTCAATTAGAAATTTGACTGTTGGAGGCAAGTGTTTCATCGCCTCATTGCGACCGTGGGAAACCGTTCGCCCAGGATTGTCCAATAGGATCAATTCGGGATATTCCTCTGATGAGAATTCTTGTTGCAAAGATTGTACCACCTTTTGAGTTCCATCCGTGGAGCCACCGTCGAGGACCATGATCACGTGCAGGGATGGGTCAATGCTTTGGTGCACAAGGGGACGAAGACACATCTCAATGTGATTGCGCTCGTTGAGGACAGGAATTACCGTAGCATACAACGGTCCGTCTTCCCCCCCCATAGAACAAAAATATGCGAGGAGATTTTCACCCTTTGCCTCAATCAGAGGAATGGAGGTTATGTTCTTGAAGGAAATGGATGTACCCGAGGCATGGTTGGAGGCAGGCTTCGCTTGAGCGGAATCGGTGAAGGCATCTCCGTCAACATTTCAACACGAGTCTCAGGAGCAGATTCCTCGGAAAAGGTGCGACAGGCTTTGCAGCATCTCTTTCCGGAAGCAGTTGATGAAGTTCCCATGCAAGAACCAGAATTTGGCAAGGGAACAGATGCGTCGTGGGAATTTCACAATCCCCCCATGACGACCTTCTTGGGGGCCCTTCACGACCAGAGGATTCTCGATACTGCCTTGGACGCCATGTCAAAGAATCTTAGAGATGATGCAACGACCTTTGAACTGAGTCGACAAGCAGCATTTGCTGGTAAAGTGGCTTTTCCAATTCCCGGCGATTCACCTCTTGGCGGTGTATTCCGTATCAAACTCGAGGGAGATGGCTTAGCACAGTGGATTGAAGCCGCTACGTGGCATCCCGGCCGAACCCAAGTGCCTCGTACCATCAATGACGAGCGTACGATGGACGATGATGGTGAAGCCTCCACCTGGCACTAATCGGACTGGGCAAGATGTGCATCCATCTCGTCATCCCTACCCGTCCATTCCAGTTCTTCGCCTTCGCCTCCTCGTTTCCAAAGAACCCGGTCATGAACTCGTAAATCTGGTTCGCTTGAGGTTCCTGTAAACTGACAAGCGATGAGGTGAATCAAGAGGGAAACATCGTTGCGGTTATGCACCCATGTGCCAAGAGGATGCAACGGTTCTACTGCAAGGCCTAATTCTTCATCCAATTCACGAATTACCGCCGTTTTCCAGGACTCATCCACCTCTATTTTCCCACCGGGAAATTCCCATGTCCCTTGCTGGTCGTGGCCAACCGACCTTCTAGCAAGCATGTGTTCCCCGTTCGCATTGATGAGACAAGCAGCAACAACATCAACCGGTCGCAACGGTGTTGGATAAAGCATCAACGCCACGGTCGCTTTGACAAATTCAAGAGCGAGACCGATGTCAATCTGCGTTTCAGATGGGAGGTGTAAAAACAGTGCAGGATTGGGCAGTGCTCTGCTCTTATGAGGCGAGGAAATCAGAGCCTCCAGTGTTCTGTAATAGGTTTCGTTGCACAGATAGGTCCCTGCATCAGTGGAGATTTCAAAGGGCAACGGCAAGGCTTCCTCGCGCCATATCGAAGGGTCAATCCAACTGCCACGATGTCCGTCTCCAGTCAAGACCTCGTCAGTAATTTGCCGTCCGGCATTATCTGGAATCCTCATTCGAACCACGTCTTGTGCTCGCCTCTCGATGCGAGGAAGACTGCATTGTTCACACAATCCAAGGTGGAGGATTGCATCCCACGATTCTCCTTCATTGATTCGTTGGGCAGTTTTGACAGAGCCCGCTTGGTCGACTGAAAGAATATCAAACGTGAACTCTACCTCAATCTGAGAGTCATTCCAAGGGTTTGCTAAGTGTTGCAAACCCACGCATTGCTCTGCAAGAAGAGAACTGATATTGGTGGTGTGCCCACCAAATGGTTCGAACCCTGTTACAAGAACCCGAAACTTGCCCATGCTTGCTGTTAGCAGCCCCAGTTATTCATCAATACGCCTCGTTGAAGGCGTCACCTTGACAAATGAAGGGCTCTAGCATGAAAAGCATGGAGGAAGAGTTGGTTGTCCAGTTCTCCCCAGAACAATCGCAAGAAAAGAAAGGTTTCTTACCCGTTCGTGTGATCAAAGAAATTTGGAGAGAAATCACCTTCGGAGTGGGAACATGGGGTGCCTTGCGTCCCATTTTTGCAGTGCTGCTCTCCATCATTCCGTTCCTTTATCTCGGCCAACACTTCAATCGGGAACACCGCCGTGGCCTGGACTGGTTTTTGTTGCAGATTCCTCTTGCCCTCACCATCATCTTGTGGCTCGGATTGTATCTCTGGTCAATCTTTGATGCGTGGCGTGACGCCATTGCCTTCAAATCACAACCTCAAGACCAGAGTTGATCACGTATTGGAATGGAACCGTCTGCCAAACCGGCCAAATCATTGAGGTCATCACTGTCGAAATCATTTGGCAGCGTTCCGAAAATGAAGTTGACAATATCTGTTGACTCTACCGCCCAATACATGACGGAATCATCATTATTTGAGTGACCTGGATGCTCATCATCTTCGTGGTCTACCGGTGATTCGTACACTAAATTGACCAAACCGAGGAGATGGCCGACTTCATGAACTACAACGCTGTTTTCAACATCTTCTACAGACGGTCGTCCAAGAGGACCTTCGGCTTGATCGATGGAATCACTAAACAGAGCAACCGTTGATGCGTCAACAGCAACTCCCAACACCGAGGCATCACTGTAGGTGCCCGCTGGGAAAATCAATTGCCAACGAAGGGTAGAATCTTCGCGAGGGGAGCCACTTTTCTCGTCCCAAGCCTTGTCACGAACATCTTCTGCACTCCAATCACCTTGTTGCCCAAAATTGACTTCTTGGAACTCGATGGAAATGCCATCCGGTTTGTCACAAACGCTCGTGAGTCTGTCGATCAACATATCAGTACTGCTGGTAAACGGCTTGTACCCGGACTCGTAATCAACTTCAACGATCATCGATGTGTAGGTGGTCGAAGTAAGGCAAGCAAGGGTGAGGCCACCCGGTATTCCCTTACGCTCTGGAATCACATCGTCAAAGCTACTGCCAAGGCAACCTGCAAGGTTGGTGAATGCAACAAGCATAGCAATGAGAAGTGTCTGCACTGTTTGCCTGTTCATAGCAAGTCCTCCCGTGCCTTCTTTTTGAACCCCATGCTCACCAGTCTTCAGGTATGTCGAGAGGGGAAAAGAGTTGGCCGGGTCCTTTGGCCAATGCGAGTTGGGTCCGTACGAGATGCTCCCAAGAACGCAATGCCAAAAGAGCCTCAATGATGGAAGCATCGATTTCAATGAGTGTCACGCGAATCAATGTTTCGAGGATGTCCATTCGCTGTGCGTCAACAACCTTCATCACTTTTTCAACAGGGAAATTTGCGTTGGATTCAGCTGCTTCTACATCCAACGGCCACGGTAGAAGTATATGTTCACTGGCACTTTGTTGGGCTGAGTCAAGATGTTCCTGAAGTGTTGTCATCAAAGCCGCAATGTGCTTTTGAAGAACAAGTGCGACCTCAACCAAGGGCATGCTCAGTTGATTGATGAGATTGACCATCCGCTCTTGCAGCGTCACCAAGCCATCAACGGGCGTATCATCCGACAAAGAATCACCTCACTTCTTTGAGAGGGCATCAATATACTGCCAACCATAGGAAGTCCACTGGTCCTCTGTCCATCCGTCAGGTAGTCCAGTAGGTGGAAGCGGAGGGGGTGATGAACGGTTCATGGCGGGTGCAGGAGGAGCCGGAGCTACGGGGGGCGAGGGTGGTTGCGTAGGTGAAGCGATGCTCGGCAGTACCTTTTGATTGACCATTTGCTGAACCACTTCTTCGGTTTGGTCAGCCGCTTCCTCCTCGGTCTCAGGTGCTAGCATCCGACGTCGTAGCACGAGGGCGTACATTCCAAAGGAAAGAGATGTCAATGCAATGATGAACAGCGTCACGCTGAAGATATCATCCGAAAGTTGCTGTGAGAGGGCTTCACCATCACGCACTGTCTCTTCCTTGATCAGAAGAGATTCAACACTTTGACGGTCCATTTCGACGCCGTCGACGAGAACCAAAACACGGTATTCAATCGCTGTTCCTTGAGGAGCATCAGCTGACACTGGAAGAGATGCCGTCAGGGTCTGTCCCGAAGTGACCTCGACTCCAACCATTGAACTGGTCGACCAGTATCCGCCTTCAACGAGTTCTTGCAGGGCAAATTCAACCATGCCGTTACCGCCAAGGTTGGTAGCGGTTACGACCATTGTTGCTGTTTCACCAGCATAGGGGCTTGGGTTATCCCACTGAAGTTTCGTTGCTTCATCTTGGAGGTCGATACTTGGTCCGAGCAGAGCGAGGGGCCATGAAGCAAAGGGTTCCATCATTGAATTAGATGCAGTGTCGTAGGGATTGCCTGCTTCATCAGATCCCGAAACCCACACATCAACTGCATAGGAAGGCAACAACGTCGTTGCTCCAGCATCTGTCAAGTCCAACTGGCCGCTCCAAATGAATTCTGAACCAAAGGAGATGACATCAGGCAACAAGATGCTACCTCGTGAGATTTCTGCTTCACCGGCTTTCACTCGGTAGTGCAGGACTGCATCTTCATTGAAATTGAATCCATTCTCGTCGTTGGTAATAAGACGTACTTCGAGGCTATCTGCCTGTCCAATTGAGAGAGGTGAACCGTCGGGTACACCGTTGAGTGCAATACCACCAATGGTGGGTCGCACACTGTCAACAGCAAGGCGGACACGTGGGGCAAAGGATGTTTCGTCCACTGCAAGACCGGGAAGGTCGTCCATGCTCAGGCGGAGGTCAAGACGTCCGGAACGTACCGAAGGTACGAGGAGGTCAAGACTGAATTCACCATCATCACGTGTTGAGGTGCGCCAATTGTTCTCATAATCTCCAAACACGACGTCAAATGCGCCTGGTGGAGCGGGAGTCTCGTCTTCAGAGAAGAGGACACGACCCGAGACACGGAGGGCTTGACCTGCTCCGATAATGGTCTCAAAGTTCTCAGCGTTGTAGTGGTTCTCACTGTTGCGGAGTTCAATGGCGCGAATGTGGCCTGCTTCTGTATCAAAGCGGAAGTCGTTGTCCAAACTCCACCAGTCGTCACCTAAGCCTTCGGTTACTTCGAAACAAGGAATGATCTCACCATCGTTACATGGCATATCAGTTACACGAATACGAGGGATGAAATGAGATTCACCATTGGTATCAAAGGATTCTGGGAACATCCAAGTTAGTTGGAATCTCGCCTGAATGACAATCACAGTTTCATTATTTTCTTCAACCTCAACCGTCGAATAGAGGTTTGAAACAGCAATGTTGTTGGAACCAGACACGATGGTGGCCACAGGCTGACCGTCGAGCCCTTCTTCAAGCGTGATGAACATAGAGGACTCATCATCGTCGAGGTCGCCACCAAAGGCAACTTGTACGTATTGAATGTCTTGCCAGCCATTACTGTCACTCAACTTGATTTGAGCGGTGTAAGGTATGCCCGGGTGCATGGGTTCGTAATCATCATGACCGATGATGGATGAATTGCCGAGATCCACAAGTGGCTCAAATTCTTGGCGTATGAAATAGGTCACAAGGTCAGCATCCCAATCGGGCAATACTTCACCGGGCCGTGTCCCACACGTGATGGTGCTTTGAGGACATACAGGCCCCTGGCCCATCGCAATCTGATTGTTTTGCTCGTCTTCCCCGGACACATAGAAGGACACGCGTTGCTTGTGAAGGAGCATCGAGTCGTCAATCAGGCCTTCAAAGATGTTCAATCCTCCCGTTCGAGTTTCAGGAGATGAGAGCGTCATGAGTTCGTACTCATCTTCGTTAGGTAGGCCATCGAAATTGTAATCATTGCATCCGATGGCTTCGCTTGCACGGCAACCAACCCAATAGTGAAGGCTGATTTGCTTGGGTGGGTCAACGGAATCTTGAACGACGATCGATACTGCTTGGCCAACTCCCGTTGCTCCTGCGTGGCGTTCTTCGCCATCGGAAGGTGTTGCACTCAAAACGAGAGGAGAGTTTCCATCAAGGATGAGACGCATCGAATTGTAGTTGGGATTGGTATAGGTTGAACCGTTCTTCAAATCCACAGCCTGAACGTAGAAAATCATACCACCCTGTGAGGATTCAATGGGCGAGGTGAAGGTCATGTTGTATTCTCCGAAAGCTGGATTGACTTCTTGGTAAAGGACGATTGGCTCACCCATTGGGTCACCATCGTAGGTGACATTTTGACCGATAACCCGGAGTGAGAAACTACCGGCAGGAGGCATCAGTTGTGAATCTTGGAAGTGTATTTTACCGCTAAAGCTGAGATTGAAACCACCACGCACCCAATCCATCGGATACAATTGACGACCTGTTTCTTCCCAGACTTGAAGACCATCGAGTTGAATGTCGTTTTCAACTGAGAGATCCATGGTACTCGAATCCCACTGGCTGACTGCTACACCCAAGTCATCTTCTACGGAAATAATTGCTTCTGTGGAGACTTCATCATTCCAACTCCAGTTGACCGCTGTGGGCATCCAAATTGATCGAACACCGTTTGCATCCACCGTTGAGGTGCAATTTGGAGCATCGAACATGACAATTTCGCCAACGTCATTGTTGGTGCTGCATGCATCGCCCTGTTGCCAAGTGAAGGTGGGGTTTTCTCCATAGGAATGGTTGATGGCAATAACGGCCTTTGTCACCCTGTCAACATCGTCACCGGGGGCTACACGGGTGATGAAATTCCGATAAATACCATCGGGTGCAGCCAAGCCACCCTCAAAGGATGCATCAACGGCCCGAGTTTGCATGGCGTAGGTAATGTCAATATTGGAGATCTTTACTCTCCCTGATGATGCTGCCTTGACACCGATTGGTATGTCCAGCCATCCATCACCGTTCTCGGGAATGAAGTCATTGAAGGCATCGACCAGCGTTGGCGCTTTCTTGACGATGTCACCGACGACTGAATCGTCAGAAGCGATCACTGATGACTCGTTGAGGAAGATTTGAGATTCCCAATCGTAATCACCATCACCACCAACATCCAGCATCGGACGGTCAGGATATCCTTCCTCGTACTCAAGGATGAACTCGTCAATGCTCGGTGTGAGAGAAGGATCTGTGGTTGTAAAGGAAATTCCGTACTTCAGAGTATTTCCTGCGGCTTCAGTTGAGAAACTGGTTTCAGCATTGTTGGTTGCTTCAATCCAAACAGAACCGTTATCGTTTGAAACGGTGACAGCAAGGGTCGTACCCGCAGGAACATCCGCAGTCCATTGTGGACGTACTTTCCCGACCTTGGTGCCCGTGTTGAAGTGAGGCGACTCCCATTGCCCTGAGGCAGTGTAGGCGGTGGCATATTCCATGTCGACCCACCATGATACGGCGGTTGAACCGATCAGTTGAGCCTTCCAAACCAATTCCTTACCTGGATAATCAAAATGAATGGTCTGGTTTGATTCGACTTCTTCCCAATGGGTGCCGTTGTCTGCTGAGACCCAGTAATCCACGCGGTCACCAATGGAAGCTGCCGACCAATATGTCTGGACATTCACTGCCAAAACATCGTCTCCCGATTCAACAACATCACCGTACCAGGTGGTGGTTCCGGGAGCGGGTGTGGTCTCATAGAGCCAACTCGTACCAAATTCACGATAGTACAGCGTGGTACTCGACCACGTTGAATACCCGCTGTCAACGGTCACAAACCGGTCTCCGTCAAACTGAAGGCCGTACCCAAGACGAGAGATTTGACGCACTTCAGTTTCGGGAATGAGCGCTGTTGATGAGCCTGAAATGGACCATGCTTCAAGTTGGTCACGGTCGTTGTAATAAGCGTCTTTTTGGCAGCGCATGAAGAACGTCGTGCTGTTCATTTCAAGCCCGCGCAACATTTGCTTCTGGTTGGTACTGTAGGTACCACCGCATTCCCACTTGGAACTGGATGAGGAGGAATAGGTGTAGTATTCCTGGCTGCGAGTGTAGGTTGATGTCCCATCTCCCGAGAAGTCATAGCCGTAGAGACGATTCATGGCGTTGTGCGCAACCCAAACCTGACCGGTCTCTCGGTCGTATGCAATTCCAGTATATTCACCAACAGAGGGTGAAATGTCATAGGAATCAATGCAAGTCCACGTATCATCTTTAGAAATATCCATTTCCATCACACGGTGATAATTGACGGGGGCGGATGACCCGTAGGTGTACCGATATCCCGAAAGGATTCCAAAGAGGCGTTCATCATCGGTGATGGTCCAATCCCTGAATCCATAATAGCCGTAATAGGACGAAGAGTGCTTCTGTGGGAGGGTACACTGTGCTTGGTCGAGCGTAATGATGGACTCACGGGTTGCATTGTTCGGGTAGAGGCGGTGGACAACGTTGTTGAAGGTTGACGACGACCATGTGGACAGGAAGAGCCAATCGTGGTGCTTTAGAATCGCTCCTTGGCTTTGCGCCATGAAACTGGACGAGGTTTTCGTCAGTTGTTGGGAAAAGAGGCTCTCTGTAGCGTTGGAGGTGTGGGGTTGTCGCAATGCATAGGATCCGTTATCCAACCATGCATCAGAGTTCGGGTTAACATACGCATCATCTCCGTGGGGAAGGAAGTTATTGCTGCGGTTATCAAGTGCCAATGTCAAATCACCCGAACGATCGTCAACATTGGTTTCATCTCCTCGAATCCAATGCACTCGGTCATCAGCAACGACTTGAGACCAGCCTGTAGCGGATGCTCCTGAAAGGGTCATGCTCACATCGGTGACCAGTGCACCCTTCGGCAGGGAGACCTTGGCTCCAAGGTCTGCATTCGCACCTTGGTAGAGTGCAATATATTCGCTTGAACCGTCGTGGAATTCGTAAACGTGACGGGTGCCGACGGCTGCCTCGGCATCTGATGTGAACAATTCAGCCATCGGACTCAAGGGCGTAAACAGCATCAACCCGACCAAGAGGAGGAACACACCGTGCGACGACCTTGAATGCTGAACGCGCCCTTGCATAGTTCCGACACGTCCGACATACACTTTGAACCATGCGGTCAAAGGTCAGTTGTCCTAACCGAGGAAATCAAGAGGTTGTCCTTGAATCATAACGAATTGGGGAAGAGTCCCCGCGAACTCCGTCTTCCTCGTCATCTCGAACTTCAAACCAGTCATTCATCCAATCCCCGTCAGTATCCCAATTGATTGGACTGCTCCCCTCTGCTAGGTGATCATCGTCGAAATCCAAGAGATACCAACCGAACTCATGCTCGCCAACATTCCGCACTGGAGGTGTATTTGGAGAGCCTGCATAGTAGATTTCCCAAGCATCAGTCCGATTGCCTGCGAGCAAAACGATGTCATCCGAGGGGTCAACAATCAAGAAGTTGCTATCGCCGTCGTCCACAATGTAACCGTATTGACGGTCCATCCCAGCATATTTTTCAAGTTTCAGATAATTCAGGCTGAGTTCATTGGTTTGGCCAAGTCCCAGCAATGCAGCCCTGAACTGCCATCCTTCTGTCACGGGCGCCCCATCGTGTGTTAATCCACTCAGCCGAACTGCGTTTGGAGAGGCATAATCGGTGGTTGTAATCGCATAAAATTCTTGGAAATTCGTATATGATTCGTACGTGCATCCTGCTCCCGAACAATCCCAATTTCCATCTTGGTCTGGGTCGAGGTTAGCGTCGTTGGGGTCGGAAGGATCCATTGTAAACCACGTGAATTCAAGGTCTGGGCGGCTCAATGTACCACCTGAACCATCCTGTGATAGCGGCAAGCACGACGTTGTACTCGTATCGCACGCCCCACCGGTAGCAACGTCAATCCAGACCACTCGAATCTCGAGATAGGTGCTGAAATTGTCATTATTCTCGTTCCATCCCATCTTGTATTCATACCAGTCAGGGAGCATGTCTCCGTCTGTATCATTGTCACTCGGATTGGAACCGTACTTGAAGACTTCACGCCCATCGGAATAGTTGTAATCTCGTATGTGAGAGGTCACCACATCGTTTTCAACGGTCGTCACAAAGGTGCGACTGTCCTCGTCACTGTCGTTGAGGTCGGGGCGAGTCTCGTTGTCATATTCCATAATGTTCGTGAATGGAAGATCGCCGAGTCCATTTTGGATGAGTTGACCAGAAGGCGTGAAGACTCTGTCTTCCCACGTGCCCTGTTCTGCAGGGATGTCAAAGCTGGTTCGGTCGTACCATCCGTCATGGTCTCCATCGTAATTGACATCCCATGGGTTGAGTGGGTTTGCAGCCCAATGATTGATGGTCGTGATATCGTCCATTCCGTAGGTTGCATAGCAATATTCCCAACCATCTGGAATTCCATCACCATCTGAGTCAGGATGGGTCGGGTCGGCAACACCTCGAAGACTTCGATTGAAATTTTCGCTGTCGTAGGTGTTGATTTTTGTCATGCGATCTTGTGAGTCTTGACCTTTCTCTACGAAGTCAAGATAAAGTGCGTTCTGTGCTTGAATCAACGAATAACCGAGTTCTTCCTGATATGCTGTCATGGCATCTTCTCCGAAATCGATGATGCCGGATGGTACAGTATCTCGGTTGAGGTATTTGCCCCATGTTCTGGATTCCCATTCTCGTAAATTGCTGAAGGTTTCGTTGACGTCAATAGTACCGTCTTCGTTGCAGTCAAAACTGTCTCCGTCTGAATCCAAGTTGACATCACCGTCGATGAGAGGATTCATCGCCCAACGGTTTTCTTCAAGGTCCCAAGAAGTGAACCAATACTCAAATCCGTCGTACATGCCATCACCGTCGGTATCGGCAATGGTTGGGTCGGTCATTCCAAGAATGACCTCGATGAAGGCATTTGGTGGCTCACCTTGCTGCCATGCATTGAAATCATTGAGGAGGCGTTTTCCGCGAGTTTCCTTCGAAATGAGGATGTTAAAGACACGCTGTGCTTTTTCAGTAGGTTGTTGATAATCGCCATCAACATGCAGGAGCGGGGCGTCGCTTGGGTGGTCAATACCGTTGTCTGGTTGTTCGACAGCGAGAGCAAATTCCTGACGGTCAATCAAACCGTCTTCGTCACCGTCGAAGTCACCGTCTCCGGCGACCAGAGGATTCAACGTCCACATATTCGCTGAGACATTCCAAGTTGTGAAGAGCAATTCAAGCCCGTCTAGCATGCCGTCACCGTCTGTGTCAACGTTGTTCGGGTCTGTTGTCCAACCGGTTGCGTTGATCTGGTCTTGAGATAGGAAATCGCCAAAGGAAGATTCTGTAGGTATCCCTGGCCATTGTTGGAGGGCATAGGCTTGACCGATGGTGGTGACAAACCATTGAGGGGATGAACGGTTTGCATCTGTTTGAGAGTACAACGGAGAAATCGAGTTGTATTCTTCCCAGTTGGTCATGCCGTCGTCATCAGCATCGCCCCAACGATCTGATGTATCCATTGGATTGAGCGTCCATTCGTCATCGAGTAAATCCCACCGGGCAAACCAAATTTCCCACCCATCCGGCATACCATCATCGTCGGAATCTGAATCCAATGGGTCTGCTGCACCCACGCTGTAACTTGATTGCCCTACAGAAAGTGCTCCAGAAGCACGTTCGCCAAAGTTGGCTTCGGGCATTCCATAATCAGAAATATTCTGGAAGAGATTCGTTGAGAAACCATTTGGCAATTCAACTCCATCAAGCGTATGGTTGCCGCTAAACAGGTCGCTTCGAATGTGATATTCAAGATAGTTCACAAAGGCCTCGTCCGAAGAGATGATGCCGTCTCTGTTGATATCGTATCCGTCACCGTCCGGGTTCTCAAACGCGTCCGAACCATTCAGTGGATTGACACCTTTGCGAGAAGGGTCCCAATTGCACAGGCCTTTGGATTCCCATCCATCAGGAAGCGAATCACCGTCCGAGTCAATCGCATTCGGGTCGGCTACGGACCAGTTCGCAACAGCCTCCGGAGATTCACCATATTCTGCGAGCAAATCTCCGTTGAGACCCACCAATCGCACAATGGACCACTGGTACTCGCAAAGATTTGGCAGGCCATCGCCGTCTGCGTCCCATTCAGCATCGTCAGCACGAAGTGGGTCTAAACTCCAGTTATTTCCTCCGGTAAAGGTTGCACCAACCCATCGGCGATGCTCGATTTCCCAGCCGTCGGGCATGCCGTCACCATCAGAATCGTGGTTGGTCGGGTCGGTATTGCTGTCAATGTTCGCATATTGCAGGTAGGTATCGTTCGCTGCGAGCCCCGCTGCATCATTGCAAATGTAGACCAGTTGTACGTCATAATGGCACCAAAGATTGGACTCTTCGAAGAAGAAGCCAAAGTATTCAGCGCCGTCTCCTAATCCGTCACCGTCTGTGTCGCCTTCTCGGGGATCGGTTGAGTTGTAACCCTCAGGGGTTGACTGAATGTAACGGAATTCATCGAGATTTGTCCACAAACGTTCCAAGTTCATATCACCTGATTGATCAAGGTCGAGCCCGTCACCGTCCGAATCGTAGAGCGCATCCCAAGGGTCTGTGGGGTCCAGTCCGTGAATGACTTCCCAACCATCGGGCATGCCGTCTGCGTCAGAATCATTAGCACCCGGGTCAATCAGTTGTAAATTTGCATACCGTCCAGGGGAAGCACCTGCGTAGATGGTCATATTACCGTCTACGAGCATGGTGGTGATGGCAGTAATTTCACCGGGAAGTCGTGTTTGGTCCTGAAGCCCGTATACTGCGGTGTAGTCGCCGGCAATCGCCCACAAGCCCCAATCCGAACCGATGAGTAATTCATCGCCTGTGACGTGAATGGATTGAATACTGTTGGTTTGTTTGGACAATTTCCCGTCAACACCGGGATGGAGTAAGAGTCCGCTGTGCTCAATGGTATCTTCAACGAGGTTCATCTTGTGCAACCCTGCTGGAGTTCCGAACCACAGAGATTGAGCATTGCTAGAAGAAGGTCCGTCCAGTAGAATGTCTCTGACCTCTGCTGGATTGCCAACTGTACCAAGGGGCAAGCTGCGCAATTCATCGACGTCAGGTGAGATGCCCGTAGATTCTTGGGTGAAGAAGAAACGCCATTCACCAGCAACCTCGTCACGTGCCGATGCTGTTTCAACCATCATCAGACCGCGGTCAGTTCCTACGAAGAGGACAAGCGTTGAACCTCCAATTGCACCGTGTTCAATCGACGTAACAGAGGCATTGGCAGTCTCAAGGCCGGCACGCAAACCTTGACCGAGAGCAAAGGTTTCGCTGATTGCCCCAAGCGACGATATCTCAATGATTCCACCGACGCCACCGTGCCCGAGACCGATGACCTGCTGGTTACCATCCGTCCCCTCGAGAAGAGACAGTGCATGAAGTTCACCAACCATGCTCCAATCCCATGAGTCAAGGTTGCCCAGCGAGCCGTCTGCGAGGAGCGGGGCAAGGGCGAAGCCAGTCGTGGTTGCAATGGCAAGGGCGTATGGAATACCGTTGGAGCGAACCAGCATTCCATCATGAATTTCAACGCCTTGGGGCATCCATTGATGGTTTTGAGTGGATTCATCGATGTTGAGTACGGAAATACCGTATTTTGTCATGACATAGAGGTCTCCGTTTTGTTCATCAAGTGCTCGTATGTCATGGTGCATGACGGCCATTTCATCTTCTGTTACGTCGTAGACCAACGGCATTAGATTGTAATCTGAAGCATCACCAAGTTGTGTTGATTTCAATCCTGGATACACCGTGTTACCATCGTCAAAATGAACGCCGTATTCTTGAAGGGTCGAAAGGGCTTCACCGAAATTCATCGCCGTTTCCGTACGGGCAAGGTCGGCAGAAATTGCTCCATCCCGATTGGTATCCCAGCCGTCACGGTCAGGGTCGGTGAGTGCATTGCTGCGGTTGAGTGGGTCAAGTCCGAAATGAACTTCCCAACCATCGGGCATGCCGTCACCAAAGGAGGGATACAGAGGGCGAACGGAGAATCCATCCCAGTAATAGCGGTCAGAATCATCAAGCAGAGGGTCGGTTCCAAGCCACATATCTTCGCCGACTGGGTCTGTGGCATTGGTGGTACAGGCTGAAAGAAGGTTATGGAAGGAAGCATTTGCTCCGGATTGAATGTAGGGCCAACTCTTGAGGACGGAGCCCTCGGGAAGGGTTGCATGGCACCACAAGCCGTCAAGTTCCGTCGTGAAGTTGAACGGAGTTCCGTAAGCATATTCTTCGGGAGCAGTATACCGTTCGGACTCACTCATCTCCCCGTTTCGGTCGACGTCGAAGCCGTCGTCATCTCCATCGAGGGTGAAATCACTGTTGTTGAGCGGGTCAAAGGAGCCGCAGTTGTAACGGAGGGCAGAGGAATCAAAACCACCGGTTCGAAGACACATGTATGCTTCATATCCATCGGGCATTCCATCACCATCGGTGTCCGAAAGGCGAGGGTCGAGATAGATTCGGTCATTGTTTTCATCCAGTTGCCCCGTCAAGCCACGAGGGAACCCAGGTGCCGTACAGTTGGCTGGATAGGGCCAACAAAACTCCTCTGTTGCGTTTAATCCATCACGATCAAAATCAGTAGATGCATCCGATGCGTTGTTTTTGTCCATGCCTTGGACGAAGACATCACGGCCGTCAACCGAGGTCCAATTCATCCATTCTTCGAAGAGGGTTTCATGAACGTCAGGAATCATATCGCCGTCCGTATCGGTATTGGGCGGAGGAGTTTGTGTGGTATCGTCGGGGTGGATGTTCGCCACATTGGAAATAGCAGGGAATTGAGACATGAAGAGGAGGCTAGAGATGACCGCTATGGTCGTCAACAGTGTGGTTTGACTTCTCCTCATATTACCGCCCCACGCGTAGCATACGCTTCGCCCTAAGAACACCTTGGAAAGATTGCTTATGAGGGTGATGGAACATTGTTCATACATTGCTGCCTTCCTGAACCCTCAAATCACGCAAAAACAAGCCAACAAGCGAAGGCAGAAGCGGTGTGTTCAAGTCCCTCCCGCGTTGCGTATCCTTCGTTCACATGACGATGACCATCACGCACTTGGGAACAGGGAGCAGAGGAAACTCTACCCTGCTTGAGACCCCCAATGCAAAAGTCTTGGTTGATCAGGGATTCAGTGGCGTCCAGCTCAAGAAGCGGTTGGCTCGACTGAACTTGGAACCAGAAGACATTGATTGCGTCGTCATTTCACACCATCATGGCGACCATGGAGGAGGTGCTTGCGTCGTACAATCAAAATGGAGCATCCCCGTTTTGGCCAACGAACGAACGGCACTTGAACTCGGTCTGGACCCCGAATTGACGAATTATTTTGACTCCCTTGACTTGGTGAAAATTGGCGACGACCTCACGCTGCTTCCAGTCCCAGTCCCCCATGACGGTTCGGACAATGTGGCATTCATTGCCAGCCACGGAGGAGAACGTGCTGCAATTATCACCGATTTGGGGTCTTGGACTGACGAACTGATCGCCCATGTTCGCGGTTGTGAACACATCTCAATCGAATCAAATTATGACCATCAACGGTTGGTCTCTGGACCCTACCCGTACTCGTTGAAAGATCGCATTACCGGTAGAGGCGGTCACCTTTCCAACGACCAAACGGGCCAATTCCTAGCAGAAGTTTGCACCGAAGCAACCCGCACGATTACACTCACACATCTGAGCGAGAAAAACAACATGCCCCATATTGCTGAATCGACAGTCCTGTATTACATCGACGAGATTTTCAGCGGGGACCTCAAAATCTCAATGCAAGACGGCCCGGAATTCTCCCACTACATCGGCAAGGCTACGAAGGAAGTTGAATCGGAAAAAACGACCACCAATTAAGCCATCATAGCCAAAACAAGGTCAATGGCTAAATGATACCGCATCGTGACATAAGCGTGAACAACCACGCCGAGGTCATATCTCGACGCCAGTCCAAGCAGGACGAGCGTGCTGTGAGTGAAGTTCTGGGCGTTGTCATGCTCTTGGCGATGGTCATTACCATCATGGGTGGTGTGTGGATTTTCCTTAATCCATATTTGTCAGATTTTGAGGACAATACAAATTGGAACTCAGCCAGTGGCATCGCTGACCGAATTGAAGACCGGGTCGAAGTTGCCGGTAATGCTCCCGATGGGACAGGCTTCCGCAACACGCTCGCCATGCAGTCGACCTCGATACGCTCCGTCCAAAACGTAGAACACTGGCATATTGCCGCTGATTTCACCCCCACAGAGAGCATTACGCTACGAACCGTTAACGGTACGACCATCGCCGTATTGGCCGCTAATGAGAGCGCACGAAGCATCACCATAGAGTCGGAACGCAACGAGTTCACATCCACACTTACTGCGAGTCATCAGGAAGTGTTCGTCACACACAACGTCAGCAACAGTCATTGGATGATGGTGAGCATCTATGGGGAACAGGACCAACTTCTCCACCGTAGTTTTGACATCACGCTCTCAGGCCTGCAAATCCAAACCTCGCTCGGCCAAGGGGACCATCAAATCGTTCTCATGAACAATGCTCGGGCAGAACGTTTCCCCAACGGTGCATGGGATGTGACAACCATGCCGATGATCGAATTTGACCGTATGGCCAACGATGAGTTGCGCCTCTCCCTTCTGTTGACCGATATCGTCTCCAACGGCTCAATTGGGACGGGAAGCAACATCGGAATGGAATTCATTTCGCAAGGACCCATGACACTGTTCAGTGGACCCTCTTACAACGTTCGTTTCCTCGTCACCAATGTTCTGCATGACGTCATCACACCTCAATATCACGAGACATGGCTCTCCGATTATACCATCCAACGCTCTGCGGGAACCCTTGATACATTCATTGGTTTTTCACCTTACCAGCGAGCCAGTGGTGCTGATGGTTTCAGCATCTCGTCACAAGACCTCCCGCTTTACTTTGAGGTTGACTTGCAACGCATTGAGGTGAGCCGTTGAAGTTCAATTTGAAACGCGATGAGGAAGCAGTCTCTGCTGCCGTTGCGACCGTCCTTTTGTTTGGAGGCGTTCTTTCCATCATCGGTTTGATGATGATTTCAATGATGCCAGTCATCGAAGAAATGGAAGGCTCGGTGGAGCGACACGACATGGCATCACAAATGACGCTCCTTGCTCATGAGACCGCTGAGTTAAGCGAGCGTGGCATGCCTGGCGATTCGACTCACAGCACCCTCATCCCAGTCGATGGCAACCTTGTGTGGGATAGTCTGCGAGGTGGAATGTGGTACTCTGCCACGTGGGAAGAAGCAATGTCCCTGCGTGCCCGTGGTGCGCTTGACTTTGATGACACCCTCGAGATACGCCACCCCGAAAGCCTCGTCTCATCGGTGTGCATCACGGATTTGCGACTCGGTCCCGACCGACCGTATTACTACACATTGGACCCTGCATTCGATGCTGCAACCGTCACCGTCACACCCGGCCTTGCCATGCCACTCGGTCCAATCACCCTCACACTCACGGAGGATGATGCTGAGGTGAGCACAACCCAGCTGCGCGTTGACGAAATGGTCACGCTCAACCTCAGTGCTCGTGGTGAGACGGTACTCGCATCCAGCCATCCGTTGAATGTCATGGGATTGCGAGGAGACGCTGGTGCAACCTACATGCTTCCCAATGACCCTGAGCCTGCAGACAAACGTGGACAAGCGTGGTCCATACCCGTACAGGCTGGTCCAACAACGCTTCACATCGTCAGCGATGTTGCCAATCAAATACACCTCACCATCAACGGAGAAACTTCCATTCACTACGGCTATTCCAGCAATCTTTCACGCACCTCCGTCACATCAACACATGAACTCAACCTCTCACAAGCGGCCGTGATCCACGTAACCACAAGCGCCGCTTCCCGCATGTTGGTCCTTGCAGGCAGCGGTGATGCTGGTGTAACTTCCTGGCCATCAACGACTGGCGCCTATTTGGGCCAAACTTTCCAACCACCCAGTCTTGATGGACTGCTTCGGCTTTCCAATCCGGGTGAACAAATCATTACCGTGACATGGCGAAGTGGAGGCATTTCAGTCCAACCAGGTGGCGTAGAAGATTTGCACTGGCCACCAAGTGGCATTGACGGTTCACCGACCTTGGATGGGGACGGAGCATTTTTTGTCACGTGGTCGGTTGACCATGACACCAATCTCACCGATGCTGTGGAGGGTCACACGTGGGTTCCTGCAGGAGATACAGGAGCATTATCGGGCGGCTCATTCACTTACTACAACGCTCACAACATCACTGAGGAGAGCCTTCGCATCCAACTGGCAGGCTATACCTCGTCGTGGAATGCAAGCGGTGCAGCCAATCAAACGGGCACCTTCCTCGACAGCAATGACGATGCCACACTTGCTCTCAACAGCGGTACAACAACCGTGGATGTTGAGCAAGACCATCCAATTCGAATCATGCGCCTGAGTGGCAATGATGGCATGCAACACCTCGTCCATGATGGAGCGGAACGTTGCACAAAAGTCAACACACAAGCCAGCGGGTGGATCACCACCGACTTGCCGTGGGAACGCATGGGTGGACGAGGCGAGGTTGACGTCCAACAAGCGTGGAATGAAGGTCGCCATCCTGCAAGTCTGAGCATTGATGTGTTGGGCGACAATGGCGAAAGCGACCACGCTACGATTGGAACGGTTTGGGCCTTCCATTTGTCTCGCCTATCCTACCAATTTGCATCCTCTGTTGACGGTATGGAAGTGGCATACAGCGGAGGAGCCGTATTGACCAATCATCCCGAATTCAGACCCTATGTCGTCACACCACCCT
>JAURAI010000026.1 GCA_030829545.1 Candidatus Poseidonia sp. | reverse complement strand
TAGGTGTCGATGTAGCATTCGGTGAGCGGTGAACGTGTCACGACCACAGCGCGCCCTGATGAACCCACTTTCGAACCCTGATAGGGCCCGGTCATGAAGAGCAGGGGTGTGGTTAGGTGCGAGGCAGTGTCCATGCGCCCGGTGATGGGATGCTGATTGGCCGTGGCCGCATCGTAGTCCGTCGTGTCCCACTCAACGAGGAGTTTCGTGGCGAGGGCTTTACCGCCCATGTGCTCCAAACACCATTCGTGAGGCAAGTCTCGAGACTCACACGTGCCTGCGGTCAAATCCACCCATAGGACTCTCCCCGGAAATCCATCAAAGCGCCAGAGTTGGGTCATACATTCGGGTTGGAGCGGACCCCGAAAAAGCCACCGCATGCTCTAAGCAGACTCGTACATGCTCTGTTGGGTTGTAGGATAGAGGCCAGCAGCGACGATGACGGCCAATACCACCGATGCCTGAACCATCCAAATGTTCTGGGCGGTGAATTCATCCAAAATCAACGAGGTAGCCATCGCAAGAGCCTCAAGCGTAGCGGTTGCGAATTGTACCTTGCCCATGTCGACGGAGGGGGATTGCAGCCATAACCAACAACCAACCACGTTGGTGCCAATGAGGGCCGCACCGATGGTGCGCAACCAAGCCGTGTTGACCGCTTCGGCCTTGAGCAGGTCGCAAAACACGTCGGGCACAATCAGAAGCATCAGGCCGTAGCCAAGAGATGCCCAGAGATTGACCTGCATGGCGAGACGCCCGATTGAAGACGATTCCATGGTTGGAACTTAGCGAGTCAACTTATGATGATTGCCGCGCCCAGCCGTCCTTCATTCGTTGGTAGACGATTGGAACGCCTGTTGGAACTTCCAAGGCCAACACTTCTTCCTCGGAAAGCCCCTCAAGATGCATGATGATGCTTCGAAGCGAGTTACCGTGGGCCGCCACGAAAACGTTCTTACCGCCGTCGATGGTCGGGATGAGCCTTTGTTCAAGATAGGGAATCGTGCGGCCAGCCGTCAATTCAAGGGATTCGCCGTTCGGCGGAGGCACGTCGTAGGAGCGTCGCCAGACGTGAACTTGGTCCGCACCATACTTCTTGCGAGTAGCGTCCTTGTTGAGGCCTTGAAGGTCGCCGTACATGCGTTCATTGAGTTGCCAGGCGACGTGAACGGGGAGCAAGCCGTCTTGGCCAGCCTCGCCTCGGATTTGCGACCATTCACGCATCCGAGTCTCGTTTTCGGACATCCCTTCTTCGACTTCAACCGGGTATTGGAAGACCGGCGTCTTTCCTGATGCGTGCTCTGAAAGTGCGATCATGGCAGTCATTTGAGCACGGATCAGCGTGGAGACATGAACTTCGTCAATCGGGAGATGAGCAATCGCACGGCCACCTTCCCGAGCTTCATCAATTCCGGTGGGAGAGAGTGGGACGTCAACCCAGCCAGTGAATAAGCCAGCAGCATTCCACATTGATTGGCCGTGACGCATCAAAATGAGCAGCGACATTGGAGGTCCTCAGTTGGCCCACTGGTCGGCAGGGCATGAAGGTGGCGCTTGCTCAATTTTAGAACAATACCGGCAGCATAGCCAACACAAATACTGGAACGACGCCCATCAAGATATCCCGAATGAGAAGAATCATCAATGTCTTGGTATTTGTCTGTGCAATGTTATCGAACTCCCTCTGCATTCGAGCATCAACCGCATCAGACAGCTTACCAGCTCCTGATTTCGCTAGTTCAACTGATGCACTAAGTGCAACGCTTCCCAGCAACCCTGCCGGCGTAATCTTTCGTGTCAATAAGATACGACGTCCCCAGCGTCTTGCAGATGACTTTGCAATCTCAGTACCTGTTTCTGCATCTTCGGCGTTTTTCTTTTTCTCACGGCCTGAAAACCGTCGAAGCCATTTACGCGTTTTAAGACCCGCATCTGCAAGTTTCTGCATGCGCTCAATATCGTGTTTTTCAATAGCTTTTAACATTCGACGTACACGAGCAATTCTCAACATGTCAAGCATCAGCCAAACGATAACGAAAAGCAACAAAATGGCAAATCCTGTAGATGGGACATCATCCCAAACCTGCCAACCAACTGGATCAAAAAAGACCCTAAGTGTGAGCACAACTAATGGTGGAATCGTAAATGCGACGACTTCATTGGTTATCAAGAGTCCAATTCCTCGGATTGGAAGTTCACGAAGGGCTTTCAACGCCCATTTTGTATGTGGTGCAAGTCTTGCAATGGCTCTCCGAAACGGAAAAAGGAGGAATAAAATCCTCAACAATAGAGGAAGCCAAATGATCACCAAAACATAAGCTGACCATGGCCCTTCTGGAAGGATTTCAGGCAATTGTAGAGGCTGAACCACAGGCTTCCATTCTCCGCCTATCCATCAACGTTTCACTGTCGGAACTTACTGACAGTACCAGTAACGGAGGATTCGACTTTATCCATGGCTTCACACAACCTTCGTCCATATTTTCGTCCAACACCGTATCCTGCACCTGCTGCTGCTGCACCAGATACTAATTCAAAAGTTAAAGCAACGACTCCTGCGCCAATAAGTAATTGTGGAATCATTCAACCACCTCTACTTCACCAACAAAAGTTACCTCTTGGATTCCTGTCTTCTTCATATCTTCATATTCTGCATATTTACTGTAATAATGTTTGAATGTACTATCCATCATACCTACAGCGACTCCTGCGAGCCCTACTACTAGTGTTGTCATCATCAATCTGTATATCATATCTATTCCTCTTCCTCTTTTTCTTGTCGGGCCTTCGGGCTGACCGCCTTCACAACGCCGCCTGTTACAGAACCAACGACGTTGCTAGCGGTCTCGACCGTGATCTTGGTCACTTCACCCGTGGCGTCAACCGCCGCTTTGATGACTCGACTCGAACCAACAGCCAGGTGAACCACGGTCTCTTCGCCAGCGTTCACCATCTCTTTGACCGCCGATGAAAATTCATCGATGAGAGAGGTGAGGCCCTTGGAGACCTTGTCCACCGCTTTCTTGCCTGACATGGTTTTGGGATGGAGCAGGGGTACATAAGGCGACGGGGGAAATTATACCGGTATAAATTACCCGCAATTACTGGTCGCTCGGGAGATAGAAGAAATCGTCTGGATAGTACCCCATCCGCACACTGAGGTCGATCCAACGCCCAATGTCCGAGCGCAATGTTCGACCGTTTTCCGAAATAGAGTAAATCAGAACGGGATGACCGCCACGACCTCGGGAATCACGTTCGTCGATGTGGATGTAACCGGCCTCATGCATACGCTGCAAGTGGAGCCGCAGCTCCTTGCGTTCCACGCCGACCGCTCGCTCAACGCGCATCAAGCGACGGGTGTCATCCTCTCGTTCTCGCATCCGAGAGAGGTAAAGCAGAATTCGGTAGAGCGTCACCGGTAGGTCTCTGCGGCGTTTTTCCATGATAGGGGGTTGGAGAACCTCCTAAATTAAACTGGGTGAGGCAAGAGCTCGGTGAAGACTTCATGCTGACATCGGCCACTCACACTTCAACCAAACGCCGCTTCATCTGTATTTTTGCCGGTCTGCAGAACCAGAGGGAACGATGCGGGGTGATTTAACGAATCTTTTTGTTTGATAGGTACAACCACATGTCATGCGCTGGTGGATTCTTGTGGCTGCTCTCCTCATCGGGGGTGTGCTGGCCGTGGCCGTGCTCGGCATTCAATACGAAGACACCATCGAGGATATCCCCGTTCCTGCTGACGGAACCGGCTGTGCCATCGGTGAGGACGTGCTACCAAAACCGCCCTACGACGAC
>JAURAI010000023.1 GCA_030829545.1 Candidatus Poseidonia sp. | reverse complement strand
TGACCTCTTTGCAGCGCCCGACATCGCCTTCTTTCACCAAGACAAATGGACACTCATCCGCATTCGCTTCCGAACAAGTAAGTGGCTACCAACTATTGATCTTGAACATCGTTTAATGGCCCATTGGGCCGTTCAACAATCCGGTTTCCCCTCATCGGCAGGTGATTACAGAATCCGTGAACTCGCCTGGTCCCGTGGCGTTTGGAGAGAGCTGCGTGTTGAATGCGATGAAGGACGACTGAATGAAGCACTCGACCTTCTCCTTCTCGACGTTCAAGAAATGCGTTCGACACAACGAATGGCCTTAGCCGACCCCTCACTGGCCATATTGCCTCTGGCAGGAAGAGAGCGCAGTTGCAGGATTTGCGTTCATCGAAAAACATGCCCAGCCAACGATGGGTTGGTGAAGGCAAAGCAGAGACAGCGATACTATCTCACAACGTTGAATTCAAAGAGGAGCGATGAGATCAGCGAGGACTGATGCAACATCTTCAGCCTTGGTGACGCCGCTTGCCAAGAGGACACCCTCCGCACCCAATTCGATGGCTTTGGCCACGTCATTGCCGTTTTTGACACCAGCACCGCACAAGACCCTCACATTTGGATTCACGGCTTTTACAGCAGCAACAGTATCGCTCACGATGGAAGGGTCTGCGGTTGTCACTGAAATATCTCCACCGATCAGTTCGGGAGGTTCAACAGCGATGTACGTGGGGTTCAGTGCTGCGAGGGCTCGGGCTTCGTGCACGTCTGCAGCGCAAGCACAAACTGGAAAATCGTCGGGCAGCATCGCCAGTAATTGTTCAACATGGTCCAATGGAACCTTGTGTTCGGCGTGATTAATGATGCTTCCAGATGCTCCACGGGCCAGAGCAGTTGTCGGTTCAAGCCATCCAGTATAGCCTCCCAAACCCACAGGGTCAAGGTGTTGTGCCCAAACTTCAACATCTTGTGAGGTCTGAGAAAGGAGTGCTAGATCAAAAGCAGAAACGACAGCAACCATCGTCGCAGGGCCTGCGGCATGTGCTTCCATGGCCTCCAAAAGAACTTGAGCTGCTTCACCAGATGCACTGGCATATGTTTTGAAATTCACGACAATCAATGGCTTTGTCATGTACAGAGCCAGCGGCCCATTGGTTTTGAGGTTTCATCCTTTCCACCTCGAAAGTGAGGGAATCACTCGGTGGACGGTGGCCATTGCCCGCCGTGTTGGATGGTACCCTTCGGCACGACACTGCCGTGGTCAACCACAACCTCGGTGAGATGGCAGTTTGAACCAACATGTGAACGTTCACCAACGAGACACGAAGAAAGGACCGAATCGTCTCCAACGACGGCCGCTTCGAGAAGCGTGGACGCATTGAGGTGTGCAGAACCGATGCTGCAACCTTGGCCGACCATCGATTGTTCGACCGTTGCTCCTTGGCTCAAGGATTTGTAGGTCGCTTCATTTGCAAACCAGGAAGTTGTACCCGTTGGAACCAACCCACTGTTCCATCGTTGATGCAAAATAGATGCTTTCACCGCATCGCTCCAAGCAGCCGGAGTCCCTGCGTCGATGAAATAGCCGTCAAAGGATTGACCACTCAGCAACTGTTCTGAGGCAAGTTTTGGGAACACATCCCTTTCTATAGAATGCTTGCCCCGTGGCATGTAATCAAAAACATCATCCTCAAAGATGTAAGACCCTGCATTGATGAGGTTTGAAAATACCTGTTCAGGACGAGGCTTTTCCATAAATCGAGTAATGCGCGATGAGGCATCAAGGCCAACAATTCCAAAGCGTGTAGGATCTTCTACCTCCCACAGACCGAGTGTACCAACAGATTTGTTCTTCCGATGAAGCGAAAGCATCGAAGAGGCATCGAGTGAAGAGATAATGTCGCCGTTGAAACAGGCAAAGGTACCGCTTACAACGTCTCGGCAATTCCCAAGAGCGCCGCCTGTTCCCAAAGGCTCATCCTCTGGCACGATGCGAACATCGAAAGGTGCATCACTTGTTTTGAAGTAATCCTCGATTTGGTCAATACGGTATCCTCCTGCCACAACGACCTCGTCAACCATGTCAACTGGAAGGGAACTAACCACATGTTCGAGAAGGGTCTTGTCCAAAACGGGAAGGAGCGGTTTTGGAATGGTGTGAGTCCACGGTCGCAATCGTGAGCCAACGCCACCCGCAAGAACCACGACCTGCATGAACTGTCCCTCGGGCCACTATGATATGAAAAGCGCGGGTTGATGACAAGCAACCTGAGTTAACTGCCTTGACCACTCGTGCATGCTCCGGCAAAGTATTCAAAGACGGGCTTTGATTCGTTACGGTTGGGAAGCGACATGAACATTCACGAATATCAGGGAAAAGCCTTGCTCAAAGCCAACGGTGTACCCGTCCTTGAGGGCGTACACTGCACGACCGTAGAAGCTGCTTTGGCCGCCTACGACCATCTCGGTAGCAAGGTCGTTGCCGTGAAGTCTCAAATTCATGCGGGTGGTCGAGGTAAGGGGACACTGTATCACCCAGAAAGCCGTGAACATGTCATGGATGGTGGTGTGAAAATTGCCTTTTCACGCGACGAAGTGAACACCTACGCATCCAATATCTTGGGCAATGTACTCGTGACCATCCAAACCGGTGATGAAGGCAAAGTCGTAAACAATCTCTATGTCGAAGCCGGTTGTGACATCGCCCATGAATATTATCTTGCGATTCTTGTTGACCGAGAAAACAAAGCTGTACTCATCATGGCTTCAACCGAAGGTGGAATGGATATTGAACACGTTGCTGAAACCACACCTGAAAAAATCCACAAGATCTCAGTTGACCCCAACGCTGGCTTGCTTGGCTACCAAAAGCGAGACCTTGCTCTTGCCCTTGGTTTGACTGGAGCAGCACACAAATCCTTCGGCAAGGCGCTGAGTTCAATGTACAACATGTTCGTTGCCAGCGACTGTGCCATGCTTGAAATCAATCCACTTGTCAAGACTGCTGATGAGCAGATCGTTGCCCTCGACGCAAAAGTCTCCTTTGATGAAAACGCAGAATTCCGCCATAAGAACTGGGATGAACTCCGCGACCTATCGGAGGAAGAGGATGTCGAAATCCGTGCCAAGGAAACGGGACTTTCCTATGTCAAATTGGATGGCAACATCGGCTGCCTTGTGAACGGAGCAGGACTTGCTATGGCGACCATGGACGTCATCAAACTCTACGGTGGCGAGCCGGCAAATTTCCTTGATGTGGGGGGCGGGGCGAATGAAGAACAAGTCAAAACCGCTTTCTCAATCATTCTCGAAGATCCCAACGTCAAAGGAATACTGGTCAATATCTTCGGAGGCATCATGCGCTGCGACATCATCGCACGCGGTGTCATTGCAGCAACTGAAGCCTTGGACCTCGATGTCCCACTCGTGGTGCGCCTCGCAGGAACCAACGTCGACGAGGGCAAGGCGATTCTTGCAGCATCCGACCTCAACATCCACCCCGCTGACGACCTCGCTGAGGGCGCTCAACGGATTGTAGAATTGATTGGAGGTGCTGCTTGATGGCAATATGGATTGAAGAAGATGCAAAAGTACTCGTTCAGGGTATCACTGGAAAACAAGGTCAATTTCACGCTGACAAGATGGTAGAATATGGCACTCAAATCGTTGGTGGTTGCACGCCCGGAAAGGGTGGACAAAGCGTTGACCTCCAAGGCAAAGCATTCCCCGTGTGGGATTCGATGTTTGAGGCGATTGAAGCAACAGACGCTGATGCAACCGTCATCTACGTGCCACCCCCCTTCGCGGCTGAAGCCATCATGGAAGCAGCAGATGCCTTTGATTCAATCAAGGGTGAAGGGGTCGTTGTTTGCATCACGGAAGGAATTCCTACACTTGACATGGTCAAAGCCGTAGCCTTTGTAGAAAACCGACCTGGCGTCCGTCTTATCGGACCAAATTGCCCCGGTATCATCACCCCAGGTGATGGCGGTGGAGCAAAAATAGGCATCATGCCCGGTCACATTCACGCCAAAGGTCGCATCGGAATCGTTTCCAAATCAGGAACGCTGACCTACGAGGCCGTGGCTCAAACCATGAGCATCGATGAAGGACAATCAACGTGTGTTGGAATTGGAGGCGACCCCGTCAATGGAACAGGTTTCATCGAATGTTTGGCTGCCTTTGAAGCCGATGAGCAAACCGAAGCGATCGTCATGATTGGAGAAATCGGCGGTAATGCCGAACAAGAAGCTGCGGCATGGGCAAAAGAACACGTGACCAAACCCATCGTTGGATTTGTTGCAGGCGCAACAGCACCTCCCGGCAAGCGCATGGGGCATGCTGGAGCGATTATCTCTGGTGGAAAGGGGACTGCTGAAGAGAAATTCGCTGCCTTTGAAGCAGCTGGCATCGCTTGTGCAAAAGACCCATCTGAACTCGGCGCTGTGCTTCTTGAATCACTCAAGGCTGCGGGCCTTCGTTGATCAGATGAACACATCTTTGAGATGAGAACGCGTTCGTGACACAAGATTCAATTTCTTCGCCATGGTAAGAATTTCCTTACCTTTCTTGCTGTGAGCATAGACTGCTTCACCTGGACTCACCAAAGCATTCCAATGGGCTTCAAACCACGCTGCATGCTCTTTGTGGGTGGCAAGACAAGCAGGAACTCGATGGAACATCACCAACTGATTGCGCTCCTTGCGGACAAATTTTGCAAGGACTTCAGGGAGAATTCTTGAAAACAATGTTTCGTCGAAAAATTTTGAGGAACGCCCAATGATGTATCTCGCATCCTCCAATCCTCCAAAGACCTCCTCAATGGCTTGGGCGAACAGAGAAGACTCTTCTTCTGTGCAACCCTCAATGTAGTATCGGTACCAACCTCCGCCTCGCTCACCTCCGCCGAGTTTGCTATTTGATGGAAGCAATCCGGCATCCCACATGGAGTTGGCAACTGCGGTGATGATGGCTTTGTTGAGAGATTCTTGCGCCCAAGGCGTACGGTTTCCAAACTGAAAGCCCAATCCACCTGAACCTGTTGTAGGGGGTAAGAATTCAAGCGATTTTCTCGCAGTTGATGAAAAGGGTTGACCGATAGCCCAACGCTGACGAGAATTCGAACGCTGACGTGCTCGCTCTAACATTTCTTGATTGATGAGATTCATGCCTTCATTGATTCCTTCGGGTTGTAATTCTGTAAATGCTGCATGAACGTGCCCCACTCCTTTCTCGATGGAACCATCATCACATACACCGAAGAGATTGGTATGCTTTTCACGGAAGCGATCATAATCATCAAAACCTTTGATGAATTCTTCCGCGAGGCAAATCACATCCCAGTTATTTGCCACTTTTTCCTTCCACAACTTATCCAAACGCATTGAACGGCCACGCAATTGGTTGATACTCATGCTCGTCGTCACCGTCGTGAGGTCAAACAAGACATTGATTCGAGAGGCATCCCAACCTTCTCCTAAGAGCCCACGTGTACCAATCAAACATTTTGTAAATCCTTCTTGGAAAAACTCTGTGACCATGGTCGAATAATACCTCGGAGCCCAATCTGCGCCAGAACCATGGATGTGATGGAATCGGTCCATCTGGATATCTTCAAACTCAATTTTTAGATCTCGCTCAAGAACCCAAGCACGTGCCTTCTCAAGGAATCTCGCTGCGATATCGTCATCGACCAGAAGCGTGCTACCGGTCATCAGTATAGGGTCAAGTTGGTCACCCAATTCACAATGAACAAGCGCTTTGAACACACCGATAGCCCCCCCTGCTTCACGGTCGTGAATTCCCTCAACAAGTGCTGTTGAGGACGTCTTCTCGAAATCGGTCACAATGACGCATCTCAATTTCGGACCTAATACATCGTATTCAACTCGAAGAATTTCGGAAACTGCCTTTGTTTTTTCTTCTGCATATGCCAGAATCCTGCTTACCGGAGAGGCACAGGGCCTTGCTCCACTTTCTGTAATTTGGTAGCCGAGAAGACGCAGTCGGTTGGTTACTTCATCTGCGAGTTCGTGGTCGATTGAAGACGTTGAGCGACGAAGCCCAAAACGAACATATCGGTCGAGCAGTGGACGCAATAAGACGATCATGGGAGAGGCTTCGCTGAAATCATCGATGCCAACCATCGTCGTAGGAACTCCTTTCGGCAAGGGGCGATTCAAGAGAGTGAGATAGGCCCGAGCAGCCTGAGAGAAATCAGGCAAAATTGATTCAAATTTTCGCCATGAAAGGTCATTGCGGCCGGGAATTGAGCGTTCACTTAGCGTGGTATACAACCAATCAGGAAAGGCCTCCGTTCTGCCCTTCGTGTCTTCCCTCGGTTGGGTAATGTCATCCACAACTTGAAGAAAGGCTGTATCTGCATCACTGATGTACTTCAATTCCTTTGCAGAAGGGCGTACGAAGTAGCACAAATCTTGGTACGGTGCGAGGTTTGAATCCCTTACAAGAGCCGGAATAGGAACCTCATAGTCAATTTCACCGAGAAGAGCCCGGTAGTGTTCAGCACCCATTGCTGTCTCCTCATCAGGAGGCGTCGCCGTCAATCCAAGAATAATAGGGTCGTCGAACATTGCCTTCAATTCCACCAATACCTTGCCCCAATGTTCGGTCAGGTGATGGCACTCATCGAGAATGATCAATCCGATGTCAGCTGCCCTCAATCGCTCAATAGCAGCCCTCGAACTCTCGTTGAGCCAAGCGACACTCCCCGACTCCTCAGAGAGAATTCCGCGTGCTTTTTTACGGAAGCCTTTCATTTGTTTCTCAAAGTAATCTGGATTTTTCAATTGCAAATCATCCAACCATTCTTGAGCGGAAAGGTCGTCAGACGCTTCTTGCAAATCGATGAGTTTCTCAACCCACAACTGCAACGCTGTTTCCTCTAAATCCGAGCTTTTTGTCCTCACCATCGTAATGGATTGGTAGGTAAGCGACGTCAACAATCCGGGTTCTTGAGACGTTAAACTCACCATTTCCTCCTTCCCGTCAAGGTCAAACAAGGATGTACGAGAGGCCCATTGCGCTTGGATGGCAGAATTCGGAGAGAGTACCAATGCTGGACGTCGTACCAAGTCTGACCATACATAGAGGCCGAGAATTGTTTTACCTGAACCAGGAGGTGCAACGATGTACAATTCCTTTTCTCCAGCAGAGAGTTGTTGTTCGATGATGGTCGATGCTGCGACCTGAGATGGTCGCAAGGTTCCCGAAAAGCAAATGTTTCCGAAATCGGTTGGCATTGAACCACCAATCAACGAGGTGGACCTCGTTTTGGACCGCCAGGAGGACCGCCGCTCTTCTTAGGACCGCCAGGAGGACCACCGCTCTTCTTAGGACCGCCAGGAGGACCACCGCTATTCTTAGGACCGCCAGGAGGACCGCCGCTCTTCTTAGGAC
>JAURAI010000025.1 GCA_030829545.1 Candidatus Poseidonia sp. | reverse complement strand
ACCGTCCCCGTTTGTGAAATCGCCACCCTGAACCACGAATCCATCAATCACTCGATGGAAGGTTGTATTGTCATAACAGCCTAGCCCGGCGAGAATGGCGAAATTCATCGCATGTATTGGTGCTTCATCGTAGTTCAACGCAACGACGATTCGACCAAGATCGGCAATCATAAGTTCAACGATGTAAGCATCAGTTGTACCTTCTGTCGTACATGCTTGATTGTTCACATGGACATCAACGGTCGCCGTTGATGTGGCCGTGTTAGGTGGAGGCAAATTGTTGAGTTCTTCGACTCGAGAGGTCACCTCAATAGAATTTGATTGTTCATGGGATTGAATTCCCGTCCATGATACATTGATGGAAAAGGAGACCTCTTGTCCGGCCCCAACTTCAAAATCCTCGAGGAATTCATGAGCGAAGGATTGATTCTCAGTAAGGTTGACTGACACACGTTCAACATAGGCAGTTGGATTGGAGATTATACACTGGAGGGTCGCATTCCCCGGCACGAACAGATCCTCTGCTTCAATGTCCTCACATACGAGGGAAATCGCTGCTCCGCTGACTTGAGCCTCTGTTATAAAGAATGAAGTTGTAGCGAGGAAGAAGACCATCAGCGTGGTAGCAATCTGGCGCATGTCATTCACACAACATGGATTGTTGAAAACGATTCCCCCCACCTTTGGGCCGATGCCCTCAAACGGGGCGCTTGGCTGGAACCGGTCATGGGGTTGGAAATGATTGGCCTTCTGGTCCACCAACCCACCCTCGAAGATCTTCTCGCTCGCTCATGGGGTGAACTGTGCAAAGCGATGGACAGCGGCTCGTTGCGCCCGCAACGTCCAGCCCAAGACGAGATGCTCACCACCATCTTCGCCATCGATGCCGAAGCCGAGTGGCTTGACTGGGCGGATGCCCATCCAAGCGATGACCAGGCTTGTGTGCGTGAGGTCTTGAAAGCGCACGTTGACGGGGCTGAAGGCTTGCTGCATCTGATGAAATGGGCCAGCCCGGGGCAATGGGAAGTTTGGGAAGGGCGCGCTTTTCTCTATTTGGAAGCGGCGCTCGGGCGCGACGCAACGGACATTCACGAACTCTACACCGAAGCCGTCTGGACCGAAACCTGCGCACGCCTGCACGGCACCGCTCCCGACGAATTTGCCGAACGGGTCGTGATGGGTTGGATGGAGCGCCGGAAAGGCCTCGGCGAAACCTTGGACGAGGCTCAAGACCCCAAGATCATCCCCACCTACGAAGCCCACACACGAGCCTCGAAGGCCTTGGTTCACACCGTTAACCGAGCCATGAACGAGGACGACCTTCACCTCGTCATTGGGCGCGAACACCTCGAAGCGACGAAATGGGGACACGGAGCGTGGAACCTTTCGGCCTACCTCCAAACCTCGTAAGCGTGGGGTTCAAAACGGGCCTTCCCCGCCCACGGAACGATGTCGGACGAATCATCGGTTGAAGACCCCGTGGATGACGCCGTCCCGCCGGTTGACGAAGCTCCGGTGGAGGGTACGGACGGTGCGGACGCCCCTGCGGAACAACTCGAGGTGGTGGAAGAGCCACGGGACCCTCTGGAGGTCGCTTTGGAACGGGCGGAGTTTGCAGAGAAGGAAATCGCCTACAAGGAAGCCGAAATCCAAAACGTTCGCAAACGCTTGATGGCCGAAAAAGCCGACGCCATCCAATTTGGCGGCATGGGGCTTGCTCGTCGCATGCTGACCATTCTCGGTGACGTGGACCGTGCCTTGACCGGTCTTGAGGAGGACGACGAGTCGCCGGTGGCTCAGGGCCTTCGTTTGCTGCGAAACAAGATGTGGCACGAACTCCAAGCCGACGGCGTGTCTCGAATTGAAGCCAAGGGGGAGACCTTTGACCCGTCCAAGATGGAGGCCATCACGACCATTCCCCCCAGCGAGGCCTACCCCAACGGCAGCGTGGTGGACGTGCTTGAGGAAGGGTACACCTACAAGTCGAAGGTGCTCCTTGTCGCCCGAGTGGTCGTCGCGTCAGAATGATGCTCGTACCGGGAAAATCAACACTTTCCTCCGTACAATCGTACGGAATATCGGAGTGCTCGTACCGGGAAACCTGCACTAGATCGACGTCAACTTGACCTTCTAGGCATCCGCTCAGAGGGTACCGATACGACAGGCGTGTCAACAAAGGGTGTCGTGAGGGCTTTAATCAGATTCTAAGTTGCTTGGAACCTGCACACGCCCACTTCGAAGTCCACCTAAATTGTAGAAAATAAGCGGCGTGCCGATGAAGGTCGGTAGGAGCCACATCACCACCCCACCTCCTATTGCAGTCAAAGAAAATGCCGTGACGGTTGAGATGGTTCCCGCGCCCATGAAGATACCATGGAAGCGAATTCTTTCTCTCCCTCGTGGGGCAATGCCACTCTTCAAGGAAAGATATTGGAAGTAGGTCAAGAAGCCACAAATTAATGAAAACACCAGAGGGACAATGGCAAAACTGGCCTTTTCATCCCAAAGACCACCACCTCCGAATGCAATATCTGCTGAAATGAAAAGAAGACCTAAGGTGCCGATGATTCCCATGCCAACAAGCGCTTGATCAATGGTGTCGACTGAACCTTTTCGATTCTGCCCAAGCCTCCAACCCACGAGAACCATGTACGTCGAAAAGAAAGCGATGAAAAGAAGGAAGTCAGTACTTCCCAGCCACCACAAGACCCCTGCCGTCAACCCGACACCAATCATGGCAAGAGCGTAGATTCTCCCCACTTTTGCATGAAATTTCGGGCCCTTTTCAGTAAGCATAGCAAAAGCAGCGGAGATCAATGCGGTGCTACCGAAAGCGACGTGCAACAAGAGTGATAATTCACCGGTATCCATTGTTATCCCTCTGTCTCAATTGAACACCCCTGGTCATTAACAGTATCTTCTTGTGCAGTGTTCGGACAATCGTCAAACCGGTCATAAACACCGTCATTATCATCGTCGATGCTCCCGTCGTTGTTCACATCGTACTGGGAAAACGTGCACCCGGACGAATCGACTTCTTCCCAGAACCATGTGTCAGAATCATCGCACATATCCAAATCGTTGTGGACACCGTCGAGGTCCGTGTCATCTTCAATCATCGAATAGGTCGGCGTCCCCACCGTCATGCCTAGCACCATGCCAAACCCAGTCAACACGACAGCAAGGTCTCGGACTGCATTGGCAGGGAGGTACAATGGTACGACAATGAGAATCCACACAACATTAGTGACCAAGCCGAGTTGGGCTGATGTGCTTGTTCGGTAGACTTGTGTGTAGCTTCCTGTTACATCATTACTGAACGTCAAAAAGACGAGGATCATGGAGAGCATCGATGCAGTCACCCACATCGCTATATGTGGTCGGATGAGGAAAAAATGGCGTTCCATGTCGAGTTTTCCGTCCCCGGATGCCTCAGGAGAAAGCAATTCCATGAGGATGTAGAAACAACCAGCAAGCAAGGTGAGGGCAAGTGTCGAAATTGGAGAGAGTTGCGCCATCGGGTTTTCGTAAGCAAGATTCCATTTGTAGAAAGCGTGCCAAGACAAGGAGATAATGGCGATGAGCATGAGGATCCAAGTGGTAAGCATCCAATGAAAGTTCGGCTTATCTTCATTTTCTAAAACAGCCCGCTCCTCAACAATTGTTCCAAGCGATATGAACAATCGGGACATCCCAATGCCCGTGATGAGCACATAGGACACGGTGAGATACTCAAAGTTGTCCATGCTTAGCCCAGGGGGTCGATTTCTTAATGGTTTGAGAGGGATGCCTCTAAAGATGCATGAATTTCCTTGTGCTTGTCGAGGTATCGATCTGGGAAACGAACAGGCTCAGCCGGCATGAACGCCCGATTCAAAGGTCGAACATCGAAACATCGCATCGTTCTCAATGAGCCACTCAATGACCGCCTCGGGCACGCTCGCCGCCAACACCGTT
>JAURAI010000002.1 GCA_030829545.1 Candidatus Poseidonia sp. | reverse complement strand
TCCTTCTACGAAGGAGATTGGGAGCCTGTGATGGAACGCTATACTGAACTTCAACAAATGCTTGCATCAAGCGGTGGAGGCAACGTTGCGGGGATTGCCAAAGGCATCCTTGAGCGTCTCGGCCTTGACAAGCACCCCATGGACATGCCCGTCAACAAACTCTCCGGAGGTGAACAAGCCAAACTTGCTCTTGCTCGCCAACTTGTCGGACTCAACGGCATTGACGTCATATTCCTTGACGAGCCAACCAACCACTTGGACATCCAGACGACGGAATGGCTGGAAGATTTCATGCGTACCTTCAAGGGGGCACAATTGATCGTCTCTCACGACCGTTATTTCCTCGACCAAGTTTGCACTCGTATCGTCGAGGTTGACAACTTGCGTGCATGGCCATGGAAGGGGAATTATTCTCAATTCCTCAAGCAAAAAGAGGCCAGTGAGGCATCGCTTGGCGACATGATCAACACGATTGAAAAGAAAATCCAATCCACCATGGGCGCTCTTCAACAGATGAAGCGTGCCAACAAGTACGATAAATCGATTTCAGCAAAACACAAGATGATTGAGCGCATGCAGCAAGAACTCAAAGCGCTCAAGGCACGTATGCCCAAGAAGCGTAAGGACCTCGTGTTCTCTCTCGAAGCAACCGACAAAGGAAGTATGGATGTATTGATGATCGAAGACGGGAGCATGACCTTTGAAGGCCTTGAACGCCCGATTCTCAACAAGCAATCCTTGGAGGTACGCAAGGGTGACAGAATCGGTATTGTTGGCGGAAACGGTCAAGGGAAAACCACTCTCTTGAAAATCATCAACGGCGATTTGAAGCTAGACAGTGGCGTTTTTGACCTTGCACCTGGTTGTGAAATTGGTTATTTCCATCAGGACCACGCCACCCTTGACTTCAATCTCAGTCCGATTGAACAAATTGAAAAATTACGTCCTGACTTCCAATACGGTGACATTCGTGCAGCGCTGGGACGCTTCCAATTTTCCAGCGAACAGGTTTCAACCAAACTCGCCCAACTCTCCGGTGGCGAGCGAGCACGTGTTGCTCTGCTCAAACTTCTCCTCGAGGAAAACAACTTGTTGTTGATGGACGAGCCGACCAACCACTTGGACATGGATTCAAAGGACACTCTCGAAGAAGCACTCGTCAATTATACCGGTTCACTCATCACAGTATCTCACGATCGCTGGTTCCTCGACCAGGTCGTCAATCGAATCTGGGAGGTTGACAGTGGAACGGTGAAGGTCTATTACGGAAATTACACCGATTATGTTCGTGCCAAGAAGGGCCTTCCACCCCTTGCTGAAGACGAGATTTCAGAAGTCTAAATTAGCATAACTGTATATTCACTTATTGGTTTTGTATCGAGTGTTTGAACGCGAGGGGGCCCCCCGTATACGTACAGGAACACAACGGTACCCTTGATGTTGAGGCAATGGGGCCCTTAACGACGCTTCAAATTCAAGCGATGGCCTGAATCTCTTCGTCGTGCTTGGCCAACAAGTTTCGCAACTTGACCTTCATCGAAGGTGTCAACATGTCGTTGTCCGTGGTCCACTCTTCTGAATCAAGAATGAGTGTACGAGCCACTTCATAGCCCTTCCAATCGGGAGCTTTCATGTTGTTTGACTTGAGGTTCTCAAGCACAAAGGAGCGAACTTCTGCACTTGCACAGAGGGCTGCATCATCTTCAGAAGCTGCGATACCTGCGGTCTTGAGAGCAGCACGAAGCGCTCCAATGTTCGGGTGAGCAACGAGGTAGGTGTTGAGCATGTTACGCCCGTCGAGAACACATTGTTCGATCAGTGGATTGAGCTTGACCGTTTCTTCGAGTGAGGACGGAGAGACATACTTACCGTTTTCCAACTTGAATTGGGACTTCACACGGCCGGTAATGGAGAGGTATCCATTGGTCAACTTACCCAAGTCTCCGGTGCGGAAGGTACCTGGCTCAACGATGACCTCCTTGGTGGCTTCTTCGTTATTCCAATATCCCATCATGACGTTCGGGCCGGTGACGATGATTTCGCCTTCATCAGCACGGTCAGGGTCGTCCCATGCATCGGTGTCAATGGTGACGGTTACGCCGTTAGCAACGAGGCCGACGGTGTTGAGTTTGCTTGTTCCAGGGCCGGACCAACCGTTGGCGGAAACCAGCGGAGAAGTTTCTGTCAAACCGTATCCTTCGTAGCAGTTGAAGCCGACCATCTGGATGAAGGCGGCGACATCCGGGGAGAGTGCGGCAGCACCAGACATACAGAAGCGAATGTTCCCACCGAATCGGGCACGTACCTTGGCCCAAACGAGTTTGTCCCAAAGTTTGTCAAAGAATCCACTGGGTGGAACAGCATCACATTCGACCCCAGCCTTGGCGATACGCTTGGCGGCTGACTTTTGGGCCTTGTTGACGAAGACTTTCTTCAAGCCAGTTGCACTTTCGAATTGAGCGTTGACTCGGTCGTAGAACTTATTCCAGACACGAGGCACTGCAAGAAGGACTGCGGGTTTGATCTCAATACATTCATCGGCAATACGGGTCAGGTCGGAAATCAAATTGATGTGAACACCGCATCGAATCATCCAATGCAGGTCAAAGGTTGAACCAAAGGAATGCGCCCACGGAAGGAAGGCAGCATTCTTGTCACCAACATAGATTGTAAAGGCTGACTGAACGCAAAGAATGTTTGACAGCGTATTCCAGTTGGACAACATGACACCCTTTGGGTTGCCCGTTGTACCTGAGGTGTAGATGAGAGTGTTGAGGGCGAAGGGATCGTCTGCGATTTCGAAATCATCTGCCTTGCGACCTGCGGCTACGAATTCAGACCACATGTGCACGGTTACTCCCTCGGGAGGGATTTCATTGGGTGCATCCTCTCCGAGCAACAAAACTCCACAAGCGGGCCATCCGCTGGCTTCTGCTGGCAGGTTTTCAACGAGTTTGTCGAGCACTGTTGTATCTGCAACGGCGAGAAGAGAGGGCGTTGAATCGTTGAGAATGTAGGCCCATTCTTGTCCGTGTTGATGGGTGTACATGGCGGTGTAGGCTGCACCGATGCCGTTTGCTCCGTAAGCGATGGCGGCCCATTCAACAGAATTGTTGAGAATCAACGCAACACGGTCGCCACCCTTGACGCCCACAGCATTGAGTTGCTTGCCAATCGAGGTAGCAAGTTCTCCAAATTGATTGTAATCGATATGGGTACGTGGCATGTCCTTTTTAGGGATATAACCGAAACACGGCAAATCACCAAATCGGTCAACGCTCGTCATGAGCATTTGGTACAGCGTACGAGGGTCATCGCCCTCAGGCTTCTTCCATTGTCGGTCATTCGGCTGGCGGTCCCATGCGAGTTCAAAAGGTTCCATGCGACTCCTGTGCACCAAGGAGCATTTGAACATCACCCCGTCATTTGCTTGAGAACATTTGTGACATTTTCTCGCCAATCGGCCCCTTCGTTTCGGTTCGCAAGCGGGCTTGCCGGGCTTGGATGCCAGCATGTAGTAATCTCAATTTGACGCTGATCGGCAGTTTTTCCGGGCCCCTTTTTTCCAGCTCCAAAGGCGCGTCGTGCCCGTTTTTCAGCATAGGCCCCCACGCCGACAATTCGTTCGATGCCCATGATGTCCACGACCTCACGGAGGTGTTCGTCACAGGCTTCCAATACGGGTTCAATGAGGGACTTGGGTAATTTGTCGGGTGTAATGTTTTGACCACGCTCGCCAAGCAGGAGAAGCGGGCAGTGATTGACCACAAAAAGATTGGAAAAGGTAATCTCGGGTGTGCCGTACAAGGTTTTCATGAGTTCCCAAAGACGGCGGCCCGAAACCTCCTGTCGCTCAAGACTCAATCCAACTATTGGTCGCTTGGGATGAGCGTTCGAAGGTGTGACCAGGGAACGCGGCTCAATGTTGAGAAAGGTCTTCGCCATCTCGGTTGACCCAAAAGGCACACCGCTTTGTGCCATGCCCCATGGTCCTGGATTCATCCCCAACAGCAAGGTCTTCGCCCCCAAGCCCCCCCATTGTTCGAGGTATTGCTCATGATGTGGCCATGCATAATTCAAGGGGTTGGTCGCATGAGCAACGTGGCCGCCGCCCTCAAGGCTAGGAATGGCTTCATCACAGACGACTGACAATCGTCGTGCGGCATCCTTCAATTGCTCAATGACGCTCACACTAAGGCGACCCATTGGGGTTTGATAGTGCTTCGTGCTCAATCATCTTGGCGACGGCTGAGGCCTACGCCGAAGGCGATGGCGACCAATGTCCCCATCATGCTCAGTGATGGCAAAAGGCCACTCGCGTCCTCAACGACTTCATCAGAACCTGATGGGAGAATGATGGTCGATGAGACAAATGGTGAACTTGAGGCTGCACCATCGCTTGCAATCACCGTGCAGGTGACGGTTTGGCCGACTCCGAAACCACCAGTGAGGGTGTCCGAACCGGTGGAGATTATGCTACCATTGACGGCCCATGTGACGATTGTGGTCACTGCATCACCGTCTGAGTCGGTGGTTGAATAACCACAACTGAGCGTATCGTCCACGGTAGCGATCAGAGGTGTAATGATGACGTTGGTCACTTCAGGAGCATTGTTCACGGGTTGAACACTTGCCTCGCAACCGGTTGAATCAACACTCACGCCGGGGGTTGAGTTCGGGCAGAGGTCATCTGCATCGAGCACTCCATCACCGTCTGCATCGAGGATTGTATTGTTGCCACCGGTATTGTTACCAGTGTTGTTGCCGGTATTGTTACCGCCAGTGTTGTTGCCGCCAGTGTTGTTACCGCCGGTATTGTTACCAGTGTTGTTGCCGCCGGTGTTGTTGCCGCCGGTGTTGTTGCCACCGGTGCTGTTTCCGCTTGCAGTGATGTAAGTGAACTGGTATGATGAACTTGAATTCATTGAATTCGGGCAAGCATGGTAACCATTCGGTCCACAATTGAGAATCGTGGCATTGAAATTCAACGTAATCAACGTATTATTCTGAACCGATTGATTGAATGATAATTGCCAACCTGAGTTGTACGTGCCGTTAGCCCAAAGAAGATACCACCAAGTATCAGAGAGGCCTGATACGCCCGGATCATTGGTTGAGGCATTGATGCCAGGATAATTGATGTCTGTGCTGCAAGTGTTCTCGAGGTCCACAGAGACATAGTACGAAGAATCAACGCTGATGTTCCTGAGGTGCAAGCAATGTGCAACGTTGTGCACGCTGTTGTTTCCAGTGTTGTTTCCGCCAGTGTTGTTTCCGCCAGTGTTGTTACCACCAGTGTTGTTACCACCAGTATTGTTCCCGACCTGAATCATGGTCATGTCAGTGGCCACATGCGAACCTTGGTTCACCAGGGTGGCATGGAAGTAATACACGCCATCGGGCAATCCGCTGATGGTGCTGTTTTCGATGCTGGTGGTTGAGGTTGCATTCCAGTTAATGTTCCAGTCATACGCATAGACACCGGCATTCCATGTTGAATCCGAAAGGTTCCAAATGAGTTGGTAGTTCTCGCCAACCGTCAGGTTTCCGCTGGTGAACTCAACGTACACATCGGAACCGGAAGCCCACACCTCAGTTCCGTTCGGATGCTCGTACACGTAGCCGGAATGATCGATGTCAACGTACACCTGACCGTTTCCTCCAGTATTGTTCCCGGTGCTGTTATTCATGACGGTGAATCCATCGCTGTCGCTGGTAACATAACTGCCGTTTGAATAGAGTTCAACATGGAAGATATAATTCCCCGCTGCTAATGACGTAGCATTCCAATAATGCCAGGTCTGATTGGTCGAAGCCGTCCACGAATAATTTCCTGAATCCAAGGTGGTGTTACTCGCATCGTAAATCCAGTAGTTGAGGAACATTGATGCGTTGTAAACAGGACACTGTACGTACATCGTGGTGTCAATGGATTGGTTCACTACTCCGTAGTAGGGCGCATATGCATACAGGTCGGTATAGTTGAGGTCATAACCGCAACCAAGGCTACCGGGCCCGCTGTTCGTATTGTTGTAAACGAAGAAGGCATACGAATCGATATCAAGTACTTCCCACGCCATTGAAGAGTTGTTGTACCAACTCAACGTGGCCTCAAAGCTGTAGTTGCCCACTCCCATGGATGCGAGTGCAGTCGACGTAACATTGTGCCCAACGGACGTATTGACCCCGGTCCAGTTGAAGGAACCACTATCGATGGATGCGTTGGTCGTCAGGGAACGAATGGTCCAATCAAGCACCATGGTAGCGTTGGTGATGGAACAATATGTTGAGATGGCTCCTGTGAAATTAGAACCGAGTTGGTAGCCTGTTGAGTGTGAGTAGGCATAGATGGAGGCAGAGTTTTGGTCAACTCCACACGGATTTGTGACTGGGGCGATGATTGAGAAATTGTGTGTGTCCGTTTCAATCGTTGTCCAAGTTGAACCATCATAATACTGCAATGTGGCCGTTAGCGTATAATTGCCGACCCCTAATGTGGAGGCGGGGATACTCCAATTGCTGCTGAAAGATACGTTGCTGCCGTTGTATGATGCGTTTGCAACGCCATACGTAGATCCGTTGTTTTGATTTGCCAGAGAGGCAGTAAGGTACATCGGGGTGTTCAAGAGGTCACAATATGTATTGATCCAAACGCTGACCGTACTCGTTGAGAGGACGTAGGCCGGTGCATTGGTATACAGCGAGGTATAATTAACGTCGTAACCGCAACCTGAACTCGAATTATTTGAACGTGCTCCACTTTCAAAAACGGGTCCCTGCCAGTCATTCTGTTCGTATTCTGTTGGCAGGACGTAAAGAGCAGCAGACATCGCTTGCACGAGGAGGAGAAGGGCGAATCCATAGGCGGTACGGTTGGTCATGCCTCTCCGCATTTGTTGATGGCTTTTGGTTCTATCGTAATGGTCAAAAATAACATTAATTCGGAATGAATAAAGTACTATTCAAAGTGAATAGATGGCGAAAAGAACGGTTCAAAGGATTCTAAGTAGGGTGTTTTTGCAGCTTTAAACCAGTCTTGGACTCCCTCATAGGGGAAGGGGTCGCCCTTCTTTCGTTGCGCACGTACACGAGCACTGATGAGGGCCCATGCTGTTTTATCTCCGATACCGGGAATTGCTGCGAGCTGTTTTTCCGTGATGCTTGTTGGGCTGATGCCAAGTTCAACCCCAGTAATAGAGCGTGCACCATGTCCGGTGACGATAATGTCCGATTGAGTTTCGAGTGGAATTTTATATTTCACACCAACGAGGATTGGATAAGCGCCAATTTGGCGACCAAACGTAATCCCTGCTTTCCCGTGGACTGCCTGTTCTGTATGCTGTTTTTCGCTGTGTGCTGGGAGGCGAGTTCGTCCGTCGTGTGCTTCCCAATGAATGTCCCGTAGGGTTCCGCCGAGGGGAAATAATTCTTCGAGCAAGGGACGGTCAATTTCTTCCCGACATTCGGTTTTGAAGGTCGTGAATGCTTCTGATGGGATCTCCTGGAATCCTTCACCTTCCACCTGACGAATGTTGATGCGGCGCAGCAGTAACCCCTCACTGCGAATGTCTCGCAATAACGCCATGTTCATTCCATAGGTTGCTTCGGTCTCTCCGTTGAGCCCTGCGATGAAATTGAGCCCTGGAAGCAGTTTGGGTAAGCCTCGCTCACCCCTCACGCTCCCGTATTTGTTGATGAGGCGAATCGCCGTCTTGAGTTGGGCAGGGTCACAGTTGAGCCAGTTCGCTTCGTGAACGCTAGGGTCGGCCGATTCCAAACCAAAGGACAGGACGGCGCCGTCGGAAAGAGTCTCAACGAGCGTTTTGGTAATCTCCTCGGAGGGTTCCAGATTCTCGGCGATGATTGAGGGGTTGCCGTTGTCGGTGTGAAGAATTCCAAGCCGTTCATCATCCCGTAAACCGTGAAGGAGTTTGGCGATTGGCTCTGGGTTCGGAATCGGGTATTCCAATTCTTTCACACCCTCCGCCATGTAGGTGTAGGTATCGGTCATGCCCCCCAAACGTACGTGCTCAACTCCAGAATCATGAGCAAGTTTGACTTCTTGGATGATGTCTTCAGGCGTACGCCAAATCGGAACGCCCTTTTTGGGTTCGATGCAGAACTTACAACCGCGTCTGTAGCGCACACAACCCTGGTAGACTTCAACCTCGTAGGTGAGTGGCCCAGGGCGTTCGGATGTTGCTCGATCGGGATGCAGGGTCACCGCTTGACTGCTAGCACCGGCGTGAGCCCATGCAGTCCACTGTTCCGCAGTACGTCGTTGATGTTTCCATTCTTGTTTGGTGAGATAGTGATTCAAGGTTGCATCCGTATCTTGAACGGCGAGAAAGAGATTGGCTCGAAGAGGCGTCCATCCTTGTTGCTTCCACCCTCGAATGGCCCAACCTCCAAACAGGGCTGGCATTCCAGCGGGAAGGCTTCGAATCAAATCCTGAGTTTCTCGCAGCGAAATCGGAGCGCCTCGCAAATATTTCCCTGGCACCACGGCACCCGCAATGCAAATGCAACCGAGTTGAGCACCAATCCATCGCTTCATACCCTCAGGGTCTTGCTTTTTCTGTTGCCTGAACTGATCGATGGTCATGTAGGTGTACGGGACCTTGTGTTGCTCCAATACGCCGCAGACATAGCGGATGTGAAAGCCAACATAAGGCGGTACGCCGAAGGCTGCAGGTTCATCTTCATACCCGTCCAATACCAACCACGTCGGCTCGGAGGGTTCAACCATGGAGGAAGCGAGGCACTGTGCCCCTTCAATCCTTCTTTGGACGAGAGCGGCGATTTCGCTTCTTTCCACCCTCTTCTTCTCGGAGAGCTTGCATTTCTCGGGAGGACTTTCCACCCTTATTCCCGTCTCGGCCACGGTCTCCACCCTTGCTGCCTTTGGGTTTGGCGATATCGACCTTGATGCGTCGTCCATCAATTTCGCTGTTGTTGAGCGCACTGACGACCGCTTCGCCCTTGTCCTTTTCTTGGATGAATACAAAGCCAAAGCCCTTGGGTTTGCCACCCGGTCCGGTGGCGAGAATTACTTCGTTCACGGTAGCGTGAGCCCCGACCATCTCGTTGAGTTGTTCACTGGTGCTTGTGAAGGGCAGATTGCCAATGTAGAGTTTCAATCCTTGAGGCTCCTTGCGCTCCTTCTTGTTGCCTTTCTTTTCATCATCATCAGCATCTCGAACACCGATGCGTCGTCCATTGATGCGGTGTCCGTCAAGAGCGCTGATGGCTGCTTCAGCCATGGCCTTGTCTGCATAGGTGACGAAGCCGAAGCCTCGATTGACTCCAGCGTCGTCAGTGAGTACGATACAGTCGGTCATATCGCCGTGCTTGGTAAAGAGGTCACGCAATTCATCAGTTCCGATCTCACGAGGCAGTCCGCCCACGAAGAGTCGTGTGCCTGGTGCTGCACGTTGTTGACCTCGACGTCCATCGCCGGCTTGGCCTTCAAATCTGAAGTAAGTTCGCTCACGACCGTCTTCACGAACATCTGCTGCGATGAAGGTGGCACGGCCTGCGGGTCCCTTAGCGAACATGGCTTCGGCTGCTGCTCCCCAGCGCTTTCCAGCATTGTTGAGGCTGCTTGATCCTTGGTCAAGTTCAGCCCAACCTGCTCCAAAATTGTCAGCAAGAGCGCGGTAAGATTGGTAGCCACATGTAGGGCAGAGAACGTTCCAGTCTCCATCAAGGTGGGCTTCAAGGGTGTCTCCACAAGGTGGGCAAATAGCGTGAAGAACGCCACAGTCATCACGTTCTCGGAAATCGAGTCGGACGACCGGTTCAACCTCCTTAATCACTGCGCGGCAAACGTCGCGACGGCGGAGTGCGTCAGAAGTTTGATGCATGAATCGGTCAACCAAACCAGTGACGAAGAATTGCCCGTAGAGGTGCTGGGGTTGGATGGAACCGGGTTTTCCTTCAATGCACAGAACCATGGCCTCGCCATTCTTTTCATTGAGTTTGACAATTTCGCAAAGAACCGTGTCGCCTACCACAGGTGAAACGATGGGCTTTGAGGCTGTGACATTGATGGTGCCCTCGTTGACATGGACGTATCCAACCACCGTTGAGATGATGTTTCCGCCGTGAACTGAGGTTCCTTCGCCGTGTTCGTGTTGGCCTTCCTGGCCGATGATGCTTCCCGGGGTGACGAGGCTCGCCGTCATTGTAATCATTCCTTTAGCGACGTGGCTCGGTGTGAGTCGCACGCTGTTTCGCTAATTGTAGGCGAGGGCTCCTTCCTTTTCAACCCCCCTTACGGGCCGGCTAGGATTCATCTTGAGGCAAGCGGGCATCACCGGGTCGGTGAAAACGCCAGCACATGACCTCGGTATCTCCGCGTCGTTGGCTGTGGTGCATGTAGGTCGGTGGTAATCGAAAGACGGTACGTATGATGTGCTCCCAATGCCATCCATTGTCTTTTGCAAGGGGCTCAATATGTGCTGCTTTCTCGCTGTGCAAGATGTGAATTGCCGAGGCATTGGAATTGAAAGCGAGTTCCAAAAAAGGGCGGTCAGCCTGGGCCGATTGAACACCCCAAGGAGGATTCATGACAATCAAGTCAACCGAGGAGAGGTCAAGTTCGTCTTGGCCAATGTGTGCTTCTATTACTTCGGCCTGACCAGCCAGTGGGTGGTCCAGACTGTTGATGTTGGAATGCAACACCACCAGAGCGTCCTTGTCAGTTTCCACAAAGGTCACCTTCCGTGCCCCTAAGAGCAGGGCAGCAATTCCTAAAATGCCATTTCCGCTTCCTAAATCAACAACGTGCAGTCCATCGAAACCATCGGTTTGGTCAACCGCAAGCATCCAATACGCTGCGAGGTCACCCTCAGTAGCGTACTGTTCCAGTTCAACACGCAAGCATGGATGAGGTGCTAATCGAGAGAGCTGAATCGCCAAATGTTTGGGACGCATGCCCTTCACCAGCGACGTTGCTGATAGGGATTGCCTTGTTGTTGAGCCTGCATCTGGAGACGAATGGCATGAATTTGCTGTGCTTCAATTCGAAGGCGTTGGAGCAAGGCTTCACCAGGTTGTTGGTTGCCACAAAAGCGGCAAAACCGAGTGCCATCATGGTGTTGCTGTCCACAATTGATGCAAAATCCCATGTCGCTCCCTCGTCTTTGCTATGGCCTCTTCATCTTCAATCTTATTGGCCCATGGCAGTCATTTCCAACAAGATGGGCCATGTTTCGAGATGTTCAGCGAGGGCGCGTTCGTTGAGGTCTTCCCAACGTGCATCATCCATGAATTCGCTTGGTTCTACACCAGCATCGATCAGTTCTTGGAAGAAGGCGCGTAAATCCATTTCAAGGTCACTTCGGTCCGGCTCTGGGTCGGGGGTCGGCTCGGGAAGTGCGATATCCTCTTGAGGCACGTGTGAAGTTCCTTCTTCAGAAAGTGGCGCCTCTGCTTGAGTAGGGAGTGGTATCTGCTCAGCATTGGCTTCGTTCATTGAGTCGTCCTGTTGGCTCGCAGAGGGCGGCAACGGAACAGCGATTTCTTCGGTTTTTTCAGCAGGTTCAGTTGCCGGAGTGGCAGGTTCCTCGGGTGTTTCAACGGAAGCAGGTTGCTGCTCAACCTTTGGTGCAGGTGGCTCTGGTGGAGCAGGTTCAGGTTCAGGGGCGGGCTTTTCCAAACGACCGATTCCCAAGACTTCCGCTTGTTGGCGAGCCATTTCAGCAGCGGCTCTTCGCGGTAGGCTGACAAAGCACTTTCCAGGGAGCGATTCCACAGGGAAAGGCAGGTAATACCTCTCAAGCGCAGGCAGTGAAGGGTGTCGGAAGTAGAGTGTTCGTTCGGTTTCAAAGGGTCGTTGGGATGGCAATCCTACAGAGAATGGCGTTGATGCGATTTCAATCGAGCCACGAATCCATCCTTCATTGCTAACCATATGTTGCATCCACGGGCCGAGGTCGGGTGTGGAAATATCAACAAATTGGAAAGAAGCAGCCCGAGTATCAAAACCCTGCTCCTCGAGGAGAGGAGCTTCCGCTCTGGGGCGGTGGAAGACTGCCATCACAGGTTGGCCGTGCTCAACCATGTCGCCGTGCAGTTCCATCATTTTTCGTTCTTTACGCGGGCACAGTAAGAGAATGCGCATCCGGGTTGCGTTTGGGTCCCAAATTTCACCCCACCGACTGGATGCCTCTTGGGTTAACTGCCCAATGGTCATGTCCGGTATCATCGCAGTGATTCCCATTGGCGCACCTGTTCAGTGGAGGGGGAACGGTGTTTTAGGGATGCCGAATTGAAATCACGAAGTATTTGCGAGAACAAATTCCGCCAAATAGACAACACCACCTGCAGCCCCGCGCACGGTGTTGTGAGAGTATGAACTGAAGCAAATCGTGCATCCCTCCACAGAGAGGTCACCCACCACAACGGCCATGCCGGTTTTCAGGTCCTTGCTCGGTTCGGGACGTTCATTGAATGATGTTCCATCACTCCACAGGTGGAGGTCAACATCGATTTGATCAACGATATGGATGGCTTGATTCGGACGACTGGGTAAGTCGTGATGCAAGCCCAATCCACGAAACGCATCAATAATTTGTTGCTCATTCAAGGGCTCGCCGGTGACGAGTTCAACGAAGACTTGATGGCCATTTGGTCGGGGAACACGCTCACAATTGATTTCGAGAGGAAATTCAGCAGGAACGACCGATTGGTTGGAGAGATTGCCCATCACATGGAGAAGTTCTGCGGCCGTCTTTTCAGCCTCGCCATCGATGGACGGGTTGACATGGCCTGCCAATGCTTCTTCGTCGAAAAGGAGTTCCCAACCTGCACCTGACAAGGCTTGTTCGCTGCGCATGTTGATGGATTGAATGTCCGTGATCTTGGCGAGAGCAGCAACGGGAAAAGCAAGAGGGATGAGCGTGCAGTTGGTGGCACAATAGTGGCGGGCCTCAAGATAATGATGCGGGTTGACCTCTGGTATGATGAGTGGAACGCCCGTTGCTCTGCGGTACGAACTTGCGTTTGAAAACACAGTGATGCCAGCGTCTACCAAGTTCTTCTCAACCTTAACAGCAATCGATGACGGCAGGCCAGAAAAAGCGTATTCAACGCCCATTGAATGGCATTGTTGCACCAGATCCTTCGCATTTGAATCAATAACAATCGTTTCCGGCAGTGCGGGGCGGGGTTCATCCAATCGCCAAGGTATGTCGCTGAGTGAGCGTCCAGCAGACGATGGGCTTCCAGCGACGGCAACAATTTCGAACATGGGATGGCTCACGAGTCGCTGTTGAAGCCGTTGACCAACCAGCCCACCAGCACCAAGGACAATCGCTTTGTGCCGGTGCATGGCTTTCGCATTTCCCTCATTGTTTTGAGGTCTTGGATTGGATTCATCACAAGGTTGGGTTGGGAAGAATACGACGCGTGACCAATTTGCGGAGAATTTTCCAACCGTCTGCAGTGGAGCCTAATTTCGCCTCTCCGATTCGTGGGCCGTATGAAATCGGGTGGTAACCGAAGGAAATGTTTTGATGGACCATGTTTGCATACATCTCAGCCTCAATTTCAAACGAGACACTGTTCAACATTAACGTCTCAATGCTTCGTTGGCTGAAGGCCCAAAAACCAGAGCAAACATCCTTGGTGGTCACGCCGTAAAGAGCGGTTGCAAACCAAGTGAGGAGGTGATTGCCAACGAAATTCATACGAGTCATCGCCGTTGGTGCAATGTTGCCACTGAGACGGTCTCCAATCACCACGTCATAGCGTTCAAGACGAGCGATAAGTTTGGTCATCTCATCTGGTGCATAGGTGCCATCGGCGTCCAACATGACAACGACATCGGCACCCATGTTGAGGGCTTCACGGAAACCATGACGGATTGCAGTTCCCTTTCCATGCCCGTGTTGTTCAAGGAAATGAACGCCATGTTCTGCTGCAACATCACGTGTTTGGTCGGTGCTGTGACCGTCCATCACGAGGGCCGAAACTGAGAAACCCATGGCTTTGAGCGCGTCGCTTGGGAGCCTGTTGAGCACCCAATCCAACCCGAGTGCTTCATTGAGCACGGGAAGGAGAACAACGAGGTGTTGCATGTGGGGGCTAGCATGCATATCTTCATGGCTTTTGCTCACGAACTCGCCCCCTGCCATTCAATCCAGTGAAACTTGACGCCCGTACGGTCGATCAGGACCGTATCTCTGCCCGACAAACCGAGTGGATTGACCCAACGCGTGGGTTCATCTGCCTTCCATGAAATATTGAGGTGCTCAATGCTGCTATCGGCATCGAGGTCAAAGCATCTCTGATGATAGCCTGCATCCTGCCTGAGTGCGTGGAAAGGTCGTTCGAGACCACTGCTTGATTGGATGTACAAACCATTGACCTCGCCGATGACTTCGTAGGTCATGCAGAGCTTTGTCGCTGCTGTTGGTGAAGAAACCTTGACCTTTGCAGGGGTGCCTTCAGCAAGGAATGGTCGTTCGTCCCCGAGGTTCATTGGGTCTCGGAATCGATGGTCTCGCCACGGGTCAAGTCTGGAAACACATGCTACACAATCCTCGCCATCAATGCCGCTTAGGAGACTGACATCAGCATCTCCTTCTGGAACCAGCGCCCACAAAGCAGCGCCGTCGACTTCGATGAGTCGCTCCCAGTAGGGGGAGACGGCCAAAGCCCATTGTATGCTGCCAAGAGGAGACGTAAGAGCATGATTCATGTTTTGGGAGCGAAAAAAACTGACATTGTCTGCGTAAATGGCGCGTGTGGCATTGGTTTGTTCTCCTGCCGTCAAGTAGACGAGCCCCAGAGTTGGAATTGATGTTGTTTGAACACCTTCGGGAGCATTCCAAACATAGCCCCAGTGCATGTTTTCAGTGTAAACGGCTCCTTCGATTTCACCGAGGCGTTCTCGCAATGCGTGGTCGCCGGGAGCGACGGCCTGCAATTCATCATGTTGTGACAGGCTCAACGCGATTGATGGTGCGAATAAAGCGCCGATAAGTACGCCACTCAATACGACAAGACCAACAGATTCTGGCATGGATGGCCACTTTATTTCGACATCATCGTTCACGGGTGTTAAGTTGGTTTTGGGGGACCACCAAAGGGCCACTAAGAGAGCTAGCGGAACGTGGAATGCATGCAGGGCCATGGAATAAAGGGTGTAGGAGAGAAGCGAAAGAATGGGAATGTTTTGCAGTCCTTCAACAAGGTGGACGCAACTCAGCAGCCAAAGACAGGCAAACCAGGTCGTGATGATTCTTGCTTCGAGGGTCGCTCGCAGGCCAATGGCTGCGAACATGGCTGCGAGAAGCACAAATCCATTGTATACCAAAAGCGGACGACCACCCTGCCATCCGTATTCAGAAAATACCGCCTCTTCGAACAAACGTGGAGCGATCACGAGGAGAGCAAGGGCAAACCCGAACGTGATGAAGGCAGAAACCACGTAAGCAAAGCGTCGAACCAATTCTTGATGCTCCTCGTCGTCCAGTTTGAATCCATGAATCACGTGACTGAGCATGAAGAGGGCCAGATAGATGGCTCCCGTGGGGTGAATCATCGCGATGCACAGCAACGCCATGCACAGGCCCAGCGTGTGATGTCGCTGGCGTTCTTGACTTGGGCGCAGAAGTACCAAGACGCCGACGATGAGACCAAGTTGACTGGCTACGCTTGGGTAACCTGAATCAAAGGTCTTGGCAAATAATCCTAAACCCAAGCCCATGGAAAGGACGGCATAAGCGCCTGCACCGTGACGGTCAAACGCTCCCATGAGGCCGATGAGAAGGACGAAAAGCGTGTAATGTCCCAAATGGAAAACGGCTTGTCCTGCATCGGTTCCAGTGATGGAAACCACCCACGATGCAAGCGATGGGAATGCAGGGGGGTACGTCCAAAACCCTTCATTGGTCCCACTCAACATCAAATTACCATCCACGGCTATTTGCTGACTCAATACAGCAAAACCAATCCAGTCCACGCCGAATGGATAAGTTTGGAGAAAGGGGCTGAGCAAGGCGATGCCGGCAACTGCGAGGCTTAGCGCCATCAAAGGGAGGTGGCGGTTCTTCTGAAATTCCAATTGCACCCCAGCCTCTTCACTGATGGTCGCGGTAATCGTTTCACTGACCTCGCCGTGCATGGCCGCTTCGAGACGCTGCCAATGGCTGCGCTGTGATACTTCTTCATGACGAACATATACCAGCCTCCAAGCGACTGCATTGAGGCCGGCAAAGGCAATGACCATCGCCCAAAGAGACCACACATTGAGCAAAAGAAGACCTCCCGATACGCCGTAGAGCAGCAGCAATCCAAGTGCTGGTGAAAGCAAGGCTTTCCGCAAACGGTCACCACTGCCGTCGAGAACCGATGCAAGCGCCCAACCCGGCAGCAAACTCGGCACCAAAAGCACGAGAATGCTACCGAGCATGAGAGATGCACATCACAGGCATGACTTGAGTATTCTGCGAAACCTCAAGTAGAAACCCCTTGTCTGCATGGCATGGATGAGCCATCACATGCTTTTCATCCAACGCTTCTCTTTGATGAATCCTATTGGGTGCATGATTTTTCTCGTCCTTCACCAGACGGTTGGAAGGCTCCGTACAGATATTCAGTAGGCCGTTATGATGAAAACCGTCCGATGATGTACACCACTGAATTGTTTGAAGGCGAACGCACCCATCACGTGGGGCTGGACCTTGGTGCACCCCATGACACCCCCGTCTACGCTTTTGGAGACGGCAAGATTTTCGCCATTGCTATGAACGATGAACCGGGCTCCTATGGTCCAACACTCATTACCGAACATCACCTCTCCTTACCCGATGCTGTTGGCGGTCAACAGATGCAAGAAGCACGCACGTTTTGGGTTCTCTACGGGCATTTGAGTTGGGACAGTCTTCAAGATTGGACTGCAGGTGATAGGTTTGAAGCGGGCGATGTAATTGCACGCTTGGGTCATGAAGACGAAAACGGCGGCTGGCCTCCCCACGTACACGTACAGATGGCTTGGAAGCCTCCCGAAGACGGCGATTTACCAGGCGTTGTCAGGCCTGCCGACCGAGAAGCAGCTCTTCAGCAGTTTCCCGATCCACGCCTCATTTGCGGGCCGCTTTATTGAATTGAATTCAAGTGCTCTTTCAGGGAAGAAATTGGGGCGATGGCCGCAGGGTCCTTTCCACGAAGCAAGGCCAACGTCGTCGACAACCAATCCATGACCAAACAATGGTACAACAAGACCTCAAGCAGAGTTCCCCCCTCGCCAGTGAGGTTCCATGCCGTTTCGGTTGAAGCGTGCGCTACCATCCAGTCGAGTCGTTGGCGAACACGTGGCAGCATACCCTCCCATGTCAAGAGCAACAGTGCTTGATTGGCAGCCTCAGGGTCGGCCTCTTCTCCGATTCCACCCCAGGCAACACTTTCGTTGTGATTCATCTCAGGCAACACGCCAATCCGTACAAAGCGGGCCGCATTTTCGTTCATTTGATTCTTGAACCGTGTGAGAACGGGCGACAATTCCTTTGGACCGATCACAGCAATGGGTTGTTCCATCAAACTCGAAGCAAGCAATGCGATGTCCCCCTCGGGATTGTTGAGGATGTCAAAATGTTCGTTATGTTCCTGAAGACGGAGCAGCATCGCATTCCGTTCCGCATCGCCCATGCCGGGTAGAAGCCCAAGCGCTTCCAAAAAAGAAAGTTGACGGCTGAAAATGTGGCCAAAAGCCGTTCGAGGAGGTTGTCCACCCACGGTTGAAATCAAGTAGCAATGTTCTGATGTTTCAGGCAGTCCAGCGAGATGGCCTCCCGATGCGATCACAACAACTGTGGCTCCTTTGTCGAGGGCGGTTTGTGCCGCCGAAACTGTTTCTTCAGTATTGCCACTGTGGCTGGTGGCAAGAACCAACCACGTTGCATCAAACCAGGCTGGGAGGCTGTAGCCACGGGAAACGTGAATGGGGCAATTTCCCTTCAAGTCGCTGAGTGCGCTCAAGAAATCGCCGCCAGCCCCACTGCCGCCCATGCCGAGGCAAATCACGCCCGACCACGGTGCTTGACGAAGGGTTATCAGCCAGGGAAAACGTTCCGTGTTGACGGCATCAAAGCCACTGCGCAAATCATTGACAAAAGAACGAATGAATCCGATGATGTCCTCAGAATCGTAGCGGTGGGCCAAGTCGATGAGGGTTGGTTCGTGTTCGGGCTCCATCATGATTCCTCCGAGGCCTCAGGCGTGTCAATGGCGAAATGAGGAAGGGCTAACCACGCATCATCTTTGCGCACGAGCAAGCCCTTCCGCCCCACTTCGTGGTCGTAGGGAAGACGAACCGACTCCATCCTCCAATTTGATGGGTCTAGAAATTCTCCAACGGATGCATCTTCGGTGATAAAATCTACCCTCACCAATTCGTGCATTTGTGCAAGGACCTTGGCCTGCTCAAGGTCTCTCCAGGTTGCGCCAGTACGTTCGCGGCGATCAACCCGCTCCATGATCGCCCCATCCTTGGTCCAGGAAGAGGGACGCCACGTATGTCCTCTCCATTCGATGACATCTCCGATTTCATACCCAGGTTTGCGATACAGGAGTGTCAGGCGGGTAACGTCGACGCCATCCTTGCGCCCGACGGTTGAATTGGTTTCAATGACCATGCCGCCGTATTCTGAAATGAGATGTCGGCCCCATGCTCGTGCGAGTCCTTTGCTGCCCAGAACCACATCATAACCTCCCGTGACGGCCCCTTCTGAAGTGATGAAGAACATAGGGTCGTCTGAGAGTTTTTCAAGAACGTCATCAAGTGTTTTTCGCAGTCTCGTAAATTCTTCTTCAGAGAGCCTGCGGGCACTTGATCGCAACTGCACGGTAGCCTCGAAGTAATTGCCTGCACGGCGGGTACAGGTCAAACAAACACCATTGGCCATTCGGGCGCGCATGGTGTGTTCTTCTTGGAAAAGAAGGTCGTCGATCACGCCTTCAATTTGGATGTACAAGAGCGTGTGCCGATCTGAGACCGTTTTTGCTTCCATGCCTAATTGAATTGATTCTGCGCGTTCGTGGACGACGAGATTTCGGTGGAGCAATTCATCCCAGACTTCACTGTCCGTTGTATTCTCCCACTTGCCGTCAATTTCCACGATTCCACACCGTGCGCAGCGCACCCATGGGACATTTTCGGGTACTTTTGCCAGTGTCGTTCGCACGCGCATGCACGGTTCGCACATACGGTCGCCAAAGAGAGGTGGATCTGCACCACACACAAGACAAAACTCACCTCCGAGACGCCCAGTCATGTATCTCCCCATTGAAGGGGCTCGCTTACAACCTTTGAACGTGTTCGCTTGAAGATGGAACAGAAGACCCCTTTTGGGCATTCTTGTTTCACTCGTTTTCAAACCTGCCAGTCATCGCTACTTCGAGCGCCTCAAGGCGTTGATTCAGACGCCGACTGCGTTGCACCACCGTGTAGGTCCAGAGGGTGATAGCGACGAGCATGCCAAAGTAGGCAACGGCTAGGTACGTCATTCCCTCCATCTCAAATCACCTTGTCCATTGTGGCTTGAAGCCGTTCAAGCCTCTGCTCAAGTGATGTCACATGCATTGAGTTCATCATGTGACCGATGATGAATACAGTGAACGAAATGGCTCCAAGCAACAACACAAGGCCCATGTCGCCGTTGATGGACCCTTCATCTCCAGTTCCAACAACTGGGCCCGGATGGCGGATGGACCAGATTCGCGTGGCAACGTAGGTGATTGGCACCAATACAAATCCATAGAGGCCGAAAGCAGCAAAGGTATCCCTCGTCTCAACACCGTCCGGCTGACTCGCACGACCCAATACCAAGTAAATTGCGAGAAGTGTGAGCAATCCAAATGTGTTGAGTCGGACATCCGTCCAGTCCCACGGGGTGCCCCATTCTGCAGCGCCCCATACGCATCCCGACCACACGGTCATGAGACCCGTTGCCAAACCAGCCTCTGCCCCAGCGGTGTGCAAGCGCCACATGAGTTCAGAACGTTTGAACAACCATCCAAGAGATCCGATGAACAATGCCCCGAAGGCAATGAAGGCAGCCCATGCAGCAGGGACGTGCCAGTAGAAAATTCGTTGTGCTGCAGGTGATTCAAAAGCATCAATAGAGACGCTTGGGGCCCAAAGCAATGCGAGCAGAAGCGTGGATGCAATACCTACGAAGCCGAAAAAAAGCAAGCCCTCGCCAACCTTCTGCTTCATGAATAGAGGCGGAGAGTCGCCCTTCTTGAAGGTGGTTGTCCTATCGGCTCAGGAGGTCAAGAAGAAGGGCGTAAGGGAGGATAAGGGTCGGGGTTAACAAGCCGACAAATACCGCTCTCGGGCGTGCCAAACGATTGGTTGCCTCATGGAGGAGGCGAATGGTGTGCCAGGTCAAAAAGGTCAGCAAGCCACCAACAATGATGGCGGTTGGTTCGATAGCGTAGGAAAAACTGAGGCTGCTGAGAAGTGTTAGCAAGCATCCGAGAGCCAAAGGGAGCATTCCGCTGTGAGGGTTGGCGTTTGCGACTGCCCGCCACCACGCATTCGTCCGTTCTTCTCTCGACGCTTGAACCATGGCCTCACCACACAACCCCGCTGCAAAAGCGGGTGCGAGAAGAAAACCATATCTCTGCATATCTTCGAGGCCTTGGAGGAGGTCGCCAAAAGACAGCAAAATTCCCAGTGTTAACAACGATGCAACTGCGTTGTGATTGAGCCACGCTAAGGTTCGCCACTGCATCTTCCATCCAAAGACTGCGGGTGAAATTGCTTTGACAGGCTGCGAATTCGTGTCAGATTTTGAAGTGGGCTCGTTGGGAGTTGTTTCGGTTGTTTTTGATGTGCTCACATCAATGTGCGTTGTGGCACACGTTGCGATGCGTTGGTCGTGGGTGCAGATCATGACTGCATGGCCGAGAATTCGCAGTTGAGCAATCCATTCACACAGTATGGAAACCGACTGTTCATCCATTCCTGCTGCGGGTTCATCGAGAAGAACCAGCCCTGGTTGCTTGCTTGCAAATGCCGGTAGGAGCGCCGCCAAAACGGCTACCTTTCGGGCTTGTCCTTGGGAGAGGTGAGCGACCAAATCATTGGCTCGATGTTCCAGCGAAAAGGCTCGGAGAAATGGAAGTGGGTCCACGCTGTGTCCACTCATTGACATCGCAGTGGCTAGGTGTTCGGCAACGAATTCACTGCCCATCATTCCGTTTTTTTGGAGAGCTAATCCAAGGACGAGCGGGCTGGGGCGTCTTCGGCCCTCATGGTCTGCTACGACAACATCAGCGTGAAGAATTCGACCTTGCTCGAGCGGTAACAATCGGGCACATGCTTCCAGCAGGGTCGATTTACCTGCGCCGTTTTCACCGACGAGGGCCAGCACCTCTCCGGATTTCAGTGTGAGGTTGAAGTCCTTCAATACGACATTCATGCCACGCCGAACTTCGATGCCATCAACGGCAAGAAGTGGCTGCGCCATGAAACGGGGACAAGCACATCAAGAATGAACCCTCCTGTTTTCTTCTCGTCATTCCAGCAACACAAAAGAGGTCCACCCCCGACCGTCCTCCATGCCCTTCGCCATGAGCCTGTTTGACACGGCTGAATGGGGCGTACTTCTCCTGTGGTTTGCAGCCGTCACAACTCCGATGTTCTATGCTGTGCGAAGCAAAACATCCCTCGCTATGGGGATCACTGTGAGCGTCCTATTGGGGGCGGTGGTTCAGGTTCTATGGGCTGTATTTGCCTCTTGGGGATGGGTCGAGTACTGGGTCTGGAGCGATTTTGTCTTGGTTCCGGTGAGAAGTACATCCCCCGATTTTTGGCACACGCTCATCTCTGCTGGCTTTCTCCACAGCCAAAATGACATGACCCACGTGTTGGGGAATGTGATCATCCTTGCACTTGTGGGTGTGCCTCTTGAACAACGCTTGGGCACCAAACGATTTGGAATCATCTACGTTCTTGGCTTATTGGGTGGTTCAATCGGTTGGATTGCATTCAATGCCGAATCAAACATTCCAGCACTCGGCGCCTCAGGTGCCGCCTTTGGCCTTTTGGGAGCTTACCTCGCAGGATGGCCCAGAGATGAAATCCCCTTCCCTCTCCTGTTGATACGTCCATGGCCCGTCGTCTTCATTGCCCTTCTCTACTTTGGGATTGAATTGATGCGTGCTTTCACAACCATGGAGTCAGGCGTTTCATCCGGCATTGCACACATGGCGCACATTGGTGGCTTTGTCGCCGCTTATGCGCTGCTTCCTTTGGTTGCCAAGGGAGGGCCTGTTGGACTCGGGGTGGTCGACGGAGGGCCGAGTCATCGAGATTCAGTGACTGCTGAGCGCCGCCGAATGAAATCACAAATGGTGGACATGGTCGCACTCCAAGATCCGTGGACTGAGCAAGGCCTCACCATCCCCAAGCATCTCCGTAATGCCTTGAAGAATCTCATGCAAGCAAGTGATGAGCCTGAAACCCGTATGGCATGGATGGAACACATTGCGAATGCAGGAGTGTGTCCGCATTGTGATGCACCTTTGGGCATGGTGGTCCGGTCAAGCGGCCCAAGATTGCAATGCTCAGCGAATGCTGAACATCTTGAATGGCCGAAGGCGTGAATCTGCACCCTAAATGGGGCACCTCGTAGACGAAGGGTGGATAGAATGAAAGGTAGCCGTGCACTCCAAACCTATGCGGGGTGGACATGATGGTTGGAAATCAGCGCACGTCATTGCATATTGGTGCCCTTCTTTTGTCCATTCTCTTCCTCTTTGCCGACATGAGCGGCATGGTTCTTGCTCAGCAACCATTGCAGGAGCCTTCATCGGACTATGAGGCTCCAATTTTGATTGATGGCTTACCTCCATTGCTTTGTGACGAAGCCTTGTGTGAACGCCCTACACGCCTCATTGAGCGAGGAGAGCATGCCTCTGCTGAACCTCCGATGTGGTGGTTAGGCTACGGCCCCGACTTGGATTGGAATGGAATGGATGACCGTCTTCAACGCGTACTCGCAGGAGAACCGTCAGTTTCAACAACTGCCATCATCGGGCCGGACGGGCGAAAGACAGTCGCTATCATCGTTGATTATGCATGGCATCCCGGTGAATACGAAATCGAAGCACTTCGAAGTGTTCTTGACAACCACGGATGGGTCGGTGAAGAAGGAAATGCTTGGTTTCAGGTGATGGATTCAATCGATGCCCTGGTGGTTGACAAAGTGCCTGTGAGCGCACTGATGGACATTTATCATTTGGAAGCGGTCGTGGTCATTGAGATGCAAAACGTAATGATTCCTTTCAACGGAGTAGCCACCGAAGCAACGCGGTCCATGCCTTCCGAGGATTATACGGCCAGCACCTACGAACGCGGCTACACTGGAGAGGGGGTCGTCATCGCTATCTTGGATACAGGTGTGGACAATGAACACCGAGCGCTGAATGATTTCGATGACATCGATGATGAGCCCGATAGCGATGCGACCAGTTACAACGACCAAAAGTGGGTTGCAGGATTTGATGCCACGTCCTCTGCCTCAAATCCAGACGGCACGGTCGACCCTGACGACGGTCAAGGCCACGGCACACACGTTGCGGCAACGGCTCTTGGAACCGGAGGTTCAAACCGTGTTCATACGGGTTCGGGGATGGGTGCTTTTTTGGTTGACATCAAGGTCCTTACAGATTCTGGCGGTACCAATTCGCAAGCCTCCCTCAATGGTATTCAATGGATGATCAACAACAAAAATACTGATTGGGGAAATAATGATTCAAGCCGAGGCATTGATGTCGCTTCCATGTCCTTTGGTTCATTCAGTTCACCGCTCAATCCAGACGATGAAGGGGATAACGGTTCAGGGGCCGAAGCACGCCTTGTCAACGACGCTCGTGATGCCGGCATCGTTTGTATCGTAGCCATGGGGAATGATGGCAGCAAGCGTGTCCCGTCCCCTGCAAGCGCTGATGGAGCAATTTCTATCGGTGCGGTGGACGACCGAAATTCTGTCAATCGGACCGATGATATCCTTGCTTCTTACACGAATTATGGCCCGCGTGTTGATGACGGGGACGATGACGAGTGGGACGAATTGAAGCCCGATATCACCTCCTACGGGACCGGTATCACCTCAGCATCCGCTGCAACAGGACCGTCCTTCCCCGGACAACCGGAACGTCCTCTTGCTGACAATGATTATGAATCCAAAGACGGAACCAGCATGGCTACCCCTCTGGTCTCAGGCATCGTTGCCACACTCCTCCATGCAGATGATACCCTTGAACCCGAGGAGATTCGTAATATTCTCAGGAATTCATCTGAACAACGGGGTTCAGCCTCTGAACCGGGCGTGTCCAATCGATGGAACGACAAATGGGGCTTTGGCCTGGTTGACGCATCTTGTGCCCTTGACCGTGTGCTCGACCGAGCTTGTACTCCCTTTGAGGGCGGCGGAGGCATCATCGTTGACCCACCTCCCGGAGGTGACGGTTTGGGAGACGATGTCACGATGTCCTCACCAACGAACCAATCCCTCTACCTCTCTGGCAATACGCTGTCAATTGAAGGGGAGACGGATGTGGGTGAGAACGACTACCTCGAAGTCCAAGTGAAAATCGAGCAGTTTTACGACGATGGAGACAGTACTGAACTTACCAATTGGTTGGACACAGACGGTACCGTTGAAGAGTGGTATTACGACCTCATGGTCGATGATGATTGGATTGACCAAGATGAAGCCTACACCTTGGTCTATGCTCGTGCGCTCAATGCCGCTGGAGATGCCTCGTCAATCGATGTTCGAGTCGTCCACCTCACTCGCTTATCCATCTCGATTTCAGAACCTGGTATCGGAACGAACCTGGTTGGTTTCGTTGATTTCAGCGGAATCGTAGAAGGTCCAGAACACGATCGTGTTGAATATAAAATTGACAACGGCGACTGGGTTCTTGGCGACACACTCTCGGAGCAAGATGAAGGGATTCAAGCCTGGTCCTTTACGTGGGATTCTGCATCGGTTGCCGATGGTTCACACCGAATCAGCGTGCGCACAATCAATGCATCAGAAGTATCCAGTGAGGTGCTGCGGCGGACCTACGAAGTGGATAACCTACCAGCAGCACCTGATTTTACCTTTTCAGGCTCAGTTGAAGTGTTTGATGGAGGCCTGCCGGTCAACAGTGCTGTTGCTGGAACCGTTTTGGAAGTACGCTTTGGTGTTCGCAACATTGGCGACCTTGACGCCAACGAAGTCTATCTGCGGCTCGATGGTCCCGGTGATGATTCCGCAACCTATCCGTCTGAAGGTAAGGTCACCTCGCTTGAAGAAGGCGAGAGCGTTCGAGCAACGCTGTACTGGTGGGCGACTGAAGCCGGAACACATGAAGTGACCTTGTCACTCGACCCTTCCCAGCAATACGATGATGCTGACAGAGACAACAACGTCTACACCTTCAGTTTCGAAATCCAACCTCGGCCGGTTGAACCCATGCTTCGTTTCCTAGCAGGCTCATCGCGAACCCAACCCGAAATACCAACTCCTGGTACTCCTTTCGACATCCAAATCAGGCTTGACAACCTCGGCCAAACCGACGCCACGAGTCTCAACATAGGACTTGAACGTTGGCTGGATGATGTCGGCAGCTGGAGCCGTCTTGACGACAAAACACTCAACCTCGTTCCTGGCTCAAGTACCACCTCGGGTTATGCATTCACCAAGTTTGCAGATGTGGTTTACGACCCTGGACATATCGCCTACAGAGCGGTACTCAGTGGCTCAGGTGTTGAGCTTGAACACAGTCAATTACGGTTCAACGTGACGGTAGTGGATTTGTATGTAGGCGCCAAAGTACCCATCTCCTTGGCAACCGGTGAAACGCCTGTGGAATTCGTTGGTCTTGACGACGGTGGGCTTCTATTCACGACCATTGATGGTGAATTGCACGCCCGTACCATCACCTCAACCCTCAGCATGCCAGGGGGCGTTGTCATTGAAGAATCGTGGGGTGGAGAACTCGCCGTTCATGAACGCGATGACGGACTTGTTCAACTCGCATGGACGCGACGTACTTTGAATCTGGAAGGCTACATACTGAGCGATATCGCCATGACCTCAATTTCGGCTGCTGGAAAAACTACGCCAAAACACTACCACATGCCGGCACTCAAACTCTCTGAAGGCTCCTATTACGGCTTCACATTTGATCAATATGACGGAACCATGGTCCTCGCAGGATACCATCGGGATTTGTCAACAGGAGGGTCTTGGCAAGATCTCACTTCCATCTTTGTCCTCTCTTCTCCCACACCTGATCGCGGTGCCTCCTGGGGCAATGCTTTGACAGTCCTCGTGGACATTGACATTCAACCAGCAGATGCCCAACCACTTGCTGTTGGTTTGGGCGAAGAATACCTGCATATCTTCTATCAAGAATACAGGGATGACGTTACGGGAGTGGAACGCGTTGGCCTCATGTACACGCACGGAGCATTGAACGAACCCTCCTGGAGTTTCCAGTATTCAATCGGTGATGAAGCCACCTCGCCGCAACTCAATGTCCTTGTTGACGATCGTTCTGACCGATTGATTGGGGCTTGGATTGAAGGGCAAGGGAAAACAGCGGCTGTTGCTACCATCTCAACAGATTCTATTTGGTCAAATGATAACGTGATACATACTTCAACCCCTGGTGTCAGTACAATCGCCTTGTCTGATCAGAAAGGCGGTGTCTACCTCTATCACGACGAGATTAACGTCTATGGACCAGTCTCGCGTATGGGTCTTATCGCCAATGAAGACGGTGAAGCAACTCCAGGGCTCTCGAACATGCTCTTCGTAGGCTTTACATTCGGTATCGGTACGATGGAAGATGATACCGTTGTGTGCACCATGACACCCGCTGGTTCTTATTCGCTGAGCAAGGTTGTTTCCTTGAGCGGCTCCCAAGACGTCATTGAATCGCCGGGGCTCTTTGAGACGCTTCTTGAGTACCTACCGGGTGATTCCGATGAATTCAAGATACGCTTGTTGGGCGTCATGGCAATCGTCTTCGTATCCTTCCTCGTGTTCGTCATTGTCAGCGTACGACGCTCTCACACGGAACTTGAAGGATTGGAAGCCTTGCTCTCAGAGGAAACGGACAGCATTGAAATCATGGTCAATATTGAACAGGACGAAGGCCCTCTGCTCCTGATCGACGAGAATGAAGATGAATTGACCGTCAGTGAATCTGCGGTAGCGGTGATCGTTGAAGAAGAAGATACGCTTGCAGCAGAACTTGAAAAGAAACTCGAGGATGGTGAAGGGAATGCACGTCTTGAGCGCCGTATGCAACGCAAGCAACAACGAGAAATTGGCGAAATGACAGCCGCCCTTCAGCAAGGCTTGCCCCCTCTTCCTTTACCTGGACAATTGCCACCGCTCGAAGGACTTCCTCTTCCAGTCACTCCAATTCAACCTGTACCTTTGCCGCTTCCTGATCTGAAACGTGAAGCAAAATGCCCATCATGCCAAGCGAGCTTTAGCGTGAAGGATTTGATGTTGAAGCGCATCAAGTGCCCCGTCTGTGGCGATGGCTTCGATTTGTGAGGAAGAGAGATGTGCGGAATTTTCGGATACATAGGAACTCGGCCAGCCGTTCCTGTATTGGTTGAAGGGCTACGTCGCCTTGAATATCGTGGCTATGATTCAACCGGTGTTGCCATTCATGATGGTGACAAGATTACGGTGCACAAAACGGTCGGCAAGGTCCAAGAACTTCAATCCGTTTTGCCCGAAGAAGTTCCCGGTACGATGGGAATCGCTCATACGCGGTGGGCCACTCACGGAGGTGTCACCTTCGTCAACACTCACCCACACGCCTCTCACGACGGCAAGATTCACCTTGTCCACAATGGAATTATTGAGAATTTCAGGTCCCTTCATCGGCGTGTCCAATCTCACGGCATCGAATGCGTGGGTCAAACTGATTCAGAAGTTCTTGTCCACCTAATGAGCATTGAACTCGCTGCAGGGGCCACACCGCAAGAAGCAGTGGAACGAACCCTCGCCCTCGCACGTGGGACATGGGGATTGGCCATCCTTTTCGTCGACCACGAACTCTTGATTTGCGCCCGTAACGGTTCCCCTTTGATCATCGGGCAAGGCGATGATGAAATGTTCGTTTCAAGTGACCCACACCCTCTCTCCGCGCACACCCAACGAGTGGTTTACATGGAGGATGGCGACCTTGCCATCCTCACCCGGGATTCCATGACCATGGTGACTGGAAAAGGGCATTCGGTCGACCCGACGGTCACCGTTCTGGAAGACTCATGGTCGGAATCTGACCTCGGGGCTTCGCCTCATTTCATGCATAAGGAAATCTACGAACAACCCGAAGCGCTTCGTCAATGCATCGCAGGTCGTGTTGACAGGGAGATGGGGTCGGGCCGCTTGGGCGGCATGCGATTGGGTCATTCCACCATGATTCAGGCTCCACATGTGAGATTGCTTGGATGTGGAACAGCAAATATCGCCGCCGAGATTGGTCAAATGCTGATTGAAAAAATGGCACGTATACCCGCAGTAACACATATTTCCAGTGAATTCCGAAACAACGACCCGGTCATCAATCCAAAAGCAATTTACCTCGCTGTGTCTCAATCTGGAGAGACAGCGGACACGATCTCAGCAGTGAAGGAGATCAAACTCAAGGGTGGACAGGTATTTGGCGTCGTCAATGTCGTCGGTTCCACCATTGCAAGACTTTGTGGCCAGGGAGTCTACATTCACTCGGGTCCTGAACAATCCGTGGCCTCCACCAAGGCCTTCACGAATATGGTGGCAGCGTTAACCATCTTTGCAACCCAATTGGGAAGGACTCGCAACCTCTCGAAGGCCAAAGGTAGAGAGGTCATTGAACAACTTCAACAGGCACCTCATCTGATGGAATCTTATTTTGAAAACCCAGGCCCTATCGATGAAGCAGTTGCTCTTCTTGCAGAGGCCAAATCGGTTCTCTTTTTGGGTCGTGGCCTCTCCGCACCAGTAGCAAAAGAAGGTGCCTTGAAACTCATGGAATTGGCATACATCCCGTGTCTTGCCTACCCTGCTGGCGAGATGAAACACGGACCAATCGCTCTGTTGGAGGAAGGCAGCCCGGTAGTGATCATCGCTCCCAACGACCACCTGAAAGAAAAAACCCTCTCCGCTCTGCACGAGTGCCGAGCCCGAGGTGCCAAAATTATTCTCATTCACGAAGAAGGTGACGTCATTGCATCCGAAGGTGATGTTTCAATCGCCGTTCCACGCATCCATCCGTGGTTGACTCCTTTGTTGACGGTGGTCCCACTTCAGTTGATTGCCTATTCGACTGCACTGCATTTGGGCAAAGACGTCGACCGTCCTCGCAACCTCGCCAAGTCAGTGACCGTCGAGTGATTCAAAGAATCGTGAAGCGCTGTTCTTCTGGCTTCCACGTGAATGGCTTGTAACCAAGAATGTGATTGGTGTGGCGCATCTTCACGATGCCGAGTTTACGCATGACGTCGTCACCGTGTCGTTCCATGACCAAATGAACAACGCCGTCTGAAAGATAATCTTCAACACCGTATTCCCCGAATTGCTTGTTGTCTTCTCCGGTCATTTCGCAGATGAAGAAAGAGGTTAGTTCCAACCGGCGTACCGCTTCGAAGAGGCGGAAAATTTCATCACGGGGATTCTCCATCTTGGTCAACGTGAAAAAGGCCCCGAGGGAGTCAAAGACGAGGAGTTCAAACCCAATGGATTGACGGTAGGATGTTAATTGCTTGATGAGTTGACCCATCCAGTCAACTCTGTTACTCATGCCTTGCTCGTCAAGTTGAACGCGGAGGTCAGCCAAATCGATGATCGCAATTCGGTTTCGTACACGCGGATCATCAACGTTCATCCCCATGTTGGCCATGTGAGAGCGGAGGGAATCCTTGCCCTGTTCAAGCGTCACATAGATTCCACTGGTTTCACCGTACAGCACGGCATTGTAGAGCATTGAGAAGGTCAGACTTGACTTCATGGCACCGGATGCACCAGCAACGATGCTGATGTGACCTTGGGGGATACCTCCCTGCATGTTTTCATCCAGGCCTTCAATATGGGTGGGGATTCGTTCCAAGGTTGACATTTGGCTCACTCAGCCCTTGCTATACCTTCCGATTCTTCAAGGTCACCCCTGTTCATGATGAAGCGGAATCTCCTTGACCCCTCGCTCTAAGGGTAATGCATGAAACTCTGGTTAGCCTCAGCGTCACCCCGTCGGGCGGCTATGTTGCGACCCATCTATCCGTCATTGCACCAAGAGGGTCTTGATGGTGTTGATGAATCACCGCCAAGCGGCACGGTGGAGTCCCAAGTTCTGAGTATCTGCAAACGAAAGGCTGCGGCGCTCAATGAATCCACCAACTTTGATGCCATCCTCGTAGCAGATACCATGATCAGTGACCCTGATGACCACTCCTTGAGCATCGGAAAACCCACCAGCAAAGCCCATGCAGCAGTCATGCTCCATCGTCTTTCAGGGCGTCATCATCAAGTTTGGACGGCCAGCGGTTTGTATTGGAACGGCACGTGGACCTTCTGGTGTGAACATGCCGTTGTGGCCTTCCCCGAATTTTCAGATGAAGTTTTTTCTCAACTCATTGATTCTGGCTCATGGAAGGGCAAAGCCGGAGGATATGACCTTCATGGCCCCATGGGCGAACATGCAACGCTCATCGAGGGTTCTGAATCAGTCGTACTCGGTCTTGCCTCAGGTGCTTTGGAGCATCTTGAGGCCCTCGCATCGCTGCTCTAAATTCACAGCAAGGGTGTCAAACCCAATTCTCGCTTCTGCATGTCAACGACGATGTCAAGCCCGGGAATCATCAGCAATTTATCCTCATTATCAAGTGCAAAAATCTCAACCCCCGCCTGATCACCCATGTGTTTGAGTTCTCTTCTGCATGCCATTTGGTGACTGTCCATATGGACAAGTGGGCGAAGGTCTACGATCACAGTATCCCCTTGAATCACTCTTTTGAGTATGGACTGGGCGTGAATTCGTTTCATTTCATCGGGTGCAACGTACCGTAAAGCCTGGGTCGGAAGCGGTAGAGGTGGCGATCTGACCATGCCGAGGTCGTGAAAGGGTTCACCATCGGGCGTAAGTGGACCGGTCCATCCAAGAGGCACAGGTCGTAGACCAGAACTGTTGGATTTCGTTGCAGAGGCTGGCTTTGGTTTGCTTTCTGTACCTGCCACCGGAGCGGTTTCAAGAGCAACAGGTTGTTCAGCAGGGTTTGGAGTCCGGCGTCGAGCCACAGGGGCATTTCCCTCGGGGTCGGGGAGTCCGAAAAAATGCCACAAATTGACCATGGATGTACCTCAGAAGTCTAAATCGTCCAATAACGAGCTCAACTGGTCTGAGGCAGGGGTAGGAGGTGTTTGTGAAACTATGGGTTGAACAGGCGCTGGTGCTGGCTGATTCGCGGCAAACCACTGCTCACCGTAGTAGTTCCACTGTTCCATTGTCCAGCCCGCAGGTAAGCCACTCGCCGGCAAGGGAGGTCCACTGTTGTAGACTTCTTGTTGAAGTGCAGGTTCGGCTGCGGGGGCAGATACGACTGCAGGTGCCACGGTAGGTGCGGCAGCAGGCTGAGCCATCTCCATGGCAGGCAAACCACTGTTCATCTGTTGTCCAAATGATGAGAAGTCTTCGTCTTTTGAACTGCCTTGGCGAGTAAAGAGCAAGAAGACGACGAGTCCAACAATCACAAAGCCCAAGACAACGATGATCATTGCAGTCGTGGTTCCAACCGAGGAACTGATGGTTTCAAAGAAGCCTTCTGCTGGTGCTTGTGCGACAAGAATTGTAATCTCGCTTTGTCCTGATTCACCATCGTCATCGATGACGGTGAGAACGATGGTCCAGGTGCCGGCAGGAAGGTCTTCAATAATCCAAGTTGGGCCTGAGTAATCAACGTCACCGACCTTACTTCCGTCGAGGTCAGTGTCGAGGTGAGATGCGTCCCACTGATATGTGAGAATGGCTTTATCGCTTGGAGAGTCAATGGTTTCAAATCCGCTGATGGTAAGGTTGTCACCTTCTGTCAAGTTTTCAAGAGCGAGATTCTGGTAAGAGATTTCAGGAAGAGGAGCTCTGTTGACGACGCTTATGTTCATTGATTGCTGTGCGCTTTCACCGTCGTCATCGGTCACGGTCACCGTGATCCATTGCATGCCGACAGTTGACCATGACGTTGAGACCGACAGACCTTCCATTTCGCAGTCATTGTCTCCCATGCCGTCATTATCAACGTCCACATTGCGGTCAAAGTCCCAGCAAATCTCAAGGGAATCTTGGTCTGATGCGGTGTCTTCGGCCGTCACTGAAAGGGTGTATTCTGCATCCTCCTCAACGGCTTCAAAGATTGGAAGACCCGTTACGGTTGGAGCAACGTTGTGAATCATGATGTTGGCTTGGAGCGGGTCAGAACTCGCACCGTCTGCATCAATGGCGCGCACTTGGATGATATGCGGGCCAGAAGTTGGCCATGAAACGGCCTCAGAGGAACTGATGCCAACGCTGGTAATGGTCCAATCTTGATATTCAGCAGATGGGTGCCATTCGATGATGAGTGTACCTGCATCGTTGGCAGAATCCGCTGCCGTGACGCGCAAGAGGGCAACCTCATCTTCATTCAAATGCCACGTACCATTCTCATCGAGAAGAAGTTCCTCTCCACCTTTCCACAGTTGTGGATAGTCCAAGGTCGGAGCAATGTTGAGAACATCGATGGATGAGTAGGCGGTCGTTTTGGCACCATCATCGTCCGTCGCAACCGCAGTGATGTTAACAGGTCCTTCGAACATCGGCGTAAAGGTACAGGTCGGTTGGGTCAACCCTTCGTCGCAGTCAAGGGTTGGCCACGCTATGGATACTTGTTGGCCAGAGGGAGACGAGGTGTCAATATCAACAATATCGATGGCCTCAACGGTCACTTTGGATTCAACAAAGACCGATTCGGGATGGGTGAGGTTGAATGCAGGCGGACGGTTGAGGACAATAACTTCCAATTGAACTTCGTCGGTATCCAATTCCTCGTCGACCACGAGAACTTTCACCGTCCAAGAGCCACTGTTTGACCAGTTCCACTGGGTCCAACAGCCGGGTGCTTCGATGATGTCGACCAGGCCGATTCGCGATTCAATTTCAAAGACACAATCGACTGAACCTCCGTCCTCGTCAAAACTGGCAGTAGCGTTCAAGGTGACATTCTCGAAGGTGTATTTTCCTTCATCAACAATCAAATCTCCTGTGGGCGAACGTCCGATGAAAATCGAGAGTGTTGCCTCGTTATTGCTTCGGTTTGCATCGGCGGTGACATTTTGGTCTGGGTCAACGGTAAATTGCATGGTTTTGAATCCGATAGCCAAGGTTTCAGGGACCGACCAATTCACCTGTACGCGCTGCTCGCTGTAGGGCTCAATGGCTGGAATCATAGCACGGACGGTCGCTTCATCAGGCGTCTGAATTTCCATGTAGGTCGGTGGTGAAGTCAGCACCCCACGGTTTTGAGCAGGGAGCGAGAAGGAAATGGTGTCGCCGGGAAGGGCATTGAATCCGATTGATGAACTGAGGGTTGTTGTGACGCCACCTCTGGTTCGTTCAACAATGGCTGAATTTGCTTGGGCTACAAGGTCGACGCCAACGACGCTCAAATCGACGACAACGGTCGTGGCACCAACGATTTTGTTGGCTGGGTCATAGACGACCACGCCGTTGCTGGTGTGATCATCACTGCTTGGTGTGTCATCAACCTCTGAAGAGACGTTGAGTGGAACTTGGGCCAGCCCGTTATTGTCGGTGGTTGGATTGTGAATCGTATCCGCAAGTTCATACCTCAGCTGAAGGTTTGTATTTTTGATCGGGATTGATGGGGAGCCAGCAACGGAATAATCGATTGAGATTTGCTCCATTGAATTGGGCAGGGTAGCAGAGTATGCCGTATAGACCTCGATCTGCGTATTTCGGCCACCCGGTGAAGAACCAGGCACGACGCTATTGGAATCGGCAGGATTGTAGGTCTTGAGAATCCAGTCGATGGTAAATCCAGCCGAGTTGATGATACGATTCCATACGCTTCCACGTACCGCAGGGCAGTACCAGTTGAATCCAGTATTCACGCCGGTTTCATTCCATTCTGCAATCTTGTATGAATCGTCACAACCTGTGTATTGAGGGGTGTCACCGTCTTCTGAAGGGGCCTCGTTTTTGACGACCTGCCACGAATTGTTTTCGGATTCCTCCGAATCAAATTCAGAAGGGTCAAAGTAATCAGAGGAACCTGTGACTTCAGTTTCCGCCGTGAAGGGCATGTACCATTGGTCTCCGTTTCGCAGCGGGAAATCATGACGCTCTTTGGCTGGTGTGTAGGTGTTGTCGAAGGTCACGATTCCCAAATTTTGAGATAGGAAACCGAGGTTCAAGGGTGCGAAGTTAACATCAAGGGTGAAGTCGCTGGTGATGGTTGCAAGGTCACGAGCACGTAGAATATCAACGCCTTCGTAATCAATTTCCAACCGTCCGGTGACGCCTTCGAGGGTGGCGCCACTGTTGCCAGATGAGAAACTTCCATCAATTTCAATCTCATACGCCAAGACCGTGTCGCCATTGTTATCCGTGGCATAGAAAACATCGGTCACTTCGTTGACCGTGTCTCCGGTGAGGGTGTTGAGCGAAGCAGAAACATTGGCTTGAGCGAGAAGTTGAGCAACGTCAAATTTAGTGTCGTATACCCATTCATCGCCCACCCGGTACGTGGGGACGTCAACGATTCTAATTGCACCGCTTTGTGTTTCGCTTGTTGCTGGTCCATCTTCGAGTTGAATGGATGATTCAACCATGGTCAAGGCTGAGGTCATCACGAAGAGTGCGACGAGGAGGATTGCCTTCATGGAGGCTCTGTTCATGGGCAGAGGTGAATGTCCTTCTACAAAAGAGAATGTCCGTTATCGTGTCAATTTTCTTGGGAATCCAACCACTGTTGTCCGTAGTAATTCCACTGTTCAACAGTCCATCCTTCTGGCAGTCCTTCCTCTGGAATGGGAGGTTGACCTTGATTTGGATGACCGAGTGAATTGGCGTCGAAGAGATAGCCTGGTGGAGGGCCTTCAGGTCGCTTACGGCTGATGTGGTCGTCACGATTTTCTTGGCGTTCACCTGCAAGAGCGGTTGATACTTGGTCCCATACATCCGTTTCTTCTGCTTTGGGTCGCTTGCGGCGCGTCAACAGGGTGAGGATGAGCAGAAGGGTGACAAGTAAACCGATTTGCGCAACAGCGTTTGCTTCTTCACCGACGAGGGCGGCTCCCATGTTTTCCAGAGGCGTTCTGTCAGCGGGTAAAATGGCGAAGGTAATGACCTTCGAGCCCGGACGTTCTGGGTCCTCGTCCCAGGCCATCACTCGGACGGAGTGGACACCTTCCGTTCGGAAGGTATAGGTGACCGTCTTGCCAACCAAGTCAGCGTCATTGTCGGTGATTCCATCCTCGTTACTATCGTGGTTGACATCGATGTCCCAAACAACGGTGAGGCCTTGGATGTCGCTGAGAGCGTCGATCGTTGAACTCGCATCGAGGAGGCAGGGCTCATAGGCGGTGCACTTGACTGCAGCCGTTCGAACGATTGGAGGGGTGTTGAGAACTTGAACAACCAAGACTTCACTGGTATGTGCTCCATCGTCATCTGTGACGTGATACACCAACTTGTGGGTTCCGCTTCGGTTCCAAGAAATCGTGAGGTTATCGCCCACAACATCACAGTCGTCATCTGCACTACCGATATCGTTTGAATCCATACTGGGGTCAATGTCCCAGCATTTGACCAGTGTTTCTGCGTCTGATGGTGTGTCGGTTGCTGAACCAGTCACGCTGATGGTCTGGCCTTCGGCAATCGGTAATACGAATGGAATTGGGTCGATGACAGGTGGCACGTTACGCACGCTGACCCATCGCTCTTCGATGCCACTCGATGCACCCTCTGAGTCGGTGACCTCGAGGCGCATTTTATGCAAGCCCGCTTCCAGCCAGACCATCTCGAATTCGGAGGTCCGACCGTCAAAGACTCGAATCAAGGAAGGTTGCGCATCATCGGGCCACCAAGTGTGGGTGAGGTCCTCGATGTCGTCGACAGAATCCTGAGCTTGGCCTTTAACAGTCACCATTTGGTCCTCGTCCACGTGCCATGTGTCCTGTGCGTCCATGACAATCGGCCCATCGTTGTCAATCATCTGGATGTTGATGCTGTGTGGCTGAATGTTGGTAAATTTGACGTCAAAGGTTGCTGTTGCGGTTGCTCGGTCGTCATCGGTACCGATGGCGGTGAAGGTCTTCCACCCTTCGGTGGTGGCAGTAGTGGTGCAAACGCGTGTGTAGTAGCCTTCCTTGCAATTTGCCCCAGGCCAATAGATGTCCACCACTCCGGGCCAAACTTCCTCCGAATCTGAGTCGTTGGCGTATGCATAGAGCGTGATTGGGTATTCCACCTTGGCTTCCGTTCGTTGGCTTCTGACTTCGATCTTCGGCGCACGATTTTCCACAGAGACATTGAGAATCAGAACGGTTTCATCACGCTCCTCGTCCTCAACGGTGATTTCAACAGGGTAAACACCATCGTCAATCCAGGTGTAGTTGAGTAGGCAGGATGGGGAAACGATTCGCTCGTAATCCCACGTCCGTGTTCCGTCGTCAAAGGGGACATAGAACTCACAAGAAACCTCTCCGCCGTCTTCGTCGAAACTTTCACTGGCGTCGAGAAGAATGGTCTCTCGGGTAAGTCCAATGGCCTCGGCGGCAACCGGCGTTGGTACGCGACCAACAAAGAGGTCAATCGTTCCGAGGTTATTTTGCAGGTCTGCATCTGCGGTGTTGATTCCGCTGATGTCCGCTTCCCATTGGATCTGCAAGGCACCAATTGAAGCGTCTTCTGGAACGGTCCAAATCTCAAACAATTTGTACGCTTGGTATGTTTGAAGCGCAGGAAGCGAGATGGTGGTTTGGACACCGTCAGGAGTCGTTAGGCGAGCATCAGAGGCCGTGGAAGTTGTGATGCCTCGGTTGTTGAAGGCCAGTTCAATGTCCAATACATCTCCCGGGAGGACATTGAACCCTGAGATGGCGTTGAGTTGGGTAATCACGCATTCATCAGCCGTACATCGTGTTCGCAAAATCACGGCCGCTCCTTCATCTGCGAAGACATCCAATCCCACGAGGTATTGGTCAAGCGTTACGGTGGTCGCTCCAACCTTGTTGCCTGCTTTGGCCACCAAACCGTGGCTTGCATAATCGAGTTGCGTGGCCGAAGAATCCAATGCGTCGCCAACGTCGATGGTGGTCCACGCGCTACCGTTGGCGGCTGTGGCCAGGGTGGTCACAAAACCTTCAACTTCATGATGGAGTTCAAGCGAAAGGCCGGCTGTGTTTGAAAAGCAAGAAGATGAAGTGTTGACCCAAACTTGCATGGGCGTGTTGAGGGCCGTGATGCTTCGCTCAGGCACCACGTCGAGGCAGTCGGAACGAATGCCCGGGTTTGTGTAGGGCTCAACCCCTGTGGCACCCACTGGGTCGTACCGCTTGAGTTTGAAATCAATGGTTAGTCCGATGTCATCGGACGTGTGAAGCCAAGCATAATTGCGCACTTCAGGGCAATACCAGCGGTAACCCTCAGAAATTCCATCGCTGTTGAATGATGTCATCTCGTAGGATTCATTGCATCCGCCATAATCAATGGTTTGCCCGAGGTCATTGTAGGGTTTTCCAGTGTCGGTAACCACCCACGTTGTGGTGTTGGTGTCGGTCTCGGGAGGTGGGAAGGGGGTGATGTAATCGCTTTGACCGGACCACTGGGAGGAGGAGGTGGTGGTGGTGGTCCATCGTTCATCGATACGAAGGGGGAAATCGTAATTTTCGTTCACTGGCGAATAGGTGGTGGTGATGGTGATGTCTCCAAGAAGTTGCTCAAGGAAGGAAATACCGCTGGGTACAAAGCGAATGTAGAGGTCTAAATCGCTGCGAATGGGTGAGAGGTCACTGACTCGGAGGTATTCTGTTTGGGTAAATTGAATGTAGACGTTTCCAGAATAGCCTTCAAGCGACACACCCGATTTGTCAAAGTTCGCCGAGGTTCGAAGGGTGTACGCGAGGACCGACATGTTGTCCACATTTTGAGTGCTGATGCCCGTGACCTCAACGGTGGTGTCGCCTTGAATCTCACCAACCGTGGCATCTACGCCGGTATCGGTTACCAAGATGGTTGGATCAAAGGTTCCAGCGTAGATCCAGCGGTCACCGATTCGCCATGTTGGCACGTCCGATACACCGGGGTCTCCTGCCGTTGATTGGTGGACTGGTCGCTTCTCTAAGGCCTCATGGTGCTCAACGGGAACCAAGTTGAAGAGGAGCAAAAGCACCAGGGCGACGGGGAGCATTCGGCGTCCAAGGCTCTCCCCCATGGTATAGACACGGTATCGGGAGAACATCAAGACTTCTCTTGATGTGAATCGGCAGAAAGCACTCAGAGAAGGTCTGCGAGTTCGTCCTTGATGATTTCAACAGCTTCGAGAATCTCGTCCTTGTGACGAGCGCCGGTGATGACCATCTTACCTGAACCGAAGATGAGGCAGACGACCTTGGGGTCGTCAAGTCGGTAGATAAGGCCGGGGAATTGCTCTGGTTCGTACTCTACCTTGTCAAAGGGCAGGTGGAAGGTGAGGTGGTTCAGATTCAGTTTGCGGGGAACACCTGCTTGAGGCTCGCCAGTGAACTTGTCAACACCGTCGTAATCTTCGGGGTAGTGAAGGGCGTAGGTGGCGACCATGTTTTGGACTTCGATGGTGACGTCCTTGAGGTCCCAGGTTTCAATGCCAGCAGCACGTAGGTCCTTGATCATGCGGTCAATACCGGTGTGGATGTTGTCCTCGTCCTTTCCACCAGTGCACACAGCACGGCCAGAGCGGAACATGAGAATGGCAAGTTTAGGTTCGGTAACACGGTAGACGACACCGGGAAATTGTTCTGGTTCGTACTCGCAATTGAGTTGAATCGCGATGTCGGGGAGGTCAAGTTCTTCGGCAACACGGGTGCTGGCGACAACGTTTACTACAGTAAGGCGTTCTTCATCGGTGGTCATATAAAGACCCAAATACATTTACTATATAAAAGGAATTTCGTCAAGGCATGTCGACGTTCGCTCAAATGTTGACGTCATCTGTCCTGGCTCCAGCATTCCCAATACGGGATACGAAGGTTCGTCCACCTGCCAACTCGATGGCTTCAGCGGTCTCTTTTGGTCGTCGTGTCAGTGCCACCATGCACCCCCCTCCGCCCGCTCCGGTTAACTTCACACCCAATGAGGTTGGGAGAGCCGCTTTGATGAGGTCCTCAAGTTCGGGGGACGAAACGCCAAGATTTCTCAACAAGACATGATTTTCACTCATGGCGTGACCTACGGCGGTATAATCGCCTCGTTGGAGTGCGTCAAGGCCGCGCCGAGAAATGGTTCCAATGGCCTTGATTTCCTGAATTCGTTCCGGTGATTCTTCCAAAGCTGAAGCGACCAATGCCACTTGAGCGGATGTCGGTGCATGTACGCCTGTATTTCCGAGGACGAGGTAGATGTCGTCATTCCGCTTCAACTCAAGGCTGTGAACCTCCCAAACACGTTCGCCAGTGGGTACTGCCAATCGACGGGTGTAAAGCCAGGCACAGAACGTTTCTTTCTTATCTGAAAGAACCACGACGCCTCCTTCTGTACTCGTTGAGGTGTCAAGAGGTGATGCCAATCCACCTTGGGCTTGGGCTTCGGCCTGGTGTGCGAGTGTGCTCAATGCTTCGTTGGAGATGTTCTTGTGTTCTGCCAAGGTTGCGAAGGCATGACCTACAGCTGCACTGAGGGCGGCACTCGAACCAAGCCCAGAGGCCCGAGGAATATCGCTGGTGATGTGGATCGACATGGGTGGTATGGAATCATCGAGGAGAGCGTCCTTTAGAGCGACGATGTGTGGGTGTCGTTCAGACTGAAGTTGACTGCCTCCAACGCTCCAAGACTTTGAGGGCGTGAGTTGAACTTGGAGGCGTTGTTCAAGGGCGACTGCAACGGCAGGCTCGCCATAAACGACCGCATGTTCTCCGAAAAGAATGCATTTGGCGGGGGCACTCGCCTTCTGTACTCCCGCTTCAATCCCCATGACGCGAATACGGGCTCGGCCTTCATATTCCTTCTCACGGGAAGCCGAATCTCCGTTGGTTTTTGACGGTGGTTTCAAAGTGCGTCTCCGCTTGGACAGAAATGCGCAGGTATGCGTTCTTGGTGAAAACGATGGAACACCCACTGTTTATGGATTATGGGCCGATACCCGGCTGGGTTCTCCTACTGGTGCTCTTTGGAGTCTCAGGAGGTTTCTTCCTCTACCAAGTGGTCAAAGCCAGTCGCTTGGTACTCAAAGGAAAGCCCGAGAACCGATTTGATAATTGGGGCGCACGAATCAAGGAAGTTCTCACCGGCTGGTTAGGCCAAAAGAAAGTCCTGAGAGACCGTGTAGCAGGCGGTATCCACGTCCTGATGTTTTGGGGATTCCTGATGCTTTCAACCGATATGTTTGACCTCGCCACGGGCAATCAATTCTCACAAAAGGTCTTGCCTGAAGTGATGCGTGGCCCTTGGAATTTGGTTGTAGAAATCGGTTATACTATTGCCTTTGTTGGTTGTGTTGCAGCCTTGCTACGACGGGTGGTGTTTACGCCCGAGAAGCTCAAGGGCAAATCTCAACTTGAAGGCAATGTCATTCTCTTGCTCATCATGACCATCACCACGACCTCCTTCGTTGTGGAGGCGGGAGAATCAACCATCTCAAGCACATGGGAACCGATTGGTTACTGGGTCTATGCGACCCTTGTGCCAAGCACCTCGCTCGTGGTTGCAGCCTATTGGGCGCACATGCTGGCAATCTCCGTTTTCCTTTTCTTAATCCCGCTTTCCAAGCACATGCACTTGGTGATGGCTTTCCCCAATGTATTCTTCCACGATCTCAGGCCCATGGCGACCATGGAGCCTCTCGCCCGAGGTGCAGACGGCAAGGCTGTGCTGTTGGACGAACTTGACATCGAATCGTTTGGGGCTGTAAACTACACCGATTTCACGTGGCGAGACCTCATCGACGGTTGGGCTTGTACGTCCTGTGCCCGGTGTCAGGATGTATGTCCTGCATATGCCAGTGGCAAAGCACTGAATCCTATGGAAATCATTCACGATGTTCGTCACTATGCCAACGACAACGCCAGCACCCTCCTCGCTGGAGAAACGCCGGAAGAAGACATCATTGCACGTTTCGGTGAAGATGCAATTTGGGCGTGCACAACCTGCCATGCATGCGTTGAAGCCTGCCCGATTTACATCGACCACGTCCCCAAACTCACCGATGCTCGCCGTCATCTCATGATGGAGCGAATGGAATTCGACTCGAGTGTCGAAGATACGGTCATGCCCCTGATGGCAACCATCGAGAATCTCGAATCCGATTCAAATCCTTACGGTCTGCCTTCCCACGAGCGAGGTGATTGGGCAGAAGGATTGGATGTGAAAGTTGCAGAACCTGCTGAATACATCTACTTCGCTGGGTGCGCTGCCTCCTTTGATGAGCGCAATAAGAAAGTGGCACGAGACACCATTAGCATCATGAAAGAAGCCGGCCTTGATGTTGGTATCCTCGGCATGCAGGAAGGCTGCAGCGGAGATGCTGCACGCCGTGCTGGTAACGAATACTTGTTCCAAATGCTGGCAGAAACCAACTTAGCCACCTTCGAGGAAATCGGTGTTAAGAAAGTCGTTGCTTCATGTCCCCACTGCTTTCATACGCTTGGAAAGGAGTACAAGGACTACGGTGGCGAAGACATCGAAGTCATGCACCATTCGCAACTCATCAACCATCTCCAACAAGAAGGCAAGTTACCCGAACCAGCCCATGACGGTAGCGTCACCTACCATGACCCCTGTTACCTCGGCCGCATTGGCGGTGAACTCGATGCTCCCCGTGACGCCATTGGTGGCGTCGACGTTGAAGTGGAAAGGCACGGCAAGGATTCCTTCTGCTGCGGTGCCGGTGGTGCTCAAATGTGGATGGAAGAGCATGTTGACGATGGATACGACCGTGTCAACGTCATTCGCTCCAAAGAACTCGCCGAAACAGGAGCGGACACCGTTGCGGTTGGTTGCCCGTTCTGTTCAACCATGGTCAGCGATGGATTGAGTGCTATCGGTTCAGAGATGGAAGTCAAGGACATTGCTGAATTGGTTTGGGAACAAATCAAAGCCAATGATGCAAAAATAGAGGCGAAGAAAGCCGAAACTTCCGAAGCAGTCGAAGCATGAGCGTGGTTGCCTTGACGAGGCTATCACAAAGGAATTTGCTTGACTGGTATGACGAACACAAACGAGACCTTCCTTGGCGCTCTACCAACGACCCTTGGGCGATTTTGCTGAGCGAAATACTTCTTCAGCAAACTCAAGTCAGCCGGGGAATTATCTACTGGCGCCGTATGATTGAAACCTTTCCAACCATCCAGTCCATGGCGGATTCGACTGTCGACACAGTGCTCAAAGCGTGGGAGGGTGCAGGATATTACAGCAGGGCTCGTCGCCTCCACGCATTGAGTCAAACGGTCATGCTTCCATCAGCAGATGGTGGCTTTGACGGCTCCCTTCCCTCATCATACCCTGCTCTTCTGTCCCTCCCAGGAATCGGGCCTTACACAGCAGCAGCGGTCGCAAGCATCGCTTTTGGCCAACCCTTTGCTTGTGTTGACGGGAATATCAAACGGGTCATGGCGAGGCAGGAAGAGATGGTAGACCCGTCTGCGAGGGAGGTCCAAGTCTGGGCTGATGAATACCTGATACAACGGCGGCCTGGTGACTGGAATCAAGCACTCATGGAATTGGGAGCGACGGTATGTACGCCCCAAAAACCACGGTGTCATCGTTGCCCCGTTCAATCTTCATGCAAGGGGAAAAATACGCCAACTGCGTATCCTAAGGCGACGAAAACCAAGGTGAAAGAAGTCACACTGTGGACTTGTGTTGAATTTGACCGTCTCGGAAACCCCATCATCTCACAACGACCTCAAGACGGTCTATTCGGAGGCTTATGGGGACCTCAACTGAATGAAGGGCAGGTTCCCAATCCCAGCGAAGAACAGAGATTTGTTGGTATCGTTGAGCACAAATTAAGCCATCGCTCCATGACAGTTCATGTGTTTACGTCAACTCGGGCGAGTTCACAAAGAGGGCACAATCCGTTGGATGTTGCCATGTCCGTTTTGGATCAGAAAGTGATCAATCTCATCAGAGCGAACGAGCATGTCATTCCTCCTCACGAGAAAAAATGATGATACGACTCGCCTCGTTAACGCCCATATGGAACGGGGAGTTCTCAGATACCATTTTGTAAATTGAACACCTTTGTTCGGTGGTCATGAACTTTGATTCCAACCCGTGAGTGGGTCAAATATTGCCGTTGCTGTTGCTTCCCATGTGTTTTGAACATGCGTTAGGTTGTCTTGCTTACCGATGACAACTTGATGGACATAGCCCTGAGTATTGATGTAGACCGCATGAGGGATGCCCACGACTCCGATTTCTTCAGCCAGCGCCAGGTTCAGGATGACGGGGCGGTCAATGGTTCGATTGAGGTTTGTCTCAAGCTGCTCATGCCATTGTGTCATGTTGGCGTATTGCTCACCTTCTTCCTTTGAAAAGATGACGAGTTGACCCGGAGGAATGACCTGTTCGTATACATTGATGGTTGATTCACAATGGGTGCACCAAGGGGTGGAGAAGTAAGCCATGTACGCAGTGTTCTCCATTGCAGTATGGTTCATGGATTCGTTCAGGTGTGTTGTTCCGTTCCAATTGGGAAAGGTTGTGATTGTGAATGATGATTCTTCCGCTGGAAGGGGTTCAGCATCTGGCGAGGTGCAGCCTGCTAGGACCAACATAAGGACAAGGCAGGCAAGAAATGAACGGTGCGGGTATTCACTCGTCGACATATCGCTGGGTGTGGGTAGAGCCATATGAGGCTTTGTCACACAAGTCGCTTCTCGGTGTCGGTAGTGTGATTGCCATCACTGTGTTCTGAATGTTGTTTGACAAGATCGTAATGGAAGGACGCCAGACAAAGCATCAATCCAGCGACGAGGACGTACTCAGCAGGTGCAGCGAAATCAATGCCGGATTGCGCACGGTTGAGAAATTCTTCGAGCGTCATACCCGTGGAGTCAAAGCTGTTTGCAACGGGTTGAAAAGCGCCGATCATGACAATAAAACCGAGAAATGCCATGGCGAATCCGATGGTTCGAAAGCGGTGCCCAATCGGAGCAGCATGAACCCCAAGAGAGGGTAAGGCCAACATCGCCCAAAGGACGCCTCCTCCGAAAGCGAACATGGCGGTAAGGATGTGAGGGTTCATGAAATCATACATGTCAAAATGCGCAACGAGTATGGCGTTGAGACTGGAGAAGATTCCAATGATTGAGGCAAGAAACCACAATCTTGGGCGTTGGGCATCAAGGGCGTGATACAGATGCCAAGCATACATCATTTGACATATGCCACCAATGGTTAAGCCCCAGCTGAACACATGGTCTTGAAGTCCATAGTGGTCGGTCTCAGAAATGAAAAAAGGGACATCTCTTGGGCTTCCAAAGAAATGCAGCAAGGTCGATACGATGACGGTCAAGGTGGGGACGCTCCAACTGAGGCGGGCCAAGAGAAGCCCGTTGTGATGACTCAAAGGAATACGTCGACCGTATCTTGTATGCATGTGTCGAAATCCTCCCATTGCATGCCGAGCACCTTCTCGGCTTTTTCACTTGAATAATTGGTGTCTCCCTTCATCAAGTTACGAGCAACGGCTCGTGTGAGATAGCGGTTTTTGCCGAACACTCCGCCCAGCCAGTCCTGAAATACTGCGAACGGGACAAGGATGTTTGGAAGGGCACGTCGTGGTGATTTTGTGCTCGGGTTGAGTTCACGAATTCGTCTGCAAATGACCGAGAGTGATAGGTTGGCATGAGGTGCGAGAATGAAGCGCCCCTCCGCCTCGTCCACTTCGAAGGCGCGTCGATGAGCACGAGCAACATCCCGGACGTGAACGACAGCCATCGGGAATTTTGGTACGATGGGATAACTGCCCTTGATGGCGGCTTCAAAGAAATTGACACTCGGCGTTGGGCGTATGAAACCCCCGCCCAGTACAGCCGTGGGGTTGATGACGCGTAAGTCCAGTTGCAGTTGTTCAGCCAGTTGCCAAGCAAGTCGTTCGGATTGCGTTTTTGCAGTACTATACGGCAATGAGGTGTCATTATTCCAATGCCCCTCTGCCTTCAATGTTCCCTTGGGTGAAGTGCCTACAGCAGCCGTGCTTGAGGTGTAGACTACTCGCAGGATTCCGCTTTCTTTTGCTGCGTGAAAGAGATGTGTGGTACCCTTGTTGGCGGTGCCAAGAATGAGTTCTGCGTTTGCTTGGGTGGAATAGACCGTGGCCGTGTGGAAGAGGCCATCACAGCCGGTCAGATGTTGAGCCCAACCATCGGCGTCCAAAACATCCCCTTGGACCAATTCAAGGCGGTCTTCGCACCCAAGGTCCTTCGCATGTTGGCGTACATGGTCGGTCTTTTCCGGGTCATTGAGGTCGCGAACCGAGCCTCGAACTGCATAACCGTGTTCGAGTAAATCTCGTACAATGTGGTTGCCGATGTGTCCGTTGACACCCGTAACGAAAATTCGTTGTGCCACAGGAGCCGCCATATGGTCATTCCAATAGCGGGTCCCGTATGAACCTTGAAGTGGGAAACCTCCACCGATGTACTGTACCCCATGCCAATTCGCGTCCATGATACCCGTCGGCGAATAAAGGTGGACTTCACCACCCTTGAGCCCGGTAAGGTGTCGATGTATGTCTGCGGTGTTACCGTTTACGACCGGTGCCATTTGGGACATGCACGTTGCTATTTGGCTTTCGACTTGATTCATCGATGGCTTGAAGTCAGTGGCTATGACGTAAATTACGTTCAAAATTTCACCGATATCGACGATAAAATCATTCAACGTGCAAATGAAATCAATGGTGATTGGACGGCCTTGGTTGACCAAAACATCGAAGGTTATTACGAAGATATGGACGCACTGAACATCCTTCGAGCAGACCATTATCCGCGTTGTACAGAATATGTTGACGATATGATTCGGATCACTGAGGACTTAATCGAGAAAGAGAACGCATATGTTGCCGACGATGGAGTTTATTTCCATGTTGATTCAGCACCTGAGAAATTTGGTCAACTCACGGGCCAATCCATTGAAGCAGTACGCTCTGGAGCAGGAGGGCGCGTTGATGGTACTGGCTCGAGCAAACGTGACCACAAGGATTTCGCCTTGTGGAAAGCGGCCAAACCCGGCGAGCCGACCTGGGACTCACCTTGGGGCCCGGGGCGTCCGGGATGGCACATTGAATGTACCGCAATGTCGCTGGATTATTTTGAGCGTGAATTTGACATCCATGGAGGAGGGCACGATCTCCGCTTCCCTCACCACGAGGCTGAGATCTTCCAAGGTGAATGCCATACTGGCCATTCACCCGTTGTCCATCATTGGTTGCACAACGGCTTTGTGAACATCGATGGGGAAAAAATGAGCAAGTCACTGGGCAATTTCTGGACCATCCAAGAGATTTTGGAAAAGGTCGATGCCATGGTTCTGCGCTTTGCCCTCGTCAATGCACATTATCGCTCACCTATTGACATGAATGAAAGTCTCCTCAACGATGCAGAACGAAATTACAACCGACTTCTCAGCTGCTATGTCGCTGCTCTCAAAGCCTGCGGTAGCCCTGACCCAGTACCTCTCCCACCCGCAGATATCACATCCAATCAACCCCTTGTGAAATCTCTTGGACTGCTCGAAAAAATGGCTGAAGGCTTTGCTAAAGCGCTGGATGACGATTTCAACTCAAGAGAAGGCGTCGCCAAGGTGTTGGGCATGGTTCGAGAAATCAGCCGTGGGCTACAAAGCGGTCTTGATGAGGCTGACATGAATGCATTTGCACACTACGGCGTTGACCTTCTTGAAGAAACAGCAGGACGAGTCTTGGGTGTTCTTCCTACACGTGAAATCGCTTTGGCCGAGCCAGAAGAAGACCCTCGCCGTACAGAAATTGCCGACCAAGTTGAGGCACTCCTGCTTCGTCGTGGTGAAGCAAGAGCCGCAAAAGATTGGCCACAAGCCGATGCGATTCGTGACGAACTTGTCGCTCTGGGCGTCGTCGTTACCGATACAGCAAGCGGTCCAGAGTGGGACTTGGTCTGATCACTCTTCTTCGCTGACCTTGCCTGCTGGCGGCACCAATGGTGGTAGTTCTGGCACGAAGGATTCAGTTTCTGCTTCGCTTTGTTCATCCCACATTTTCTCGATGCGGACCTCAGCAGCGAGGGCGTCTTCTCCACCCCTTGAAACAAAGTAGAGGGCGACAAGGAGGACGACGACAATTCCAAAGAAGAGGAAGAGGGCATTTTGCCTCGTTATTTCCTCCTCAGATTGAGCATCGTCAAGTGGATTGTTGATGGCAGCGCTGTTATCATCGTCGGTTGTATCATCGTTGGTATTGGTCGTCCCGTCGTTGGTGGTGTCGGTATTGTCCGTGTTATCCGTATTATCCGCGGTACCGCCTGTATTTCCGGTCGTATCACACGGGGGGGCCGTTCCGTCCGCACACGTTTCATCATGGGCTTCGATGACCGCAAAGTCAGTGACTGGCGGGAGGTTTTCATCTCGGTCGTAATACCGGTCGTAAAGCATCGACATGTCCCACTGCGAATTCGCAGTGGTAGAGGTGTTGAGGACGTTGAAGTAACGTTCATCACCGTAGGTATACCAAGGGTCAAGTCCCACTTCGGTCATTCCGGATGTGACGCTGCTGAAGTCGCTTGCATCACCGAATGCAGCCGACATTTCATCCGTGTCAAAGCGCATGGCCATGGTGAGGTTCTCAGTTATTGAGGCCCATGTTTGAGCACCTTCAGGAGCCGATAGGAAGGTGACATCAAGCATCTTGTCAAAATTACCTGCTGGTTCGTGGTCGCTGCCCTTGAGAGCAGTCATGATGTCGGCGTCACCGTACAGTGGTAGCCCACCGACAACCGACAGGCGGACATCAGGGTCAACGGCATTGATGAGGTTACGATAGGGGTCAGCGTGAATGTTGTCAATCACGACGATGTCTGCAGCCGTTCCCGGAGCAAGTGTGCCTACTTCGTTCTGCCAATTGGTGGCCAATGCGGCACCTGAGGTCACCATTTCGACCATTTCGTAATCCGTGAAGATGTCTCCAAGTTTTTCATCATCCCACATATCAGCAACTTTGAGTTCGTGGAGAGGCGATTTTGACCCAGATGGTGCCCAATCTGGTGCCAGCGTGATGTGCACGCCAGCTGCCTTTGCCGCTGCGACATCGGCGGTTTGGCCGTAAAGAAGGAGATTGGAAAGGGGTGACCAGACCAAGGTTGAGCCTGCATTGGCCATTTGTGTGAATTCATTGGCGGTCAAGGCTACACCATGGATCAAGACAAGTTCTCCGACGAGGAGGTTATTTTGAACAAGAATGTCGAATTCACCTCTGCTGCGTTCGTCGACACCTTCAGCGATGTGAACGAACCACGCATCGAGTTCTCCGCTCGCATTCCCATTTTTGATGTGGTTGCCGACGTAATCCGAGGTAAGTTCCGTCACCTTCGTGTGAATTTCATCCCTGCCGAAATTGTAATCCTCGATGTTGCGGGAAAGAATGGTTGCATAACTGTCGTCAGGGTTGCTTGGACCGCCTTGTGCTGCGGTTGTGCCTCCAACGACGGATTTCATCTCGATGTATTTCATGGCTTGAGATTCCATGTTCCAATAGGGACCCGAGTGAACCAACATCTTCGGCTTCGTCACATGTTCACTGTAATCAGGATGGTTCTTCCATTCGTAGCGATTGTTGTAGCCGCCCCATTCATTTCGATTCTGAGTCGAGAGGTGGGGTTCCATGTCCCAAAGAGGGGCTTGGTTGTAGTGCAAATGGTTGTGCAAGTCAATCAAGCCGGGGTAAATGGTTCCGTTGGTTTCGATCACTGGGACGTTGGTCAATTGCACGTCGCCTGGAATTTGGTCGCCCCAAACGGCTTCAATCAAGCCGTCTTGAACCAGAACATGCCCTTCGTTGATGACCGATGCTTCCCCCGTCATCGGGACCACGCGTCCTTTCAGGACGTATGCTCCTTCGTGGACGTTGTCGCTAAGACCGTAACAGCGTACCATGTTTTGAGCGATGGCGTAGGTACCGCTTCCATCCCAACCTGGCGTGGGCGGTTCCACCTTGGTGATGGTTCCGTCATTGGCCTTCACGTAGGAAGTGTCCCACCAAGAATCTTCTCCGGGGAAGGTGAGGCTGTCAATCAATTGACCAGAAGCGTCCGATATGGTGGCGGTGTCACCGTCCCAATAATCGAGTTCAATGCGGGAACTGTCTCTGAAAATAACGATGTATTCTCCCGCTTCAATCGTCGTGTTCCAAGCCAACCGGCATGGGGCAGACCCCGCTCCTATGGCATCATCGAGCAGCCAATCAGAGACATCAACTGGAGAAGTACCTGCGTTCCAAAGTTCGATAAATTGGTCGGAGGTTGAACCGATGTAGCCATCGTTATTCCAGTCGGTTCCATTGTAGTCTTCGGAGGAAGCCGAGACGAGAATTTCGCTGATTCGAACGTCCGTGCTGCGACCCTGAACTTCCATGATTTCTTGGTCTGCTTGGAGCGCATACGGGGTTACGGTTGTTGAACACGTCAACAGAGTTGTGAGCAAAAATACAAGGAATACGCTTCTCATTGTATCCGCGCACCGCTTGACGCTTCATGAATCAAACCCTTGTTAGAATTGGGAGATTCACATGACTTCAAAAAGGCTGAGTTGCAGGTTCGTATATGGCCACACTCAATTTGACCGAACCCACATTTGCGGAAACAATCGAAGGCAACGACCTTGTAATCCTTGATTTCTGGGCTGAATGGTGCGGTCCCTGCAAGGCCTACGGACCAGTTTACGAACGAGTCTCGGAAGAATTCCCAGACGTGGTCTTTGGCAAAATCGACACCGAAGACCAGCAAGGTTTGGCCGGTATGTTCGGTATTCGCTCTATCCCAACAACCATCGCTTTCAAGGAAGGAATTGGTGTGTTCATGCAACCCGGTGCACTTCCTGAAGACGCCCTCAGAGACCTTGTAGAGAAACTCAAAGAACTCAACATGGACGAAGTTCGTGCAGAGATGGAAGCGAAAGAAGGCGGCGACGAGTGAGTCACACGCCCGGCCGATTGATTCAAGAAATACCCCTTGCACCGAGAGGCATGAACCTCAAACCCATGCTCATCGTTGCTCTCTTTGCAACGAGCATGTTGGCGGGCTGTTTTGGCGAAGATGATGCCGTTGACCAATCCGATGGTCAACAAGGAGCGTATCCACAACCTTGGGAGCGCAGTCAACTTTCCTACGATGACCAAGACATCTATGCGCGGGTGACCGTCAACGGTTCCCACGCTATCGACACCGTTCGTTCGGTCTATGTTCCCGTACCCAGCATCACGGCTGCGGACGGGGGCGCAGGTTTGACAGGTGGTGCTGTGGTTCACCTCGGACTATGGTTGCCCGTTATCGAAGGATGCGACTGGGAAAGCGAATCCAATGGAGAAGAGTGTCAAGTTCCCGTTATTGCAGAAATAGGCCCGTACTACAACGACGGTGACGTTGACGCCCTCACGCCTGCTGACCGACTCGGAAAAATGCTGATTGAAAATTATGTGCCCCACGGCTTTGGTGTTGCGCAAGTGTCAGTCTTTGGAACGGGAGAATCCAACCATTGCATGGACTTGATGGGGACCGATGAACAACGGGGTATCGACGCAGCAGTCACTTGGTTGGGAACGCAATCATGGTCAAACGGAAAGGTCGGTATCATCGGCAAATCCTACGACGGTTCAACACCTTGGCAAGCCGCTACCTTTGGAAATCCGCATCTCGCTACCATCGTGCCGATGTCCGGACTGATCGGTGTTCACGATTTGATGTGGCGCAACGGCAGCATGGAAGCACGTGGCATGATCATGCACAACGGCGTGTACGGCTCTTTCGGTGTTGACGGCGATGTTGAAGACACTGAAAATCTCTGTGAAGGCTACCTTCAGGGTTATGCTAACGGCCCAGCCGCTTACCTCAGTGGCGGCATGGTGACATACGCAGGTAACGATTACTGGACCTCACGCTCCTTCCTCGACCGGGCTCTGGCCAATTACAACGGCTCAGTGTACATTATCCAAGGTATGCAAGACTGGAACGTTGACCCGCACATGGCATTCCCCGCTCATCAACTCGTTGAGGAAGCTGGTATCGAAATCAAAACTCTCGCTGGTCAATGGGCGCATGATTATCCGGACCGTAAATCCGGTCACAGTGCTTTGCCATCAGGTGAAGGCGCAGAAGCGTACCCTTACACCCTCCGTTGGGATTGGGCCGACGAGATGCTGTACTGGTTTGACTGGTACCTCAAAGGGGAAGGTGAAGCACCGATCCTTGGCGTTGAGATGCAGGACAACCGTGGCGGATGGCGATTCGAAGCGACCTATCCTCCTGCGGATACGAATTACTTGGAAATTAACGGAGCCGACCTCAACCCTACAGGGGCTTCAATCGGAGGTTCAACAGGGTCGATCACCATGACCTATGGACCGTTTGAAAACGGTACTCACATCGTAGGGATGCCGAGTTTCCACATACCAATTACCCCGCATACAACCAACGGCGCACATGGCTTCTTGACCATGAACGACGGCAACGGGATGCACCTCGGCCACGCCGTGATGGACTACCGTTTCCATGAAGGTGGCCGAGACGGACAAGAGGTCCTTGTGCCATTCTCAACCGTATTGGGGAAAATGGAATTCCTTCCCATGGACGTGTATCTTGAAGCCGGAGATACACTTGAGATTACTATGACACAAACGGGCTATGACTACGTACCATCTCCTGCAAGCATGGGTTCGTATTCCATCGATTGGTCCCAGGCCACCCTCACGCTCCCCCTCCTTGACCGTCCGTGCGACGCTCTGTTCCAAGCACCCATGCACGTGTACGGTGAAGGGGACGGTCAGCGCTTGTGCTGATCGCCACTAAACGCCTGGGAATTCATCTTTGGACGATGCGTGGTGCACGCAGTTTTTCCATTTCACTGGTGCCTCGCACCAATCATGTATTCACCAGAACACTGGTCGAATTCAAATTGCTTCATTTTGACCTTTGGACCCCATCACCCAGCGTCATCCTCTTAAGCCCTTGACAAACGATGTTGCTCATGGTACTGACATCAATTCCAGGCGTAAGCGAGCGAATGGCTTCGAAGATGACTGAACACTTTGGGTCCGAAGACGCGGTCGTGTCAACGCTCGCCTCAGGCGATGTAGCCCGTTTAGCGGAAGTCGATGGCCTGTCGGTCAAGCGTGCCTTGAGTTTGGCCCGTCAATACGCAGGTGAAGAAGGGGGTTTTCTCGCAACCAAGGAAGCGCGACGCCTCCATCAAGATTTGCTCAGCCACCTCCAAAACTTCGCATCATGCAGCCCTTCCCGTCAACGCATGGCGTTATTGACACCGGTACAAAATCCAGATGAACGACGTGAATTCGCCTCTGCAGCACTCACTCTTCCTTCGGATTGGTTGACAAGTATCCAACAAGAATGGCAGGGGCTTGGCCGACCCAAAGAGGTACAGGAACGTTATGAGCGCGTGGTTGTGTCCTCCCGACCGCGTGATGATCTCAAGCGCTTTTGCCGTGTCCTCCAGCCGGCTGAAAAGGAATCATGGAAGGACTATACGGTATTCAAAACGGTTACATGGATTGGAAGTGGTGCGCCGATGCAGGCTCCTGATGGTTGGTTGGTTCTTGGAAGTTCTCCCGAAGAGGCATTGATTCTTCCAGAGCGGACCATTGACTGGTTCAGCCACAACCGAAAATCCCTGAACATCCTATGTTCTCTCGTCGAGGCTTATGGCAGGGGTGAAGTTCCTGAGAATGCAGTATTGGCTAAGCTCATTGCCTCACTGAAGGAATTGGGCGAACTACCCGAAATGATGGGAATGCTCGGAGACGCGTCGCAGGTTGAAGAAGTCACTCGCATCAAGGACGAATTGTGGACGGTGGCAAAAGACCTCGAATCGGGCGTCAATGACGAAGTAGAGCAGGCCATGAACGATGCCAAAATGGCGCTGTCGGGCGCTGAACTGCTCGAGGCTCTTTCGGACGGGGCAGGTTTTCAGAGGAAATTGAAGGAAGCAACCGGGCATGTCATCCAAGAGGCCATGCAAAAGGCTCGGGACGAACTCGCAGTCTTTTTGGAACCTGCGAGTCTGCGTTGCCCGTATGAAATCTTCACCAATGCTTGGCCGGCAAAAATAGACCGTCAAACGATTGACGGGATTGACGCCGCTCTCGAGTCGAAGTTGAAAGCAGAGAAGACAGAGCATCTCGTTGCTCTTGCAACACGGCTTGGGCCAATGAAGCAACGCTGTGAAACGGCGATTCAGTACATGATTGAAGCCGACCAGTGGTTGGCGATTGCCCGTTGGGCCATCCATGATTCGTGCGTCATGCCCGAACTGGTCGACCACGGCATATGGTTAGAAGAAGGCCGTCATATCCTACTGGGTGTGAAGCCCGATCCGGTGACATACGGATTGGGACAGGCTGCACCACCCGTGGACCAGCAATCCCTCGCTTTGCTTACAGGGGCCAATTCGGGAGGAAAAACGACCCTCTTGGAGTGCTTGGCTTATGCGGCCATCCTCGCACACATGGGGTTGCCCGTGCCAGCCTTGTCTGCACGGGTGGGCCGAGTTGATGCGCTTCACATCCTCGCAAAAGCTGGTGGTACACAAAGTGCGGGAGCATTGGAACAAACCCTGGTCGAACTTGCGACTGTGGTCAGTGACCCAACACCGAAGTTGATTTTGGCAGACGAATTGGAAGCCATCACTGAACCAGGTGCCGGAGCCCGAATCATTGCTGGAATGCTGCTCGCCGCAGAAGCACAACGGGATACGACCATGATGCTCGTGACGCACCTCGCCCCCGCTATCTTGGAAGCAACCCAACGTGATGATTTACGTGTCGATGGAATTGAGGCCAGTGGTCTGGGAGCCGACCTTGAATTGATGGTTGACCGAACTCCAAAGCGCAATCATCTCGCCCGTTCAACACCAGAATTGATTGTCAAGCGACTGGTGGAAAAGAGCGAGGGTCACGCAAAAGCATTGTTTGCAGACATCCTCGAAATGTTTGCTCAATCCTGATCAGTTGGGCAATTCGAGTTCAACCGCAAACAGTGGGTCAGGGTCTGTTGAATCATGATACGCAACCACGACGCCTCCATCATTGAGAATTCCCAAGGATGCAAAATCAAAGCGGATGTCATTTCCTGCTCCAGAAGTTGAGTCCAAATCGCCTTGGCCAATATAGGTCAGGGTATCTGGAGACATGTCCTCCATGTATCCCCGAACGTGGTAGACGGTGTCAACATCAGGTCCACCGATGGACTGGTAGCGCACGTTGAGTACGAAGAGGTCGAGCTCACCGTTGCTTTGGAATTCCCATTCTTCAATTTCTGAAGCGGTCATACCGAGGTCGTAGGTGTAATTTGACCAGGTCATCGCACCATCACGTGACATGTAATGAGTGAAACTTGTTCCCGTGTTGAGAACGCAATGAAGCGTTCCAGCGCGGTCAATTTGGCAGTACTCCGATGGGAATTGTATTTCCAATTCATTCCACGAAAGGCTGGTGTCCATGTACGCCGCATTACCGTTATTGTAGTACGATGGGAAGACCAAACCACCACTTGGTAGCGGGAAGGCTCTCATTTCTTTGTGAGGCTTGTTGACGTCCCAATAAGCGGGGAGGTCTGCTCCCGTGAAATTGAGGTCGAGCTCAATCGGTGGGTCGCCACCGTCTCGGCCCGGGAATTGGAAGGGATAGTAATTCAACCCGTCAACGCTGATTTGACCCCCTGCATTTTGCGTTTGGTGCCAGAAATTTGAGACAACGATGCTTGCCCATTCACCACTGCCAAGCGATGAGGAAATGGGCCCGATGACCTCAACTTGCCACGAGCGGTCGTAGAAGGGCTCCGTAATTCTGTTGTAGCACCACTTCCATTCATCTTCGGATTCGTCAAAGAGGATGGCATAGAATTTATCGAGTTTCAAATCGCCTCCGACATAGGGAAACCACGACATCGAAATGATGTCCCCATTCGTGGCTTGGACGATACTGCCCTCTCCAAGTCCTTCTTGACCCGGATTGGTAGGTACGAAGGTTCTGCACTGCGCATCAGGTAAAGCGGGTGGGATGTACGTGTCCCATTCGTGACCTCTGTCGGCAGAATAGACGGGGTATTCGCCGCCAATGTTGAGAATTTGTCCCTCGATGGAGGTGGCGAGGTAATGCTCACAGCAATTGCCTCCGTAGGTGGCATCAAACACAGCCCATGTTGTATTTGTGGTCGTGTTGGTTTTCAGGTCGATGGTGATAAATTGATGTTCAACCTCATGGGCCTGTGCGTCAATCCGTTCGTAGGATTCCCAAATGGGGACGACCTCTTCTTGTTCAACCACCGAACTTCCGTCGCCGAAACAACCTGCAAGGACCATGGACAAGGCCATGGCACAACAGAGGATGAGGCGTTGCATGATGATGCGTCGTTACGGCGTGATTTGAAGGCGTCGCTTCGGCGACTTCGCCATTTATTCATCGGCAAGGCCGAGTTCGCTCCTCAGGTTGAGCAGATGCTTCAGTCCTTCATTCGTATGGCTGCCCATCCAAGTGAGTGCTTCTCCGTCGATAAGGTGGACCAAAGGCCGTGCACCACCGATTCCTTCCACTTCATCAGCGACTTGCTCGCCTTCCTGACGATTGAATTCGTAAGGTTCACTCGAAAAGAAGAGATGACCAATGCCATGCTGCTTTATCGAGGCAGGTGTCACTTCGGGGTAGCCGTTTCCATCAGGGTCAATGTTCACCACATCAAAGCCCAGACATGAGATCATGCCTCCAGCATATGTTGTTGCGTTTGCTGCCATCAAAGGCTCATGCCAGATGATCGGTAGGGCCTTTTCATTGCCACCTGCTGGCAAGGAAGCAAGCGTTTGCTCAAGTTCTTTGGCCATGGATTCGCCCTTGGCTTCGCAGTCGACTGCTCTCGAAAGTTCGCGTACCATAGCGGGGACATCACTTGGATGTTTGACATGACATACGTAGGTAGCATAGCCTTGCTCTTGACACCAGTCGTAAATCGCTTTGGGGTTTTCATCCCGGTCAAGGACGACAAGGTCCGGCCGGGCATGAATTATTTTGGAACGAGTCGGTGTTTTGGTACCTCCCACAACGGGGACTTTGTTGACCTGGTCTGCTGGATGGATGCACCATGGTGTTCTGCCGACGATGGACGTGGCATCGAGTCCAAGGTCAAAGAGCGTTAGTGTAAGGCTGGGGACGAGTGATACCACGCGCACAGGCTCGCCTCACGATACGATGAAGGAAACGATGGTGCCGTCAACTTCGAACGTTTCAGCCTCGCCGGGAGCACTGCTTCCTTCAGGGTGGAAGACGCAGCCTGCGGACCGAGTTTCATGAGCGACCCATGCTTCGTCTTCTTGCAACATCTCAGGAGCGTTTTCCATCCAAACTTCGAGGTCGATGGTGGCTTCAATGGCGAGGTCCAATGCCTTTCGCTTGGCTTGGACTCGGCGTGTGATGTCACGGGCCATTCCCTTGGAGAGAAGGGCGGGGGTGTCGTTCATGTCGAGAACCAAACTCACATGCATGGATGCTTCACCTTCGCCAACTTCAACGGTTTGCGCTGCAAAGCCGGAACGTTCAACTCGCTTCACCTCAACATCGCTTTCTTCCACGGTCACACCAAGGACATCAGCGCCTCCGTTTCGGATGGCTTCGAGCAGTGCTTCAGGGTCTTCTGCGCCCTTGATGGCTGCTGCGACATCGTTGACTTGAGCACGTGCTTTCGGAGCGAGTGCTCTGAAATTCGGAGCGAGTTCAATTCGCTGGAATCGGTCGAGATCATTCTCAACATGTATGCTTTCAACGTTCAACTCTTCTGCTAATAGGTCGTGGAAGTTTGCGAGGTCGGGTCCTGCTACAATCCAACCTTGTGCACACGGGAGGCGTTGTCGGCGGCCGACGTCAATGCGGATTCGACGACCGGCCTCAGCTAGTTCCCTGATGAGCGTCATGGTCGCTTCCAATGCGAGGTCTTGAAGTGGAAGTGTGGCAGTTGCCTTCGCAGCCGCTTCATCCCAAGCATCGGCTGTTGCTCCGTCGATTGATCCCGGAACGCCTACTGGCCAATCGGCTTGGTGGACTGAACTTCCGTTGAGATTTCGGTGGATGGTATCGACCATGAAGGGGGAAACCGGAGCGATGAGTTTGCACAAGGTGGTGAGCACTTCGTGAAGTGTGTGCTGGCATGCAAGTTTGTCTCCGCTTTCAGCCTCGTCCCACAAACGGCGTCGGCTTCGTCGGACGTACCAGTTTGACAGGTCGTTGACAACGAAATCCTCGAGGTCACGACAGGCCTTGTGATATTGCCAGTTGACAAAACCGTCGTGGTAGCCTAGCGCTACGGTGTGCAGTCGTGAAAGAATCCAGCGGTCCAATTCACTTCGCTGCTCAACAGGCGACTCACTCTTGAGCGGGTCAAAGCCATCAAGTGCAGCGTAATCCACGTGGAATTTGTAGACGTTCCACAGCGTCAGGAACATTTTGGCATAGGTTTCCCGTACGCCGTTGGAATCGAATTTTAATGGATTCCAAGGAGCGCCTGCAGTCACCATGTACCACCGAGTGGCATCAGCACCCTCTCGGTTGAAATGGTCCCACGGGTCAACGATATTCCCGCGTGATTTCGACATTTTCTTGCCTTCTGCATCCAAAATCAACCCCAGCGAAAGACATCGCTTGTAGGCCATGCTGTCGAAGACGGTAGCGGAAACAGCCAACAGCGTGTAGAACCATCCACGGGTTTGGTCAACACCCTCACAGATGTAATCCACGGGGAAGGAGGCGTTGAACCGCTCTCCACCATCGAAGGGATGATGCCACTGAGCGAACGGAGCACAGCCTGAATCAAACCAACAATCCATCACGAACGGCTCACGGTGCATGGGCTTGCCATCGTCAGAAACGAGGGTGTAATTGTCTACAATCGGTCGATGAAGGTCCACATCATCTGGACATTCAGGGTTCTCAATGCCAGCAGCGATTGCTTTGGCAACCTCGGCCTGCAATTCTTCAATCGAACCAACGCATTTCATCTCGCCTTCTTCACTGCGCCATACTGGGAGAGGTGTTCCCCAATAGCGCTCTCTTGAAATCGCCCAATCCTTGACATTACGAAGCCATTCACCAAAGCGTCCTTCGCCAACCCAATCCGGTGCCCACTCGACGTTATCGTTGAATTCAAGCAACTTTTCCTTGACTGCGGTCATACGAACAAACCATGAGTCCATGGCGTAGTAAAGAAGCGGGTGATCGGTGCGCCAGCAGTGCGGATAATCGTGAGAATATGCTTTTTCGCGGTAGAGCAAGCCACTGTCCGGACCTTTACCGTTGGAGCCGCCGCTCGCACTGAGCAAGGCGATGATGGTTGCATCACAGTCCTTGACGTACTTTCCATCAAGTTCGGGGTGTGTCCCACTCACAAAGGAGCCGTCCATGCCGACGGTGTGGTAGGCGGGCAGGCCGGCTTCCATTCCAAGGTTGTAATCGTCTTCACCGTACATGACGGCAGTGTGTACCACGCCCGTTCCGTCGGTGGTGGTAACCCAATCTGCTTCCAGCACCGTCCACGCTGTGGTCGAGTCGCCGCGAGGCACGGCTTCTGGGAAGAGCGATTCATAGGCTTGACCGACCAGGGATGAGCCAGGGAATTCATCGATGATGTCAACATGGTGACGAAGGACTTCTTTCATCAGGTCCTTTGCAAGAATGATTTCTTCGCCAACCTCAGCACCACCTACGCCTTCCCATGATTCACCAGCCGCTTCTTTGATTCGGCAACGAACGTAGGTGACGTCTGGGCCGACTGCAAGGCCGACGTTGCCGGGGAGTGTCCACGGTGTTGTCGTCCAGGCAAGAATGGACGCATCGTCATCAATGAGTTTGAATTTGACATATACCGACGGCTCCTCAACTTCCTTGTATCCAAGCGCAACTTCGTGACTTGAATACGAGGTGCCGGTTTGGGGGCAATACGGCAAGACCTTGTGACCCCGATAGAGCAAACCCTTGTCGAACATTTGCTTGAGGGCCCACCAACATGATTCAACATAGTCGTTGTGCAGCGTGACATATGGATTGTCCAAATCGACCCAATAGGCCATTCGCTCGGTCATCTCCCGCCAGGCTGCCTCGTAGGTCCAGACCGATTCTCGACATGCTTGGTTGAATGCGTCCATTCCAAAGGCTTCGATTTGTTCATTGCTCATGAGGTCCAAACGCTTCTGCACTTCGATCTCTACGGGCAGGCCGTGGGTATCCCATCCACCTTTACGCTCGACCAAGAAGCCCTCCATGGTCTTCCAACGGCAGACGAGATCTTTGTAGGTTCGAGCCACAACGTGGTGGATGCCAGGTTTACCGTTGGCAGTAGGTGGGCCTTCAAGGAAGATGAACGGAGCCCCGTTTCGACGGGATTCAATCGAGGCTTGGAAGGCACTTTCTTGCTTCCACTGCTCCAAGAGTGCTGTTTCCAATGCTACAGCGTCCAATTCACCTGCTGAGCTTGGGCGAGCCATGTTGGTTCCACCCGTGGTCTCGTTTTGAATATCACTCCCGAAGTGACTCTTTTTCGGCCAGTCGTCCCGGTTCTTACCTCCTTCCGCATCTGTGCGCTGATTTGTGCCAAAGAATGGAGAGAAAATGGATGCGTATCCTTCAAGGCCTTCAATGTGCACCCGCGGCCATGACGGGGAGGCGTGTCCACGGCATTGCTCTGCTTCTTGTTGGCCTTTTGGTGGCCAGTAGTTGGATTTCAGTGATCGATTTCACGGGAGACAATGAAGTGCAGTCCCTTGAACAAGAAGAATCTCCTTACGCCGTTGGTGAGGGAGGTGACATGGACCTCACGCTCACTACGACTGCCAACAATGCCTTCAAACTCGACCTGCCCAACAACGAACCTCTGGTCAGTGCAGAATTTAATTTCAAACCCAAAATTTTGCCAACACAATCAGGTTTTGTTTGGGATGAAGCAGCAGACTGGAATCATCCTGATGCCATCAACAACGGCTCATCGGTCGTGAATGGTGCCCTCTCTGGAACTTCCTCAGGTGTCCTGTGGGACTTTAACACCAACAATCAAGGGTGGACATTTTCAAACACATACACGGCTCGGGTCACATCTCCAGCGTGCGGCTACAACGGCACAACCGGAGGTTCATTGCGAACCTACGCAGGGTCGACATACGGCACATCACCCACGGTCAATTTGGCAGGTGGCGTGAACATACCGTTCCACGCTTGGGTCCATGAAGGAAGGTCTGGTTGCGGGGAGACACCCGATTCTGGTGAGAACCTCCAATTCCAATACAAGACTGCTTCAGGTTCATGGACCACCTTCAACACCTTCAGTGGCGGTGGTTCACAGACCACGAATTTCCAGTACATGACCACACTCCCTGCGGCCGCCCTGCACACCAATTCACAATTCAGAATCCATCAAACCAGTGGCAGTTCAACCTGCTGCGACTATTGGTTTGTTGATGACGTACACATCGCAACTCCGCCGGCATCCAACTGGACCAGCCCGACCATGGGGTCGAAGGCAGGAAGCACCCAATTGCTGGCTGCCGATACCTATGCGCCTCTGTACATCGAAGCCACCATTCCTCCAGAAGCCTTCCTGAACTGGTCGATTCTCAATGCTGCTGGTGAGGTCATACCTGGAATGCACGGTACCAACGAGATGGTGGTTCCACTCAATCTCTTGGACTATCAAACGGTGGATGAATTCCGTCTCCATCTTGAATTCGCAGCAAGTGTCAGCGGCATGCCTGCCGTTTACTCAATCGCAGGGGACGGGTCAGCCCGCGAATCCTTCCACGCGCCTCCAGACCAACGAGGTTGGGTACTCAACGGATCAACCTTTTCTCCACTGACCGGGCAGGTTGTAGGCATAGCAAATGCCAGCCTGACGTCGCCTTGGTTCCTAGCGAATGCACCGGTATACGATGCCAAAGTTGACGGCACCATGACCAATGCTCAAATCCAAGTCCGTCACCATCCTTTGCAAGCTTGGACCAACATCACGTTGCCTTACACGCCCATCCTGACGCCCGAAACGGTTGGGATGCAACTACGAGCAGTTGCGCTTCCTCCAACGGATGGAAACATGAGTAATTTCACGACGTGGTCTGTAAATTCACTTCATCACGACATGTTTGGGGGACAAGTCCCCGCCCGTCCTGCCCTGGATTTCAACCTCGATGAGCGCTACGAATGGGGCGGCGTGGACGAGCGTGTAGGGTCGTGGGGCTGGCAGGATCGCTTCGTCAACGGTGAGGAGCAAATTTCCCTTCCACTTGTGAGCGGTGCACCAACCGTCACCAAAGCATGGGTGCCTAAGGATGACCTTTCTTCCTTTGCCTTTTCCTTCGTAGCACAAAGCGGTTCAATACGGGATGTCGCACTCTTCGTTCAGAATGATTTCATCGCCAACCGTTCCTATGATGCAGCGACCGCGGGCGTGATGCAGTTGAACGTAAGCGAATTTGAGTTGATGGCGCATGAGTTGTCCATGGTCAGTAACTCCCTTGATATCCTCGGCACCGACTTCACAGAGATTCGAATTGAGGTCTCTGGGTCTGGGACGGTCGTTTTGGGAGGCTTGCGTGCAACCTACAACGCCTCTCACAACCTCCAAGCAGACGCTTCATCCTCCTTTGTGATGGGCCTGAATGAAGCACGAACCTCTGTGCCCAATGTGGGCGGTATGCAAGCCATTCCCATGCCCTTCGTGGCGAGTGAGCGCGGTGGCTTGACCATTGAGGTCATCGACCTGCAAACATCAGCCACGGTTCTTCTTCAAGATGGCGACATGCGTAACACACAAGCAGTGCTGACTCCAAGTCAAGACTGGCAGACCATCGAGACCGAATATCAGGTCTTTGGCGGCACTGTTACGCATTATCGTCTTGATGTCTTCAGCAAATCACACCAAGCCACCTGGCTCTTCCCTGCAAGTGGAGGCTCACCAGCAGGCCTGGGTGATGCTGACCTGGTAGAAATCCACCCCGACTCACCTATTGAAGCGCTTGTTGACGGCTCGACGGTCACGGCCAACATCACCTTCCGATTGCGCCCGATGTGGGACGATGAAATGCAACTTACGGCGACCTCCCGCCTCGTACTCCAAAGCGGCGTCATCTCCATCCCCTTCTCGCATACTTGGGGCGACTTGAACAATCAAGGGTATGAAAACGACCTTGAAATTAAGGCCATGACCTTCTCCGATGCTGAAGGTGTTATGCCGAGCACCAGGCAGTACCTGCAAGGTGGAACGAGCATGAACGTCTCGGTTGAAATTGGCTTTGAAGGCCTCACTTCAGCAGGTGCTTTCGTCGATGGAGATGCCGAATTAACCCTCTACCGCGACGGTTCAGCCGTCATCAATACAACCACGTTGGATGGTGTGTACTGGAACATAACCGAGACCATTCCCTTCACCTATGGTGATGTCACCTGGACGGTACGTCTTGTTTCCCTCAACGGTTCAACCATCATTGAGCCCAACGAAGTGGCCCGAACCTTCACCGTCGATTCCGTCAAGCCTCGTGTCCTTGAGAGCTCGATGTATCAATACGATCACCGTACCCCTAGCCCAACCCAAGTGTTGCAGGTGACCATCATGGACCAACCAATCCTCCCCGCGGCGATGAACGCGATGGTCTGGAAAGAATGGGCCGATGACGACAACCTCAACGGTTTGCCCGATGAAGGCGAATATTCGCCTGTCGCCATGCTCTTGCCAAGCGACCGCACCGCACTCACCGGAATCTACACGCTCATGATGGACGATACCGCCGGCAGTTTGGGCCAAAAAGTAGCGGTCTATCTTGAAGGCACGGACCCGTCAGGCTATGCGATCCAACAGGGCGGTAGCGCAGAAGAGGGTCAACAATTGACGGTCTACCAACTGGCAATTGATGGTGCTCCAACACTCGACCCTGATGCATTCTCGTGGGCAGATGGAAGGAAATCATGGTTGCATCCCGGACAACCCTACCAACTCGACGTGAAAATTACCGAACCGAATGGAGGGTCTGACCTCGACACCGTTGAGGTGATGTTGGCCAGTAACCAAGGCAGCGATACCATGAGCATCATTTGGGACTTTGAAAGCGGCAACTGTACGACAGAATCGATTCATATCTTTATTGAAGACTGCACCATGATGGGTGAAAATGGCGTTGCTGGGCCCTTTGAGAAGGATATGCTGCTGCAAATTGACTTGACCTTCGGCTGGAATACGCCGGACCTTGGTGACAACCGTCGTGAACCAGCGATTCTGGTCATCGACCGGGCTGGACAGGAAGACTCTCGTAACTTCCCTGAACATCGCTGGCGCTTTTCAGCAGGCTTGAGCATTCCAGAAGAGAGTGTCAATCTCTTCCTTACACGTGGTTCCTTCCTTGGTGATGGCGCTCGTGTTACACCGCTCACTCCGATGGAGATTTCGGGCGGGTTGGTGTTTGCAGAAACATCAACAGTTCCAGTCTTTGATTGCGAGGTCAACCTTCTCTTTGCTGGCTCAACCTACACTGCAACGGCCTATGATGGCATTTGGTCCACTCCCTTGGAAGCGCCTGCAGTATCCGGTGCACTTCCATTGACGTGGGAGGTTGGTTGCCTCGAAGGACAAGGCGTTGACCTTACCGATAAGGAAACCTCTGTCAAATGGATTCTCGTTGATGGTACGGGTCCAAACCCTGTAGAAATCTTGTCGCCCCGTCCGCTTGCCATCCTTGGAGGCGAAGGGCATGATGTCCGTATTGTCATCGAAGAACTTGGGGGCTTGGACGTTCAATCTCTTGAATTGGTTTGGGTGGTTGAAGACTTTGAGACCCGAGACACCATTCGGTCCGGGCGTGAAGCACTGAACCTTATGGGGACCGAATTAGACGGACTCCGCCTCGAACTCTCGACAGAAATGGACCTCAGTGAAATCACTGACTCGATGCTCATTGACCGCATGGTCGTCAAGATCTATGTTGAAGGTCGAGACCTCGCAGGTAACGAGGTTACGGGCCTTAACGGTGGAGTCAGTGGAACCAGTATTGCCACGTGGAACATGGAATGGCTGCAACCCGAATTTACAGTGTCGCCATCCTCGATGACCTATTCTCGCCTCCTCCTTGAAGTGGGTGATACCACCTCAATTCAACTGGAAGTCGAGAATACAGGGACGCTGGAAGGCAGTGTTGATATCATCTTTGAATCGGTTGAACTCGACGGCACTCGGTCTGAAATTCAACGGACCAGCGTCACGGTTGATGCTGGCGGTGTTGGTATCGTGACCCTTGATTGGGGTCCAGAACGCACCGGTGTCCAATGGATTGAAGCAACCCTTGAGAACGGTGCTATGTCCAGTGGCCCAACCGTAGACGTACGAGTTTCTGAAGACCCAGGCTTTACAGAAAAGGTGTTTGGAGATGTCAACCCTGTTATCGGTGCAATCACGACTCTTCTTTTCATCTCCATCGTTGTGACTCTCTTGCTTTGGCTGAAGCGCATGACGGTCAATCAAGGTTCAAAAATCGCCTATGATTGGGATGAATACTCAGACGAACTTGAGGATGATTACGATGACGACGATGATGACGAAATGGAGCAACGTGCTGCATCATCTGCAACGGCATCAGCAGCAGCATCCACGAGCTCGTCAACCGAGGAAGAAACCGACTGGGTCATGGGCTCCGATGGGTATTGGTGGTACCACGATAAGGCCACCAACGAATGGTGGTACAAGGACGAACACGGTGAAATTGTTAAGCACCCCTGAACGGATTCAAGAGGGTGAACTACGATGAGTCGCATTGGTCTCTTGCAGATGGATCCCACTGTCGGTGACCTCCACAACAACAGTGAACGCCTTGCTAGTCTTGCGAAACTTGCTGAAAAAGAAGGTGCTGCAATCGGTGTTTCGACCGAACTGGCCGTGTGCGGTTACCCACCTCGAGACCTCCTCTTGGAAAATGATTTCATTCGCCGTTCCCTCAATACCGCATTATCGCTCGAGTCATCCCTGCCCTTGCTGGTAGGAACTCCCCTTCCTGCCGAGGACGAACGTGCCTTGCCAACCAATGGTGTGGTGCGCTGTGGTCCTGATTCTGGTAGCATCACCGGTGAGCGAGGAGGTCGTATCGTGGCACGCAAGCAATTGCTTCCGACCTACGATGTTTTTGATGAGGCGCGCTATTTTGCACCTGACCATCGCTCTGGACTGGCCCGTTCCATCGGTCATCTCACGCTCGGCGTGACCGTTTGTGAGGATGCATGGCAATCTGCGGGAAAAACGCCATCATCCTATGCTCAAGATCCCATTGAGCACATCGCCGAATGGTGCCGTCAAGGCGTGGACATTCAGGCCACAGTCAACCTTTCAGCCTCCCCGTTCCACAGTGAGAAAGCCAACACGCGGCTCGAAGTTGCTCGTCATGCAGCCGCTGTGCTCAATCATCCCTTCCTCCTTGCGAACCAAGTTGGCGGTAATGACGACCTTCTGTTTGATGGCCGCAGTTTGGTAGCCTGGCCCGATGGTCGTGCAGTGATTGCCCCCTCGTGGCAAGAAGGTGTGTTGCTCGTTGATTTGGCCGGTCCAGAGGGCTGCCGTTGGTTGCCCAGTGCTGCTGAGGACGCCCTGTCCATTGGACAGAGTGGGATGATTCGGCTTGAAGCACATCAAGATGCTGAAAGCGAGGTGGATACCATTGACGAGATGACCGATGCAGTTGTGACGGGTCTTGCTGACTACTGCCGTAAATCCAACATCGGCTCCATCGTGTTGGGGCTTTCAGGTGGTATTGATTCGGCAGTAGCTGCTTGTGTTGCAGCGGCTGCTATTGGTCCGTCCAACGTCACCAGCATCGCCATGCCGAGCCGCCATTCCTCTCAGCATTCAATTGACGATGCCAAATACACGGGAGAAGCCTTGGGTCTTCACCATCACGTCCACCCCATCGATGCCATGCACGGCGTGAGTGAAGAAGTCCTTCAGGAAGTTCTCTCTTCTGGTCACGCAGTTGCAGGTGAAAACTTGCAGGCTCGTTTACGAGCCATCATCGTAATGGCCTACGCCAACGCTCAATCCAGCATGGCCATTACAACGGGCAATAAATCAGAAATCGCTCAGGGCTATTGCACCCTCTACGGCGACATGGCTGGAGGCTATGCTCCACTCGGGGACGTCTACAAGATGGACGTCTACGCCATGGCCCGCCGCTTTAACCAGCGAGCCAAGGCTGCAGGGCTGCCTCCACCCGTCAATGATTCCACCCTCAACAAAGCTCCTTCAGCAGAACTTGCTCCCGACCAATTTGACGAGGATACATTGCCACCTTACGCCGAACTCGATGAGATTCTCAAAGCCCACATTGAAGCGGGCATGAACGCTGATGAAATGATTGCAGCCGGTCACGATGCGGCCAAAGTGAAGGAGATTTTGACACGTCTCGAGCGCAATGAACACAAACGATGGCAGATGGCGCCAGCCCCTCGTATTTCTTCTCGGGCATTTGGTCAAGGATGGCGCAGACCCTTGGCTTCACACCACGATTGGAGAGACGCTCGCTAACGTCGGTGGGCTCAAAAACTCAAGCCCAAAGGCCTTAATGTGACGGGCAAGATTGTCAACATTGCCGGGTATCGCTTCGTCGATTTACCCGATAGGGACGCTCTCAAGAACCCCCTCGAAAGCGTCTGTTTGGATTTGGGCCTCAAGGGGACCATCCTTCTTTCAAACGAAGGAATCAATTTCTTTGTCGCTGGCTTGCAAGCCAATGTCGATGCTTTCATCGCCTATCTTGAACGAGATGAACGTTTTACCGATATACCACTCAAAGTATCCTATACAACATACCAACCCTTCAACCGCATGAACGTTCGCAAGAAGAAAGAGATCATTTCCGTTGGACTTGACCACATTCGTCCTCATGAGAACACTGGCGAAGAGATTGAACCACAGGCATTCAAGGCCATGCTCGATGCAGGTCAACCCGTACATGTATTGGACACTCGCAACGATTACGAATTGAGGATTGGAACCTTTGACAACGCAATTGACCTTGATATTCGTACCTTCAGAGCCTTCCCAAAAGCGATTGAAGCCCTTCCTGAATCCATGAAGGACGAACCGATTGTGATGTTTTGTACCGGTGGAATCCGCTGTGAGAAGGCCAGTGCCATCATGATGGAGGCAGGATTCACCAATGTCAAGCAACTCAAAGGCGGCGTATTGGGGTATTTCGAACAGGTCGGTGGTGAACATTGGAACGGAGATTGTTTTGTCTTTGACCAGCGCGTTGCGGTCAATCCCTCGCTCAAGGAAACAGAGATCGTGGTCTGCTTTGCTTGTCGTGAGCCCCTTTCATCCAAGGAACAAGCCTCCGAGGATTATGTCATCGGAGATTCCTGTCCCTATTGCATCGGACGCACGAATGTTACACCCATCAGCGGTCAATAACAATCCAATCGTCCGAGAGTTCTCCGTGACTCCAACGGTGCCATTCGTGACCCGTGACTCCATCGTGAGCAATCAAGAATGCCTGTGTATCGCCAAGTACCAAGTTTCCATAGGTCAGGGCCTGACTGGAATTGGACGCCCCGGCCAAGGATTGTAGACGTGCCGCATGGCTTCTCCATCGACGGTCCAAAGGCTGGTGCCAACGTCCGTGCCGTTGATCGTACCGTCTGCGATAAGCAACCATCCATTTCCAACAGCTACGATTGCTTCAATCGTGGTTGAAAGCGGCCCTGGCGTGAGTTCATGCATCACTTTTGTTCCCATCGGCGTAGCATCGGTCACACATACTTCCGTTCCACCACTTGGAGTGATGCAATCGAACAGGAGGCGATTGTTTGCTTGAGCAACACCAACCTGTGCCCCGGGTGAGAGGAGTTCAGGTGAAAGTTGGAGGGTGATGCCATTGGCAACATTGGTCGTCCAGACTCTGGCTTCGTTGAGACTCACCTCAGCATCATATACCAAATTGTCCCCAATCTTGTGCAAGCCCATGCCTTTTCCCATCTTCGTGTCGCCCATTGAGGGGGCAAGGGAGGGCAACCATTCGCTGCTTCCGTTGTCATTGAGTCGAAGCAGTTGCTTGGCAGTCCCCTTCGTTCCAATGGCGAGGAGGTTCTCCCCATCACTCAGGGGATGGGTTAATTCCAGATTCGCAAAGGGATTGACCGACCATGATGTCATCGTTCCTTGAATGGTGATACGATAGGCTTCAACGTCGTCATTTCCATCACGGGCGCTGAACCAAAGTGCGTGTTCATCAGCATGCAGCCAAGCTTGCCCGATGTGTGTAAGGGGCGAGATGGAGGTTGCAATCTGCTGACGCACGCTTGAGTTCCACATTGGATGATGATGCCATGGAAGCAAGGCCGTGCCGTTGGTCCAGACATAATCACCGTTGGTCAGAGTGAATAAGAGCCCCTCTGCCCAAGGTTTTGGCTGGTGCCATTCAACCACGCCCAAAGACCACGATGAGTTGTTAGCAGTGGAATGCACCCACAGAGCTCTTCCGTCAACCCCGTTGGTTCCGTCAAAAAAGATGAGGTCTCCTTGATGGCTCTCAAGGTGGTTCAACCCGATGAATTGGCCGGGAAGGCCATCACCGTTCGGGTGAAGGTCGAGCAGAAGTTCCGTGGTATTGACCTCCCCATCGCTGACAAATAATTCACAACCAACCTGTCCGTCGTTTGCTGAAAAGATAAACTGTTCTGCATTGGGCAGCCAGAGTCCCTGATCGCATCCTGTGGTCATTGAATCTGCGACTCCATCAAAAACATCAGTGAAACGTTCTGAACGCAGAGGCTCAAAACAAAAATTGAGACGTTCACGCACCTCATCCTCTTCAAGCACATCATTGGAGACACTTCCTTCGCCCCGGCCGTCATCAACGCCAAATTGAATGACGAAGCCATCCCTGCAGAGGTAGCTTGGTGCGGGGACTTTGTCCACGAGGGCAGAATATCCGCTTGAGCCGTCGATGCCTGCGCTACCGTTGTTACCGCTTGCTCCAATGACTCCGTTGCACAGAAGGGTCGAATTGGAGATTTCTTCTTCCTCCAACACCTCATTGGTGTTGATATCCAGCCCCATCGAGATGTTCGTTCCGCCACTGGGACAGAAATCGTGGCCGAGGGGCAGGGTCTGTGAGGTGAGCAGTTGGATGGAGGCTTCATTGCCATCCATACCAGGTTGGCCTTGTGGTCCGGAGAGACCTTGAAGGCCGTGGCAGAGAACGGTGTCTGAGGTCACTTCGTTGGTTTCCACAACGCCGTTCAGGTTGGTGTCGGTTCCAAGGTTGAAATGTATACCTCCTTCATGGCAGGGTGCGAGTGGACCAAAAGGTTCGGTTTCAATGAACATTTGTTGGCTTTCGAACGCCTGTTCTTCCTCCGCCTTGATGAGGGCATTGTTGTACACTGCAAGCAGCATGGCCACAACTACGGCGATGACCTGCAAGGCTGAAAACAAGCGATTGTGACGATGTTCATGGCCTTCTTCATTCTGTTCTTCCTCTGATTCACGGGTGTCTTCACTCCAAATTCTGTCTTCTTCTGACATGAACGTACTTCTTCACTTCAACCCTTAGAAAAGTTCTCCCTGCACCCTGTCAAGTGGAAGAAGTTGAGGGGTGACTTGATGAGGCTTCGTGTTGTGGCAAAAATCATGGAGACACCGAGTCGCTTGCTCGCCCAACTTCGCGGCGAAGAAGGTGTTACTCGTCAAAAGGCAGCACGTTTGGTTGTCGACCTTGCCTACACGGCGCAAGCCGACGGCTTCATCGAAGTAGTTCACGCTCACGTCTCGGGCGTTTCGGTCATCACCGGTGGCCACGGTTTACGCCGTTTCCTCTCCGATTTATCAGCCGATGATGACGGGCAGGTTGTCATTCCTACTACGCTGAATTCCGCGGGTTGTGACCGAGAAAAAATGGAAGAAATGGACATTCAATGGCCTGATTTCCTCGAGCAGCAATTTGAGATTGTACAAGCCTATGAGCGATTGGGCATCGATGGAACCTTGTCCTGTACACCTTAAGACCGAGGGCTTGAATCAGAGGTTGGTATGGCTTCATGGGCAGAATCCAATGCAGTTTGTTTCTCCAATACCTGGACTTCACTCATCACCAATCGGGAATCCGGACTGTCTGCCTTGGCAACGGCACTCACGGGCTATGCTCCTGAATGGGGCTTGCATTTGGAGCAGAACCGAGTGCCAAATATCTTGGTTCACGTGGACTGCAAGCTCACCCATCTGGCTGACTGGTCAATTTTGGGTGACTGGATTGGCAAGCAGGTGCGTCCTGAGTGGTCCACGCCCTACGGCCCAATGCCCTTCATCACGGGCCTGCCTGACTACATCAGTTTCGCTTCAAAGAAGGCGTTGACCGCTGCTGCCGCCAATTACGGTTGCGCCATGCTTTGGGCAGAAGGTCATACCCAAACGCCACCTCTAGAGCGTGTTGATGGCACGTACAGTCCTCCAGCAGGCGGTTGGCAAGGTGACCTCACCTTTACAGCCGAGGATTTAGCACAGCGTTACGAAGATTTGGCTCCAACAGGGCAGGTGGATTTGGTGGTCGTAGGCTGTCCTCAAGCCAGCCTCGAAGAGATTCGCATAACGGCTGCTGCCGTACGAGGGCACATGGAAATGGGCATGCGAATTCCAGACCAGCGCCTGTGGGTATTCACCAGTGGCGAGAATTACGACCTCGCCGTAGCCGACGGTTCGATTGCGATGCTCGAGGAAGCAGGGGCGGTTCTTCTCAAGGATACGTGCCCTGAAGTAACGCCTTACAACCGTGAAAAATACAACCACTTGCTGACCAACTCCCTGAAGGCTGAACATTACCTTACCAGCGGTTTGAATCGACTCCCCACAAGCGTGATGCCCATTGCTGATTGTGTCGCCCATGCATTTGACCCTGAGCGAAGTGCGGGGCCACGTCCGAAACTCAGCGTCAAAGCCCAACCCCAACATGCCTCCAGCAAAACACACCGTGATGGAGATGCCACGTTGAAAGGTGCTGGCTTGAACTCACAAAGCGATTTTTCGATCAAGGGTCGAGCCATGGTCAGTGACGTGCCCATCACCTACCTCGGATATGTCAACAGGGACACGGGCGTGATTGAAGAGCCAGGTCATCCCTTGGATGGAGAAGCGATTCAAGATACCGTGCTCATCTATCCCAAAGGCTCCGGTTCAACGGTTGCGCCGTATGTTTTGATGGGGTTGCTGTACACTGGGAAAGGACCCAAAGCCATTGTGAATCGGGACGTCTGTGCCCTCACACTCCCTGCTTGCTCGCTGCTTGACGTGCCCTATGGCCACGGCTTTGACCTCGATCCTTGTCAGGAGGTCAACAACGGTGACCTCGTAGAATTCACCCGCATTGATGACGAGGTCACGCTCACGGTCCTGGAGCGTGTATCGCCTTGAGCCAACGTATCTTGGTAACGGGCGGTGCAGGTTTCATTGGGTCTTCATTATGCGAACGTCTGCTCAGCGAAGGCCATCATGTGGTTGCGTTGGACAATATGTTTCGTGGGCGAGCGGAAAATTTGGAAGTATGTACCTCACATGCATCCTTTCATTTCGTTAGTGGCGATGCCTGTTCAAAGGAGGATTTGCAACGTTGCTACGACCATTTGGGAGGTATTGACCTCATTCACCATCTTGCTGCCATCAACGGAACTCGTTGGTTTCACGAAGCCGCCCGCCATGTCATTGATGTCAACATCAACGCCACGCTCGCAACCGTAGAGAAGGCCATTGAATGGGGCGCTCGCTATGTCCTCGCCTCGTCACCTGAAGCCTTTGGTGACCTCTCCAGCATGCCTCTGAAGGAGGAGAGTGAGAGTCTTTTTCCCAATGCTTCCCACCATCAACGCTTTGCCTACGGGGCCAGTAAATACCTTGACGAAGTGGCCGTTCAGCACGCAGTACGCAACGGTTTGGACGGTCGTATTGTCCGACCTTTCAACGGCTATGGTGCGCGTTTGATAGGGGACGAGTACGGGCAAGTGGTGGCGATGATGTTTGAGGCAATTCGCAGTCAAGAGCCGATCAACGTGCACGGCAGTGGCCTGCAGACACGTAGTTTTACGCACGTCGATGACCTTGTCAATGGATTTTACCTCGCTGGGAATCTCGCTGAAGGAATCAAGGGTCAACCGCTCAGTGGTTGCTGCTTCAACCTTGGTTCTGAGGAAGAAGTGAACATGCTTTCTCTGGCACAATCCATCAATGAGGTGGTGGGTTCCCAAGCGGTTGACATCGTTCTCTCAGAGGGCTATCACGGTGATACAGTGCGTCGTTTGCCGGATTGCTTCAACGCTGTTGCGATGCTGGGCTGGTCTCCTGCCGTCTCTCTCAAGGACGGACTGATGTCTGTTTGGAGCCAGCTCAAAGGTCAACCGTAGTGCTTGTCCACCCTGCGCGTCCATCCGTCGGGTGCTGGAGTGATGTCATCTCGGCCGTGCTGACAGAGAACATCGATGCCTCCAGAGGGCACGGTCGTAGATGAGAACCATACGGCTTTGACCCGCATTACAGTGAGGCGTGCAACGGCATCGGGAAGCGCATGTTCCTCAACATATTCAGCTTCAATCGCCGCTACCGCTTCTGTTAGGAGAAGGGGTTGGTCTTGTACAGTTTGAAGGTCCAACAGGATCGATTCGTCGCTTCCATGGGGGAGCGGTGTCCCGGTTTCGTCGATGATTTCAGCCCCTCGGGGAGTGCTTGGCATGAGGTTGAGCATGACGGTACCCGTGACTCGCATGTTGGCGAGGGTGTCGCGTGGTCGCTTGTCCTTGTGAATTGAGAACGAGGCTGTTAGGTAGGGCGGTGCAGTCGATACGCCCATCACTGAGGAGAGCGGTGCGAAGTTTTTCACACCCTTACTGTCCATGGTTCCTGCCACAACGACGGGTCGCGGTGAGAGCACGTTGTTGAGCCATGTGCTTCGTTCAACATGTTCCATGGCATCGATGTCCAGGCGGTAAAGTGGTTCTTGAGTGCCATTTTCATGTTGCGTAAACCAACGGTCAAGAGTGCCGTTAGCGATTTCTTCAAGCGCATGTTTGTTGAACTCAATGTAGGCTTGCCACCTCGGAATTTCATCGACCTCGCCTCGCTCTTGTTTTCGCTCGATGCTCGCTTTCGCATAGATGTTACAGCGTTGAAGGAATTCTGCAACGATACGCCGTTCGTCCTTCATGCCTTGTCCTCCCTTGCTTGTTCGTAAGCTTCTCGGCTCATGAGGTATCGGGCGGGGTTTCCTGCCCATACTTCGTTGGCAGGAAGATGTTTGGTGAGGACTGCTCCCGCAGCCAAAACGCTTCCTTGACCGAGATTACATCCCGCGATAACGGTAGCATTGCCTCCGATCACCACGCCTGATGCAACGTGAATAGGTTTCCATTTCCTCCGATCGTTTGAAGGTGGAAATCGGTCGTTGAGAAGGACTGCGCTCGGTCCGACGAAGACATCGTCTTCCAGTTGGCAATCGTCCGCAATGTAGGCGGCACCCTGAATCTTACATCGCTGACCAATGCGTACACGCTGGCCAACATGAGCGAGCGCACCGATCGAACTTGAAGGGCCGACGGTGGTATCCGTTCCTATGTGGCAAGGCCACCAAGCAGTGCCTCCTCCCGACAAGTCAATCCGCTGGCCAGCGAGCGGGAGCTCCGTCATCACTTCACCTCATTCGCCCATGCCGAGTTCACGCATCAACATGCCAACGTGTCCTTTTGCCTTGACATTGTAGCGGCACCACGCAAGGGATCCGTCAGGATGGATGACGAAGGTTGAGCGGGCACATCCCATGTATTCTCGGCCGTAATTCTTCTTCATGCGCCATGTTCCGAAGGCGTTGTGGAGGGTGAGGTCCTCGTCAACAAGAAGAGGAAAATTGAGTTCCTGTTTGTCAATGAATCTCTGGTGGGACTTTTGAGAGTCCTTTGAAACTCCAAGGACGACGTAATCTCCGTTGTTCAGTCGGGCCATGTTGTCTCGAAAATCACATGCTTGAGTCGTGCATCCTGGGGTGGAGTCCTTCGGATAGAAGTAGAGTATGACGTGCTTGCCGGCTTCTATGTAGGCAGCGATGCTGTGTTGATTTCCTTCCTGATCGAGTGCCGTGAAGTCGGGAGCACGTTCGCCTGCTTGCAATTGAATTGTTTCGCTCATGGTTTGAGGGTGCGGCCTCGCCTCCAAAAGGAATTGGATGGATATTTCTTACAATGGCGCTTCAAAATGATATGATTTATGACGCTATATTGCTTTTATGCATAATGAATAATTTATGAATCAAAACGGGTGATTTCAATAAATACAACCGATTCTTTCAATAACTGGCAGGACACAGAAGAAATTATGGTGAGCGGACGTATGTCACGTAGGGCGCGTCGTCACTTCAAGAAGATTCAACGTTCAAAGACCAAATTTGAACTTCAAGAAATCGCAAGCAGCATACAAACGGACCTTGACAAGCGTCATTTGACCTATGATGAGGCGCTGATGCTTGGTAATCTCATTCAAACCAGGGCCGACCAGGTTCCTGGCGATACCATCGTTTACGCCATCTCTGACCGAGATGCCTACCGGCGCACCCTCGAGTTGTATCTGCGAGACGCGTTGCTGACTCGGACCGAACAACTGCTTCTGTGGGAGGAGCGTCGCCGCCTTGGCATTTCTGAGGAAGAGCACCAATCCCTGCTTGAGCAATTACTCACTCAGTGGAAACGACAAGGTCGTAATGTGACCATCGACCGCTTCGATAAGCCCAGTGGAGGTGCAGACTCTGTCTAAGCCAAGGCTTGCGTACGGGCTGGTCGCTCTTCTCATCGCCACCATGGTCGCACCTCTTACGGTTGCGGACAGCGGGCGTTCAACTCCAGACTTTGTCATTTCCTCGTTTACCCTCGATGACGCAGGCTCCATCCTCCTCAACGGAAATGTTGTAGCCGAGGATTCCACTCACATCGTGCGAATTCAAGTCCAAAATATCGGACTTGCAGCGGGTCAGGCTTCTCTCGCTCTCGTGCTCCAAGGCACCTCATCTTCGGGCGACGTTGTCATCGATACTGCAGACCTTGGCGTCATCAACGCAGGGGCAAGCAGCGCTGTGCAAGTCTTTTCGTGGGCCGCAACGCTCGGTGACGATCAAATCCTCAAAGCACGCGTCAGTTCAAGTGTTGATGTCAACACTGCAAATAACGAAGAACAGAAAATTGTTGATGTCCAACAGTATCAAAATGCCAGCGTACCAGTCGTCAACATCCCTCAACCCACTGGTGGGGCCACAAACATCGTTTGGTCACAATCCGTTCATGCCTTTTCCATCGATGTACGCAACGATGGCGTGAAGAATTTCTCAGCATCCTACACCTTAGCATTCGCTGAAGTCGGCAACCCTAGCAACACCTTTTCGGTCGCATCATCAACCCTGCCTATCGTGAACCCTGGTTCATTGTATAACGGAGGGGCGACCCCTCAAAGCATTGCCATGTCCTTTGATGCAACGTCGCGCAGCGGAACATGGAACGTTATTGGAACCATGACTGCAAGCGGCGTTGGTTGGTCCAAGTCGGTTGAATTCTTGTCCCAAGTCGTCGTCTTTTCAAATTACGACTTCGAAATAACACCGGCTCACGATCGGAGTGTTGAGCCCGGCCAGACCTCCACCCTCACCTATCTGGTGAAGAATGTCGGTTTGTCCAGTGACGATTACACTGTTTCACAAAACAGCGTGACCGGCTGGGTCACAACGATGACGCCCGCCTCACAAACCCCCAGCATATCTCCCAACGTAACGAGTTCAGTCTTGATTCAAGTAGCTGTTCCAGCCGACGCACTACGAACAGATTCTGACATCGTGACGCTCACGGTCTCCTCCAACAGCGCCTCTCTCTCCAAGACCGTATCAACCACCGTTTTGGCAAGTGAGTCCTACGGAGTCGACGTGACCATGCCAACTGCTTCTACGACGCTGATTCCCGGAGTCCAAGGAACCATCCAAGTGAATGTTGAGAATACAGGCAACGCTCCAACGACCTTCATGCTTTCAACCGGCGTCTCAACCAACCCAATCAACTGGGATGTCACCTTGGCAAGTACCTCCACCGGTATTCTCCAGCCCGGTGAAGACGTTAACATCGGCGTCAGCGTGACGCCTGCGAGCATCAAAAACCCCCTTGTTTCATCCGAATACAACCGCGCTGGTGATTCGATGTCGGTATGGGTTCAAGCCCAATCAACCAACGGAGGCCTGCCCGATCTTGGAGCTGCCCCTGTGACCATCCAGCCCGTTGTCATCGTTGACCCAGGCTTGCCTTCCGAACACATTGAAATGACCGTTGAAGAAGTGATGCTCGCCCGTCAAGGTGTTGGTCTTGAAGAAATTCTCGACCTCGATGTTGAGGTCCGTCACAATCTCGTGACTCAATTGTCGGAAACGGTTGATGCTACGCTCAGTCTGGGAACGCCGGTGTTTGTATCGGATTCCACGGGCGGCTTTGACGAGGCAGCACGCTGGGCAGTCGGGCTTACGCCAACGGCCTTCCCGGGTATGAATCTCGGACAAACCTCCTCGGCCGTCATGACGCTCCAAGGACCCGCAGATGACTATCCAATGTCAGGTACCCTCACTCTCCCCGTTACCGCAACACCCACGTTGGGTGGCGTCCATCAAGGCTCCAACGTTCTCGCATCAGCGATCACTCAGACGCTAACGCTTGTCGTACCCCCCGTTCTAGGCGCTGAAGGTCAGGACTATGCTCCCTTTGACGTCATGGTGGGTGAAGAAACAGAAGTCCCGCTCTCGCTCAACAACACGGGCAACAACATGACCTCGTATTCCTTGGTGATGATGAACACGCTTCCCGCAAATTGGGTTGCCTCGTTTTCGAATACCAGCCTCATGCCTTCCACAACGCTTCTCTCAGTTCCCGCTGATGTAGCAGACTATCCCTCTGATGCTTTGGTGCACATGAGAAATTTCTCCACCTATGTGACTACCGACCCTGATGCTCCAGCAAACAGCATCGAATACCTGCAAATTCAAGTTCTTGACCTTGCCAGTGGCGCAGTTGTTACGCAACTCGATATACCGATTCGTGTTGGTGAGAAAGTCAATGCCTTGGTTCATCCAACAAGCCAAAAAGTCAACCTCTCGGTTGGCGACTCCATCACCACCAGCGTGGTTGTGAGCAACATAGGGAATACACCTGCTACGTTCAATTTGTGGCTGGACGATTCCAATCGTGGAGAATTGACCTTCCAACTTGAAACCCCTGGCGTGATCCAAATCGGGGCAGGCTATGACGAAACGGTTCGCATTCGCATGACCCCTTCAAGCGAAGCCTTGGCCGCTACGGTTTATTCTGCGACTCTCTGGGTGTCCAATGCTGATTCAGGTCTCAACCTTTCTGCGGATATCATCGGCAACATCAGCGAAGAGCACGGCATTATGGTCGATACGCCACTCAGTCTTGGCGTCATCCCTGGAACGACTCAGGAAGTCAATTTCACACTCACCAATAACGGAAACCTTGTGGAGGACATCATCCTTGAAACTACAGTCGCTGAAAACTGGACGGTAACTTCGGCTTATGTTCCGCTCAATCTTGGCGTGGATGAAGCCTACTCTGATACCTTCTCGGTAGCAGTTCCACCTCTTGGCGGGGATGAAGATTTACTCAACGGCGAAATTTATCCAGTCACCATGCGTATTTTGAACGCTACAACCGATGAAGTCCTCAAGATTCACACCTTTGATTTCATCGTCAACCCGTTGTTCATGGTGGAAGTCGATGAGTGGCCAACCACCATGGAATACCACCGAGGTACGCAGCGAACCTGGGACGTAATGGTTACGAATACAGGAAATGCCGACGTCACCGTGAACGTCAGTTATTCGCTCCTTCAAGGCGGCCTCACTACGCCGAGTACAGACTGGGAAATTTTGAATTCGGCTCCACAGACACTGGATCTCGAGAAGGGAATTCCGAAACAATTCACCTTCACCGTTAGGAATACGGCTACCCAACCTGCGCTCACTCTTGCCGCCAATCTCATCGTGAAACTTTTACCAGCCGACTCGGAGGTACAGGGCAGTGCTGAGTTCTACACTAATCTCGAGATGGATCGCTTCTTTGAGTTAAGCGACACACCCGTCGCACCGCCTCAAGATTACGGGGAAATGGAATATTTCATCACCTACTCTCACATCCCTACCGGGCAAATTGAGGCTGTTGCTTACGAGATTGAGTTGTGCCAATCCACTCGCCTTCTCGACATGGCCAGTGTTGGGCAAAATGCATCCGACTACGAATGGTCGTTTAGCCTCAGGGTAGATGGCGTAGATACGCCACTGAACTTGTCACAATATTGTGGTTCAACCTCCTTGGGAACGGATACACGTGTCACACTCCCCTCTCGCCAGCCATGGGTAACCAGTGACCCAATCACCATTGTCATCGACACGCCCAACCCTCCCAACATCCTCGCAGGAGATGGCTGGGACCTCACGTTCAGACTCTACCATCCTGATGAAAACAACGGCTACACGGTCTATGACGAGGAGACCTTTACGTACGAATTGGCCGTTTATGCCGACCCAGAAGTCGTAAGTCATGGTCCTGATGAAGAATTTTTCTTTGAAGGTCAAGCAACAACCTACTCCATGCAAGTCAAAAATGACGGTACTGCACAAGCCTTGGGCATCACTCCCCTGCTCGACTGTGACGGCGACGTGACCATCCTCTCAACTCCTGACAATCTTGCCATCCTCGGCCCACGTGAATCGCATACCTTCCAGTGGGAATTGCAGCCAAATACCATTGATTGGTGGGAAGCCTCCCGGGCCATCTCCTGCACAGCATCGATGGAATATCTCTATGTTGGCGAGAACAATCAACAAGATAACGATGCATTGCAGCTTGAGATTACCGTTCAATCTTGGTCTCCAGACCTCTCGATTGCTTTCATTGCCTGTGTTGTAGCAGCTTTGCTCTCGGTGATCTTCGTACGCCTCGCAAGCCAATCCGAAAAGTGGCAATTAGCCGGCGTGTATGCAGGAGTCATCAGTTTCGGCTTTGCCTTCCACTTGTTCAATTCGTTCTACTGGGGACCTACTGTGTTGGTTCTGTGTGGGCTTTGGATTTGGCGGATGGCATGGAAGAGCAGCGAAGAATTCCGTCTCATTCACGAAGATTATCAGCGTGCTCGAAAGGGTATTTCAACGCTTTACTCCGACCATTTTGATGCTCTAACAGACCGTCGTCGGCAACTCACCATCATCCTTTCAATTCCAGTGCTCGGAATGCTTGCAATCATGCTCGGCCTACCAGCACAATTGTCCACGGATAGCGACAACTTGCTGATGATGGCAGCATATTTTGTTACCATTATGGTTGGTGTGTGGTATATTCTACGCCGCTCCGACCGGCTTTACGGCAACCTCTACGGGCGTATGACGGACGCTGAAATCAAGGCCATTCGCATTGAACGCGACCTTGGAGACCCTGCTCGCTTGCTCAATGATTTAGCAGATGATGGCCTTGACCTCACTGCAATCCTCGGCGAGCGAGCCCCCGCCCCAGTTCAACTTTCAGCAGGCTCGGTAGAAAATAGCGACATCTACGATGAAGAGTTCAAGATTGATGACGGAGGTGAATCGGATGACTGAGGAGGAATTTGAAATCCCAGACGATGTCATGGCTCAAGAATTGGCCGAACGTGAGCAAGGTATTCTCGAGGCATCACAAACCTTGGAACGCATCGCTCGCAAAGCCGCTCGGCAAGAAAACCCGTCACTTTCTGAAACCGAAATGGACCTCGGTGAAGCCAAAGTTTACCTGGGCATGCACCAACTTGGACGAGCCAAGAAGAACATCAAAATCGCCGAGAAAACGCTTGATGAGTTAGAGGAAGATGTCCTTCATCTGCGTCGAAGTATTGCTATGTTGCATCGTTTGCTGACCCATAAGCACATCTCACTGGAAGAGGCAGAGCGTATCTTGTACAAATTGCGAGAATCCACAGCAGCAGCCGAAATCGGGGACATTCGACAATCAACACTTGAAGTTGAAGATTTACTCGAGGATTTGATCGGTGGTAACACATCAACGCTCAACCCCTTCCTCTTCAGGCATTTTTGGATGGGCGTAGACACACGATGGCCTGCAGGTGGAGATTCAGGTGTGCTTCTTGTCCGCATTATCAACGACGGCCCAATCCCCATGCCTATGCTGCGCCTCAAACCCCCAGTTCCTGAAGGTTGGACTGCCTTCCCGCCAAATGTTGACCTCCCCATTATCGCTCCCGGAGGTAACATTCCTCTGCGCTTTGAAATAAAACCAGATTATCGCCTTACATCGGAAGATACGCCACTGACTCGAAAGCTATCGGTTGCAACCGCCTATGAGATGCGATCAGGAGAGATTACGGTAACCATGCGAGCACAAAACCGCTCAATGGAACCCCTCAGCGAAATCCTTCTCACGCCTTGGGTCCCTCCTGGTTTCCTCGCAGAGGAAGTTCCATTCATTCGTACACTCGCATCAGATGAAGTGGCAACAATACGCATGCCGCTTCGCATCAACCTTGGTCAAGGAGGTTCTTATTGACCGTGTCCTATTCCACCCGCACGGAGCGGGGGATAAAAACAAAAAATGGTGAAAAATATGAAAAACGAAAAAACGAACGAAAACCGCGACAACGTTGCGGCCATCGGTATTGGAGCAATGATTGTGTTCATTGCTTTGATCTTGGTCGCAGCAGTGGCTGCTGCTGTCATTATTCAGACGGCAGAAAAGCTGCAGCAGAACGCACAGACGACCGGACAGGACACGACGGACTCCATGGCAGCCCGTTTGTTCGTGGTCAACGTCATTGTTGGTGGTGCAAACCAACTTGACGTGACCTTCGAACTTGCGCCCGGTTCAGATGATGTGGTGACCGAAGACATTCAGTGGACCATCGTGTGTGCTGCTGGTGTGGACGAAGATGACTTGGCGATCCTCCCTGCAGGTGCAACCCACATCATCGGTGACACCGGCACATCATCCGCGACAATCGCAGCAGGAAACACCTACGTCACCTCGCTGACGACGGCCAACTGCAACCCAACTGCCAACGCTGAGCACACCATCCTGTTCCAGGCTGGTGGCGGAGGTCAAACCTTCGAAGTTCTCAACTACGGCGGCGACGTTACTGCTGGGGCGGTGGTCATTTGAAGACCAACAACGAATCTCGTGACAACGTGGCTGCCATCGGTATTGGCGCCATGATCGTCTTCATTGCCCTCATTCTTGTGGCTGCAGTTGCGGCTGCTGTCATCATCCAAACGGCTGAGAAGTTGCAACAAAACGCTCAGACCGCTGGCGATGACACCGCTGACAACATGGCGGGCAAGCTCTTCATTGACACGGCCTTCGTCGACACTGCCGCTGCAGGGACCAGTTACATGGTGTTTGTGAAACTGGCTCCGGGCAGTGAAATTACCAACATCAACCAAGTGACCTTCCAGATGTTCTGTGAGAACGGGGCGGTCGAAGGAGATTCAGATGCCGGCACGGGTGCCGGTGCTGAAATGGCCTATGTTGAGATGGACGGTACGGCCTTGGTCGGCAACGACCTGATGCCAGGAACCGCCTACCGATTGACTCTCGACGCCAGTGGCGGCGATGACTGTTCGGCAGACGCTGTCCTTTTGGACGACGGTGAGGCTCAACTGTACCTCCACGTTTCCAACGGCGGCTCGACCTTCGAGACTTTGGACGTTGACGACGACACCGCAGGTGCACTTGTTGTTTGATCCCTCCAAGACATCACTTCGGTGATATCTTGGAACGGAGGTTTTTACAATGGCATGGCCATTTAGTGGAAACTCGGGTGGAAACAAAAGCGCAGACCAAAACTTGAGCGAAGAGCGCCTGAAAATCTTGGCCAACGTGGCCATTGAACAGGTGCCGTTCCCCGAACAGGGAATGCTCACAGAAGAGGATGCGTGGACGATTTCCCCCGGACCAACACGTGCTCGGATCAACAGCCAACAGAGCGTGCCCAATGTGGCGGCTTCGCTTGCACCAGCGGTCACGCCGGTGCCAGCAGCCCCTACGACGGTGGACACATCTGGCCTTGAGCGCCTCATCAGCAGTCGTCTTGACATGGTTGAAGACGTTCTGCGCATGGTGGAACACCGCCTTGATGAGGGGGTTTCTGTCAATACAGAAACCGATGCTGACGACGAAGGTATCAACAGCGTTGCATCAGATGGCGACGCCGACGGCGCTACCGGCGACCGCATCATCACCGCTAGCGGTGAAGTGGTTGAAGTCGGTGGTTCGTCTCGCATGATGGAAGACGACCAGGGTCAACTGGTTGAGTTGTACGAGGCGCAAGCCTTAGCAGCGAACCCGTTCCTTGTCGCTCCACGTTCAAGTGGGTCCGGCAACCAGTCCAGCACGGGTGCGCCCACGGTCGCTGCTTTGCTTCTTGACCACATGTCGGGTATGGCCGCCGTGAGTTTCACGCAGAAGGCCATCGAATCCGGTATGCTTACCCAAGATGAAGGCGACGCAGTTCTTGCCATCGTTCAGTTGGCGGAACCCGGCGACCCCGAAACAGCGCTTGAGGACCATTTGCCACATCGGCAATTGTTGGTGTTCTCGGCCTTGGTCTCGTCGTGGCGACACCTCCACATGCTTCGAGGTGAAGAGTGACATGGGTGCTTCGGTTGGTGTAGGTGGACTCATCATCGGTATTTCGATGCTGGTGGTGTTCTCCATGGCCTATCAGGCCATTTCGTTGCAGATTGAATCCGGCATGGATCGGATTGAAGGTGCAGACGAACCGATACCAGCCTTTACCATCGATGATGCGGTCATTTATACCGGCGCCATTGTCGACGTCACCATCGTCGGCGGCGGCTCAGGCTACAGCAGCGGGGGCACCATTGTGACCTCCAGCGGAACCGGCGGATTTTCTGCAACCTACACAATCGATGGTTCGGGAGCAATCACCTCCGTGGCCATCACCAGCCACGGAAATTATTCCTCGCTCCCGACCTTGGTTGTCAACGGTGGCGGAACGCCGACATCCACGGCCAGCCTGACTGCAGTACGTGGAAATGTGCTCTACGCCAACCTGACCAACACGGGCTCCACCACCATCGCCCATGATGATGCTTGGATGTTCCTTGACGGTCAGGATGCAACTCAGTTTTCGAGCGTGTACAATCCATCGCTGACAGATTTGTGGTTTTCTGGCGAAACGCTGTTCCTGAACTGGTTTGACACCGGTCTGCCTGGCGACGAACGAATGACGCTCACGGTGGGTTCAACCACCGTTGGTCATAGGTTGTGGTGATGGCATGGCTGATGGAGGTGCTTCTTCAATGGTCATGCTGATCACGGCCTTGCTGATTTCGGGAGGTGCGAGCGCTCTGCTCATCTCCGAATGGAGCGATGCAGTTCGCGTCGTCCAAGTTAACGAACGGGCCTCTGATGTCAGGAGCGAAGTCAGCGTTGCGCTCGCAGGAGATCCAGCAATGGTAGCCCATAACACGACGACAAAAACCATCACGCTGTTTTTCTTGAATACAGGAAGTTATGATTTGGATACGTCGAGCTACGAGGTCTTAATCGATGGTACAGCACCAACCTCCAGCACTGAATCTGTGCTTCCAAGCGGTACTGAATGGAATCCTGGAGATTTGCTTGAAATCGTATTAACCGACAGCAGTTGGTCGTACGTGGATGGCGAGGACATTTCAGTGTACTTTGTTGGCCTGTCCGAGAGTGTGAGCGGCTACACCCATTCAGCAACAACTAATGCGGAGGTGAGATTGAATGCTTTTGCCTGATGAGAACCCCTTCATGATTGCACACAAACCCGTAGAGGATGGTTTCCCCTTTGAAGTCGAAACGGATTCACTGGCCGACTCGATGGGCTTGAGATTGCCAAACCGTTCCCTCTATGTCCTGCAAGGTAAAGTCGGAGCAGGAAAATCTCTCATCTCGCAGCGCCTTGTTCACGGAATGATTCACAATGGAATCAAAGTACTTGTGATCACAACTGAATTGACGACACGCGGTTGGGTTGAGCAGATGGAAAGCATCGGTTACGGAATCACCGAAGCCATTCGCGAAGGACGATTGATGGTTATCAGTCGTTTCGGTACCATTGCTGAATCACGAAGTGACGTGAGCCTACAAGACGTATTGGCGAGTCCTGCAGTACCTTCGGCAGACGTTGTTGTCTTCGATTCTGCCAGTTCACTGATGCCAGATGAACTCGATGAAAAAGGACGCTTTGAACTCGTTCAACAAATCAGAAAAGTTGCATCAGAAGGACGTTCATTCATGCTTTGTGTGGACCCGGAAGAAATGGATACAAAATTATTGCATACGCTACGAGCGTCTGCAGAAGTCGTTCTTAATTTAGAAAATACGCTTATTGGTGGAGAAATCAAGCGAAACATCATCGTAACAAGATTCCTACGCGCAGCAGGTCCAATTCAATCCAGTATTGGATGGCGTGTTGAACCAGGCATGGGCTTCATCGTTGACATCACGGCGGTAAGCTGAGGGAGGAATGCGAAATGGCTGACGATTCACGATTTGCTAAGGGCGACCTCAACAGCGTCATGGCTGCTTACCCGCACGTTGCGGATTGGGTTCGTGACTTTGAGGGGATGTACGGCACACGGCCGATATATTACGGTCCATTGGACCGTGATGCGAAGAAGCAACGCCCACTCAATCTCATCTACATTACCCGAGAACCCATTTTCGTTCACATCTACGAACCACCTGCTGATGATGAAGGTGGAGGCACCGTGATGTGGTTTGGACTCGAACCCCAGTTGACTGAAGAGGAAGAGAACATTCGGCGTGAATTGGTTGAAACCCTTCTTCAAGAGGCCCCTACTGCACCCGCCTTTACCACGGACAACGAGTTCGAGAATATCCTTGAACAAATGATTGATCGCTACACTATTCTCGACTCAGAGGCCAACAATCTTGTTCGCCGACAAGGTCGTTTGTGGGAAATGGTTGGGATGGATGACAAACGTCTCACCGTTACACAGACCCAACGAGAGCGACTGAACTACGTGGTGATTCGTGACCTCATCCGTAACGGACCCCTTGAGCCTCTGCTCTCTGATGAAATGTTGGAAGATATTCACTCCGTAGGGCTCAAACACATTCACATGGACCACAAGGTCTTCGGAATGGTCACCTCGAACATTCGTTTCAGAGAGCGAGAATTGCTTGCTCGATATCTAAGGGCTATGTCCGAACGTATTGGACGCCCTGTATCTGATAACAAGCCGATTATCGACGGTGTTCTGCTTGACGGTTCTCGTATCAACATCATTTTCTCTGACGACGTGTCCATGCTGGGACCTTCGTTCACCATTCGTAAATTCGCTGAAGAAACAATTTCCGTGGTTCAACTCATCAAATGGGGAACCATGTCTGCTCAACAGGCAGCCTACATTTGGATTTGCCTTGAGTACGGTATGTCCGTTCTTGTGTCCGGTGAAACGGCATCCGGTAAGACCACAACCCTCAATGCAATTCTTCCGTTCATTGACCATAACGTCAAGATTTATTCTGCAGAAGACACTCCTGAAGTCAAAGTACGTCACAAGATTTGGCAGCGTCTAGTGACTCGTGATGCGAAGAACGAAGAATCTCGCGTCGAGATGTTCGACCTTCTCAAAGCCGCTCTTCGTAGCCGTCCTCGTTACATCATCATCGGGGAGATTCGTGGTGTTGAAGGGGCAACTGCTTTCCAAGCAATGCAGACTGGTCACCCTGTCATCGCAACTTTCCACGCATCCTCAATCGTCAAGATGATTCAGCGTTTTACTGGCGACCCAATCAACGTTCCAATTCGTTTCTTTGACAACTTGAATTTCGCCATCTTCCAAGAAGTGGTTGAAGCACCCGGTGGAGGCATTGCCCGTCGTATTACGGGAATTGACGAGGTAATTGGATACAATAAGCACAGCGATGGTGTTCTCACACGTGGTATGTTTGAATGGGACCCGGTCAAAGACAAGCATTACTTCCGTGGTATGTTTCAATCCCACCTGCTTGAAAACAAGATTGCCGCCATGGCAGGTTTCGCCAACAAGCGTGACATCTACGATGAAATGCTTCGCAGGGCCGATGCCATTCAACGCATGGCGGACCGTGACTTGACACATTATGATGACGTGTTTGACCTCCTGGGGCTTTACTATTCAAACGGCTGGGACCATTTCAGTCGATCTGTGGATACATGGGTTGGCATCAATCACAACTGAGGAGATGATGAGACATGGAGCGAATGCCAATTTGGCAACTGGCCCTTCGTCGTCTTGAGATGCCAGTTGCCCGCTATCTTAGCCTCTATGTTGCTCCAGTTATTGGCGTGACATTTGTGATTTCACTCGTCGTTTTATTTCTGACAGGAGGATTGGGCGAGGGTGCGCTCTTTGCTGGATTTACCGGCATTCTCTTCATCATTCTCCTTACCCTCATGGCCGGCCTTGCAGCCATTGCATTTCCCATTCTTGAGGTCCAACGCACGGCAACACTCATTGAAGCAGAAATGCACATGTTCATCACTCGTATGGGTATTTTATCCATCGGAGAAGTTGGTGCCCAATCTATATTCGATATTCTCAAGCAAATGCGAGACTATGGTGAATTAGCAGCCGAAGTCAAGCGAATTGAGACCTTGGTCGACAAATGGCACACTTCTCTCCCCGAAGCTGCTCGTATTGTTGCTCAGCAAAGTCCCAGCCCGTTATGGTCTGATTTCCTAGACAGAATGGCTTTTTCCATTGAGGCCGGTCAGCCCATTGATGAGTTCATGCGTTCAGAACAAGAAACCGTAGCCGAGCAGTACAATACTCTGTATGATACACGCTTGGAGTCCGTGGATACTCTGAAGGAAATCTATGTGTCGTTGGTCACGGCTGGCTTGTTTGGTCTGGTCATTGCAGGCATTCATTTGGTACTCTTCGAAGTCGGAGGACAAAACGATACGCCCATTGAAATCGCAAGCAGATTACGCTTCCTCTTGCTGGCCTCACTTCTTTTCACCTTCATTCAAGTCGGTGCAATCTTCGCATTCAGGGCAACGATTCCAAAAGACCAAACTTTTGCCCGCGATGAAATGGACACGCCGTTTCGAATCAACTTCCTTCGGTCCCTCATACTCTCCGGTTTGGTGGCAGCGGGACTGCTCGTCTTGTTCACACTCACATTGTATTGGACCTGGGATGCAATTACCTCACAGTGGGATAAATACGGTTTGATCTTCATCGCCATCCCCTTCACTCCCTTGCTGATTCCTGCCCTCATGGTCCGAAGAGAAGAAAATCAGATCCAGCGCAGGGACGAAACTTACCCCGACTTCATTCGTGCGCTGGGCGGCACGGCGCAAGCACGTTCAGCAGAACCTTCTGCAACGATCAAGGCATTGCGTGGAATTGATTTCGGTATGTTGGACAATTCCATCGATCGTCTCGAAAAGCGCCTTTCAACCCGAATTGATTCTGACCGTGCCTGGGATTATTTCAACGCAGATACCAATTCTGCAGTGATTTCTCGCTACACGCGAATTTACATCGAGGGCTCCCAATCCTCCGGACAACCTGCTGCAACAGCAGAAATGGTGTCCCGTTCAGTAGGTAATCTTCTATCTTTGAGAAATCGGAGGGCACTTTCTGCCAATACGATGTGGGGTGTGGCGCTCGGCCTCCTTATCTCCAGCGTCGCTTCCCTAAATGTCACAACAGCCATCGTCCTTCAACTCGGAGAAGCCATCGCAGGTGTAGCCAGTGGTTTGGTGGACACAGACGTGAGTGCTCTTTCAGATTTCGGTGGGGGGGTGGCTCTGCCTGTCATGGAAGATGCCTCGTCTGTTGATGAAAACATTCGCATGTTCAAAATCATCATTTCATTGCTCATTCTGATGCAGGTCATCGCCGTTTCTTCCATCGCCACGAGGTTGCGTGGTGGTACGAGAACGAGTGCCATTGGGCAAATGATTCAGTTGACCTGGGTTGCAGGGATTGCTTCATTGTTCACAGCAGTCATGCTCGAGGGTGCAAGCAGCATCTTCAGCGTTTGATGTATCGGTAAGGTTGATACTCCTTTTTCGCCATGGTCCTCCATGCAAGCCCCCATGCAAGCCCCCATGCCACCACCTGCGGCCCCCTCGCCTTACCAACCACCGACCGTCACTGCGACAAAGGGAAATATGTATTCTTTCCAGAAATGGCTGATGATTGGTTTGGCTTTGCTGGTCTTCGCTAGTATCTTTTCTCAATTCCCTCTTGAATCCTCAATCCCTGATGTGACTGATTACGACATCACAGATGAGAAGGAGTCACAACAATATCTCGATGACGTTGACAGTTATCAGGGCCAAGTTGCTCTCTTCGGCGCCATGAGCACCATTCTGCAGACGGGTTCTCTAGCACTTGTTGCCTACGGTTTCATCCGTGAAGCCCACGAAGAAGACCATCACCACGTTGCACTACGCATCACCTTCGTTCTCAGTGCAGTGATTCTCATCACAAGCATTGTTGGCCGAAGTTTCTCACTCTTCTGAAGAAAATCAGCGTTTCATTTCTTCACGGATTCGCTTCTTCGTTGCCGTCCATGAGCAAATTGGGCACTGCGTGAGGTCGTGAAAGCGGGCTGGACAGTATTCACGGCCAAAGAAAATAATCTGCAAATGCAGGTCATTCCACTTTTCTTTCGGAAACACTGCTTTGAGGTCCTTTTCAGTTCGTTCGACGGTTGTACCGTTCGAAAGCCCCCAGCGTGCAGCAAGGCGGTGAATATGCGTGTCAACGGGAAATGCAGGAACGCCGAAGGCTTGAGCCATGACGACTCCCGCTGTTTTGTGACCAACTCCAGGAAGTGCCTCAAGTGCTTCAAAAGAAGCGGGTACCTCGCCAGCATGTCGCTCCATGAGCAGTTCGGACAAGCGCTTGATGTTCTTGGCCTTCGTCGGGGCAAGCCCAACTTGACGGATGTCTGCAAGGATGGTTTCCACGTCAAGTTGAGCCATTGCTTCTGGCGTGCTCGCCTTTGAAAAGAGGTCTGGTGTGACCTGATTGACTTTCAAATCCGTTGTTTGAGCACTCATGAGGACGGCAACAAGTAACTCGAAGGGGTTGCTGTGGTCAAGCGGAATGGGAATCACTGGATACAATGCTTCGAGTTGTTGCACGATACGCTCTGCTTTTTCTGATCGCTTCACAGGTTCACGCTCCGATGAGTTGTTGGGGGATACGGTAGGTATACTCTCCAAAGACGCCCTTGCATTGAACCGTCTTTTCCTCCATTCCAAAGATGACATCTTCCACACGAGCATCAACTTCATGCAGGGGCATTGAGGCAGAGAAGCGACCATCACGATGGATGGAGAAGGCAGTTTCTACTTTCCTCGGGTCGGCAACAAAGGTGCAGGATTCATCAGAACTTGTGGTAGTTCCGTAGGTTGAAAAGAAGGCTTGGAAGGTTGCCGCTAGGTCATTCCATTGTTTGAGGGAATGTTGAACCTGCACGTCGATTCAACTCACTGTTCATAGGTTGCTGAATATTCTTCCCCAGTCTGCCATCCGAAATAGAGGCCAGAGAAGACAGAAAGCAGGGGTATGCCATTACAAATCAGTGATTCTAGAGGTTCAGTTTGTGGCTTTCCGCTGATGTACCATACGATGAGAGCCAAAACCAAGCCGGGAATGACCATCATGCTGCCCATGATGATGGTACGAAGGGTGCGCATGCCTGTTCCAAGTGCTGGGGAGTCAAGAAGGTGTGCTTTCACCTTGGTGCCTAAAAGTGGTTGGCAAGGTCTGCCGCTGAGAGGGAATTCAGAGTGTCTTGGGGTTCAATCCAGCCCTTGCGGGCGGTCATGACGCCGTAAGCAATGTCGCTTAATCCACGAACTGAATGAGCATCTGGATTGATTGCAACGGGAACGCCCAGTCCCTTGGCATGCTTGCACAATCGCCAATCCAGGTCCAAACGGTAGGGGCTTGCATTCAATTCAATGGCCTTGAGGCGCCCCTCTTCGTTGTGTTCCGCCATGTGTTCGAGGACTGCAAAGAGGTCCACTTCATACCCTTCTCGTCCCTGAAGGATTCGTCCGGTTGGATGGCCGAGGACGTTGGTGGCGGGGTGGTCGATGACGCGCATGAGTTCTTCAGTATTGTCGACTTCATCCCTTCCCCGCCATTTTGTCATGGCGTGGACACTCGCTACGACGTAATCGAGTTGGGTGAGAACATCATCGGGATGGTCAAGTTTGCCTCCTTCAAGAATATCGGATTCTACGCCGTGGAAAAGGCGGAAATCAACCTCATCATCGGCCCATTGCTGGTTGTACTGCTTGATGGTAGCACCCTGTTGCAGCAAATCATCGGCACTCGCACCGTTCGCAATTTTCAGTGTGGGGGAATGGTCTGCAATACCCAGCCACTTCCAGCCCATTTTGCGGGCCGTATCCGCCATCACTTCGAGACTGGCTTCCCCGTCCGATAGCGTGGTGTGGTTGTGCAGAGCGCCACGGATGTCGCTTGTTTCGATCAGCGAAGGCAGTGCAGCGTTGGCAGCAGCGTTGACTTCACCCATGTCCTCTCTCAATTCAGGAGGGACATATGCCATGTCGAGATGTGCATAGATGGCTTGTTCGTCGGCCGCTGGGAGAGAAAATTGAGCCGCATCCATTCCTTTGAGTTCACCCGCTTTCGCTTCGGGGATGAGGCCAAATTCATTGAGTCGTAGCCCTCGGTCAATCGCTCGCTGTCGCATGGCAATGTTGTGTTCTTTGCTGCCTGTGAAGTAGGCCAGCGTGAACGGTTCGGTGTGGGGAGGGACGAGACGCACCTGTGCGTCAATGGTGCCGCCAGCTTCCAACTGCTCGTAGTCATCTCCTCCAATGGCGTCCAATACATTGGGGTCAATATGTCCCACAGTAAAGGACTCATCAAAAATAGTCGTGTCGAGGATGAGGCTGATTTTCGAATCACCTGCGCCTTTTACGTCGGCGATTCCCGCCAAGTTGAGAATGGCATTCGCCACGTCTTCGTGGTCGGCTTCATCCACGGCCACAACAACGTCAAGGTCACCAATGGTGTCTTTGCGACGTCGAGCACTGCCCGCTAGGGTTGCACGGTAAACGCCGGGCAAGGCGGCAATCTTGCGTTGGAATGCCTCACCGTAGCGCAATCCAATGTCCAAGCGTCGTCGGGCACGGAAGCGGGATAGCAAATCAATGCCGTCAAGAATCCGCTGTTGAGATTTGGCTCCGAAGCCCTTCATTGGTGCGATTTCATTCGCTTCTGCAACTTCCTTAAGGCGGGCGACTGAATCAACGCTCAATTCATCGGCCATCAATTTGATTCGTTTCGGGCCGAGTCCTGGTATGCCTAACATTTCAATGAGCCCGGGAGGAGTGGAGGTGTGGAGATTGACCCAGTCATCGGGCCATTGTCCTTCTGCGACGGCTTGAGTGAGGGCGCTACCAAGCCCTTTGCCGATGCCTTTCATGTCAAAGATTTCACCCGTAGCAACCAATTCACCGAGATCTTCGGTGAGGCTGCCTAACATCCGACTTGCATTCTGGTAGGACCGAACACGGAAGACATTGGCTCCTTGAAGTTCGAGCAAAACCGCAACTTGGTGGAGTACATTGGCCACTTGGTTGCGGGAAAAATAGGGCGGGCCCTTCGGCCTTGGTTTTGGTAATGCAAAGCTGCCTCCTGCCATATTCAACTGAAGGCCTACGACCCTACACAAAGGTTCGCCTCTTCCCCCATGTTCAAGAAGAGCCACATGGTGGCGTGTTCATGGTCGATGCAGCCTTGGTCGAGGTCGTTGCAGAAGTGTTGTGTGCACTTTCGGCGGTTTTGTTCACCTTCATTGCCACACTTTCACGCTCGCCCCGAGCAGAGGCTACCGCTCAAACTGTCATCTTCGTTCTCTTGATGTCCGCAGCCGCCGTGCTGTGGCTCCTGCCTTCAGTGGGAGGTTCGCTGTGGGGGTCGAGTTATCTGCCTCGTCCACTGGCCTTGTTTTGCATCATTTTAGCGATTTCAGCGCGTATGAACATCAAAGGAGAAAACATCTCTTTTGGTGCCAACCCTCACTCGATAGGACGAAAGGAAGAGGAATGATCAGACGATTTCCCCTTGGGGTTCATCGTCACCAGAGGTGCATTGTTCGGATTCTTTTGCCATTTTTTGGTCGATGAAGGTGCGCATGTAATCTGGAAGTTCACCGTTAACGAAGATGACATCGCTGACATGCTCCAATTTCTTGAGCGAGTAGTAAATCTGCATGGCGGTCATGGGAGTGGACGAACAACCCGTACAACCTCCGTCGAGAGAGAGCATGATGTTCCCGTCGCTGGTGTCAATGACCGTGACCACGCCATCGTGCTCGTCAAGGATTTCTTGAACCGGGCCGATCTCGGCCAAGATCTCCTCGGCACTGATGCTCATGGAGCAGACCACACGTCACTCCTCTTTCAACGATTGCCTCATCAAATCATTGATTTCTTCCGACTTCGGTGATAAAATTGGAGTATGGAAACTGCCTTTGAGACGGAATTAACGGGGGAACGGCTTATGAATGCCTCGCAGGTCGCCAAGCCAGTAGGTGTAACTTATGATGGAAAATATACCAATAATTGCTGCGGGCGCAGGCCTTGCTGGACTTGTGATTGCTTTTGTACTGTATCAACAAGTAAACAAAGTGAAGATTGACAACGAAACGGTGGCAGATATCACACAAGAAATTCAAGACGGGGCCATGGCCTTCCTCTTTGCAGAATACAGAGTCCTCTCTGTCTTTGTCATCGTGGTCGGGGCTGTGTTGGCCTTCATCAACGATGTCGATACATCAATCGCCTTCTTCGCCGGTGCTATCGCATCGGTCCTTGCAGGATTCTCAGGCATGCGTGCTGCAACCTCGGCTAACGGTCGTACCGCTATGGCTGCCAAGTCTGACGGTCAAGCCGGTGCACTCGCTGTTTCCTACAACGGTGGTGCAGTCATGGGCCTTTCCGTTGGTGGACTTGGTTTGCTCGGAATCTCTCTCATCGCTTTCTGGTTGGGTGCAGGTGAAACAACCGACGGCGCCCTCAACCCGGTGAGTGCGGCTGCAGGATTCGGTATGGGTGCTTCATCTATTGCTCTCTTTGCTCGTGTGGGTGGAGGTATCTACACGAAGGCTGCTGACGTTGGTGCTGACCTCGTCGGTAAGGTCGAGGCAGGAATTCCAGAAGACGACCCACGCAATCCCGGTGTCATCGCTGATAACGTCGGTGATAACGTTGGGGACGTCGCAGGTATGGGCGCGGACATCTTCGAATCCTTTGTCGGTTCCATCATTGCAGCTATGGTCATTGCCAATGGTTTTGACAGCACAGTCGCCCCGGATTATATCCTGATGCCGATCATGCTTGGCCTCATCGGATACATCGCATCCATCATCGGTGTGTTCTCCATGACCTTCCTCAAGAACGGTAGCGACCCCGCTGCGGCTCTACGCAACACGACCTTCATCGCTGCTGCTCTGTTTTGGGCCGGCGGTTACCTCGCCATTAATCTAGAACTTATCAGTGTTGAATTGGGTGTTATGCACTCGGTTGTCCTCGGAAGTATCATTGGAATTCTCATTGGTCTTGTGACCGAATATTACACCGGTATTGAGCCGGTCTTTGGTATCAAGACAAAGGCCATTCCTCACATCGGAGAAATGTCCAAAACAGGACCCGCAACCAACGCTATCGCAGGTCTTTCGGTTGGTATGATGTCCACCTTCATTCCCGTCTGTCTCATTGCTCTCGGTATTCTCGGGGCGAATGAATTTGGTGGAGAAGAGTACGGTCTCTACTGCATTGCAATGGCTGCTATGGGCATGCTTGCTACCGTTGGTGTGACCATGACCGTTGATGCATACGGTCCTGTGGCAGACAACGCTGGCGGTATTGCTGAGATGAGCGGTTTGGGCGACGATGTGCGCGCCATTACCGACGAACTTGATTCCATTGGTAACACGACCGCAGCAGTCGGAAAGGGCTTCGCAATTGGCTCAGCCGCACTCACTGGTCTCGCCCTCTTTGCAGCTTACACCGCTGCTTTGAACACAGGAACAGATACGCTCGACTTGAGCCTCAACAACCCAATGGTTGTCATCGGCCTTCTCATCGGCGGTGGGCTTCCCTTTGTTGTCGCTGCCATGACCATGACTTCAGTGGGCAAGGCTGCTGGTGAAATGGTGATCGAAATCCGACGCCAATTCAAGGAAATCCCTGGCCTCTTGGAAGGTAAGGAAGGCGTGAAGCCCGACTCCCAAACCTGTGTTGATATCTCAACCAAGGCTGCTCTACGTGAAATGGTTGGACCCGGCCTTGTTGCCGTTCTTGCCCCGGTCATCGTCGGTTATGCCCTCGGTTGGGACGCATTGGGTGGCCTGCTTGCAGGTTCCCTCGTCACCGGTGTCCTCATGGCCCTCTTCATGGCCAATGCTGGTGGTGCTTGGGACAACGCCAAGAAAGCCATTGAGCAAGGCCACATTGAAGGGGCGAAGAAGGGCGATGCTGCTCACGATGCTGCCGTCATTGGCGACACCATCGGCGACCCCTTCAAGGACACTTCTGGCCCTTCCCTGAACATCCTCATCAAATTGATGTCCATCGTTGCAGTAGTACTTGCTGGAGCCGACGGATTCCTCAGTAAGACCGGTCTTCTTTGAAGCACGTGATGAGCGTTAGCCTCTTGAAGGCCTCATGCTACGGTTGGCCATGCGTGGCGCCTTGATGCTGGTACTGTTGATGCTCTCACTGAGCCTCGCAGGATGTATTGAGGGCCCTTCCGTATCGAGCAATTCAATGGGCGATACGACCGAAGACGAGTTGGTGCTTCCCTCTTGGACCATCGGTGACCAGTGGCTCTACACCTTTGTGACACCCCAGTTTGGTGAAGACAGCGCTCGCTTGGTCGTCGCTGACATCGATAACGATAGTGGCCTCTACCGACTCGGCATCTCAAGCGAACGTGAGGCCCAACGCCACGCCGTCATCAACCACAACCCCTTCTTGGGACGCGTGACCATCGACGGCCTCTCGGTTTACGAGCAAGGTGAGGCACAAGCTGTGTTCAAGTTCCCGTGGCAAGAAGGCGATACCTGGCAATTCACGCTCTTTGGACAATCATGGTCGGCTTCGACCGCTTCGATCTACAACGGCGTGGCTGATGTAACTGCTGATTCCTCAGACGGCCACCGCCTGACCTACGCCTTCAGTGGCCGAAACGGCTTCCTCGACTCCCTTGTTTGGACGGATGATGAAGGAGTCGAACAACTTCGAATGGAATTAACGCAAACGAAATCGAATTACGAAGGGGATGTCTATTTCTACCAGGCTCGTGACCTTCTCGATAGCATCTATGAAGAAAACGAGAACGACATCTATGATACCTTCCTTGACAGCGGACATCCCGATGGAGAAGACTGGGACGTGCTTGTATGGTACATCGACATCAACATTGCCGGAGGAGGTTCGGGTACATTGAGCATGAAGGACCACCAAGGGGCATCTCCGTTGACCCGTGCATGGGGCTCAGGTGCGAGTGAGAAAGGTGCTATTGGAACCATTCCTTCCTTGTCGGGTGATTACTCTCTCACGGTGACATTACGTGGTCAGTCATCACTTCTTCACTTCAAGGTCGCTGGTGGAATTGTATCTCAGTGGACGCTCTGAGGGATTCCATGCCAACGCTCATCATGATGCATGGGATGACAGGCGACGCCTCAATGATGCGTCCTTTTGCTCAAAAGGTATGTCCCGAAGGGTGGACGTTGTTGGTGCCTCAGGCCCGCTATCCACATCCAACACGAGGATTCACGTGGTGGCGCTACGAAGATTTCGGTGCTGATGTGACCCGACGTCTCAACCTCTCTCGGGTTGAACTGGTCGATGTCGATGCAAGTCTTTCACAATTGGAACAACTCATCGCCCAAGAAGCGCCCATGGGACCACTTGTCGTTGGTGGTTTTTCACAGGGTGGTGCCATGGCCCAAGAGATGCTCCAATTGCCCATTGCCGACCGCATCCAAGGTGTCATTTGCATGGGTACTCGTCTGGTGCGCCCGATGGAATTGCGTCTGCGATTGGGTGAACTCGAAAACAAGCGTTTGTTCTGGATGCACGGAGAAAAAGACATACGAGTTCCTATTGAGGACGGATGGGCAGTAGCCCATTTGTTTGAATCAGCAGGATGGGCGGTAGAACTTGTCGAACATCCAAAGGGTCACATGATTCCACTTGAGCACCACGATGCGCTGAAAGAGTGGTTGCTCACGTTTTCTTGAGATAGCGGTTTGTTTCGTCAAAACCTCCGATAAATATCGGTCCACCATCCCTCAAATCAAACACGACAGGTACGGTACGGTGGTTGGTTACTTCCACAATGCTTCTCCGCATCCTGGGATGTTCGTCAAAGTTGAATTCAGTGAAGGTAAGTTCACGCCCGTTGAGCAGATTTTTCAGGGCCTTGCAATATCCGCAAAAATTTCCTGTGTAGATGAGAAAGTCCGTGCCTGCTTCTTTTGCGTGGTCGAGAATCATAGCTTCACTCATGGCAAAATGTCAGGCTCCAACCTGTATAAGACCTCGCTATGTTAGCCATCCTAAGGTATCAATTGCACTCCTGAATTCGCCAGTCGGGTCGTGATTCATCACCACCCACCCGTCGAGGTCAGGAATGGTGGGGTCCTGCATGGCAGCATATTCTGCGGTGGTCAGCAAGGCCGTTTTCTCAATCCAAGGGCCAAGGATGTCAGTATTGTGGTTCCCTTGTCGCAGCACGAACACCTCAACACCCTGCAAGGCAGCACTTTTTGCAAGTATTTCAACGATCAAAACTCCCATGCCCTCAACGCTGTCGAGGCTGACCCCGAGATTGGACTCCCACGTTGATTGGGTTTGTTTCCAACGGCGTCCGTTCAATGAGCCGAAATCGGTGATGACCATCAATCGGCCAATCCTGCCAAGTTTGATACTTGCCAACGCAGCATGCATTCGTTCCACCGAGTTCGTGAGGGTAGAGAGGTCACTTCCCCCTTCCCCGTCGGTAAAGACAACAGCAGCATCACATCCATCGGGTTGACGTGTGAGTTCGAGACCGTCGATGGCTCCAAAACACGGGTCGCTCAATGAGCGCCCCACGATGTACAACCGAGGCATGGTCAATCCAAAGCGTCCCCTTTCATCTTCCTTGCCGTCGGCTAGCATGGCTGATACTGCTAACCCTAAATGAGTCGGCGTATTCCAATAACCATGGCGGAGTTGGTGTTCATACTTGCATCCGACGGCAACAACGCCGTCCTCGCCAGCCAAGTGGAAAATCAAGCTGTTGAGATGGGCCACTCAGTGACGACCGTCCATCTTAACGCCTACGAATTCCCAATGTATACTGTCGCTCTTGAACGAGACATCGATGAATTGGAAGGCTTAGAATCGCTGAGTAAGACGCTCTCTCAAGGTGATGCATGGATGGTGTTTGCTCCTGAGTACAACGGTTCCTATCCTCCTGTGCTCAACAATGCCATTGCTTGGCTGAGTCGAAACGGTGATGATTTTCGTATACTCTTCAGGGACAGGAACGTCGCACTTGCAACGCATTCTGGCGGTGGAGGCCATCATGTCATCACGGCCATGCGCTTACAGTTTTCATTTCTCGGCAGCAATGTGATTGGGCGCTCATTAACGGTCAACAGCAAGAAAGCAGCCAACATGGACACAATCAAGGCGATGCTCAACAGTCTCACAGGGGGTCAACAATCATGAAACGAACACTCGAATCCATTGTACCAACGAATACAGTCCTCGAAGGTGGAGGATTCAAAGTGAGACGCCCGGCGGCCATGGGCCGATTGATGAGCCCGTTCTTGCTTCTTGATGAAATGGGCCCAGTCGTTTACGCGCCAGGGGAAGCAGTGGGAGCACCTTCCCATCCACACCGAGGTTTCGAAACGGTCACTTATTTGCTCGCAGGCGGCATGCAACACGCAGATTCAGCTGGCAACAGTGGAGATTTGAATCCAGGTGATGTTCAATGGATGACAGCAGGGCGTGGCGTCATACATTCTGAACTTCCACAAGACCATATGATGGAACACGGTGGTAAAATGCACGGATTCCAAATATGGGTCAACTTGCCCGCCAAGGACAAAATGATGCCCCCACGCTATCAGGACATACCTTCCAAGGACATTCCAGAAGCCACGAGTGAAGACGGAACAGTATGGGCGAAGGTCATCGCCGGAGAGGCTTTGGGAACTTCTGCCGTGATTGATACGGTGATTCCAATCACCTACATTCACATGAAGATGCAACCGGGTGCTACCTACGCACATGCCTGCGAAGCAGATCATAACGTGATGGTCTACACATTTGGAGGATCGGTGGCCATCGAAGGACGGTCGCTGCATGATGGCGGACTTGGCCTCTTGTCCCCCGGAGATTCCGTGGAATTGACGGCTGAAGAAGACGGTGCAGAATTTCTCATTCTTGGAGGTCCTGAATTGGACGAACCCATTGCACGGTACGGACCTTTCGTGATGAATACACGGCAAGAAATCTATCAAGCGGTTGAAGATTACAACAACGGGACGCTGGCTTGAATCCTTCTTGCGCCCTGCAGGGTGCGAGTTCTCGCTTCACAATGTTGCAGCAAAAGAAACGATTGCGTCGTAGTCAGGCTCGACACCAGGATTTTCTGCAACCCAACGATGAGCAACAACACCCTTCTTGTCAATCACGACGACAACACGGTTTGCGCACATGTAGCCTTCAATGCCACCGAGTCCAACAAAGGATGCATCATATGCTTGGACGACCTCACGGTCGAGGTCTGAGAGCAAGGTGAATTCAAGGTTGTACTTGCGAGCAAATTCAGCGTTCACCCAAGGTGAATCAACGCTGATGCCCAAAACAACGGCATTGGATTCGTTGAGTTTAGCGAGATTGTCCTGAAAAGCACACATTTCTTTGTCGCAAACGCCAGTAAAGGCTCCGGGATAAAATGCGAGGATAACGGTTTGACCGCTGTAATCTGAAAGATTGACGTCACTTTTGTCGGTGGTTTTCAAGGTAAAGGCTGGCGCGGTATCTCCGATATTGACCATGATGGGGGCAGCGTTTCTCTGTCCTTAACCTTCTCGCTACCTTTCGGTGACCTTCGAGGTCGAAAAGGAGCTAGCCCGTTGGCACTCAGGGTTTGTTAGAGTGCTCGCGCCGGGATTCGAACCCGGGTCGACGGGATGAAAACCCGTAATGATGGACCTGGCTACACCACGCGAGCGGCAACCCGTCCACCGACGGCCTATTCATAACCGTTCCCATTTCAAAAGATGTAGCCAGCATGATGCTCATGCATGATTGGGGGCGTCTGCGTCCAAACCATCCCACCAACGGTAAGCGAGCCAAACGACGCCAAGGAGGGCGATAAGGGCCACTGCGAGAAGAAGTTCATTATCCAACACCCACATGATGGCGTCAAATGCACGTTGCCCATAAAGACCGATAAGAATTGCTTCAAAGCCAAAGCGACAACCACGACCAATCAATCCAGCAATCAGGAACGGTCGCTTTGGCATCTCTGCCATTCCTGCCATCCATCCAAAGACTTTGTACGGAATCGGTGAGATGGCAGCGAGAAAGATTCCAAAGGAACCGTAGCGCTCCGTTAATTGTCGTAATTTGGTGAGGTGTTTTTCTTGACCAAAGCGAACCATGAGTTTCGACCCCCATCGCTGCCCAATGAAATAGCCAACCAGGCATCCGAGAACGGACGAAACGGTCACTACGAGCCAAAGCCACACCACCAATGGCACGTTGCCCGATGCGTTGACCAACATCGGTATGTACACCAAATCCGGCGGTATTGGTTGAATAATGGCCTCAGTGAACGAAAATACGGCCAGGCTGGCAGGACCGAAGACATCGAAGGCTTCCATGAAGGATTCCTTCCAACTCATGTCACTCCCTTGCGACCCCCTTTCATGAAGATAGGGGTAAGCGGTGACTTCATGGGGGAGATTCTCATGTTCGGAACATGCAGCGGGTTCTCGATACGGCAGCCCTCTTGCACTGGCCGATGAATCAGTTGGCTGGAGGGATTTGTGCAGAATCCCAACGGCGGGAATTGTCTCAACTCAGTGAAGCCCGTTCGATGTTAATTGATGCGGCTGACCTTCAGTGGCAGGATGCCCCACAAGATTGGATTGAACGAGCCAAACAGGCTGCATCTCAAAGCGGTGACTTGCCCCGACTTTCAGACGTTGATGTGGACGTGCTGGCTTTGGCATTGGGTCACCAGGCTCACCTTGTCACCGATGATTATCGTCTGCAAAATGCCTACAGGAGTGCTGGTGGTGAGGTGAGCGGTGTTGCCAATACAACCTCAAAGGCAGTGTGGTCTTGGTCGCTCTACTGTACGGGGTGCAGAGCAGAATTCCCTGTTCCTGAACATGTAGAGCGCTCGAAGAACAAGGATGTAGGGTCGTGCGAACGTTGCGGGTCGCCTCTCAAGGTCAAACGGAAGCGAGGATGAACTTCACTCGTCACTGCTCAATGCTTCAAGGGCACTCACTTTCTTTTCAAGTTCGTCAATGGCCATTCCAGCGGGGTTGATGCCTACAGCCTTTGCTCGTTCCATGAGGACTTGGTCTGGCGTTCGACCGCCTGCTTCAAGATCAGTAACAGTTTGTGCAGCCGTCGCTAATTGCGTGGTATCATTGAGCCCTTTCTGAAATTCGCCCTTCGAACGGCCCAATGCATTGGCCATTTCTGGCAGCTTATTGGCTCCAAATAGAATGAAAAACAAGCCGAGTAGAATGGTCAATTCCAAAGGTCCTAGTCCGCCCACCATGGTGCTTCCTCAACATGGGGTGTTCGTGCCCATTGTTGAAGGCTTTCCTCATTCCTCGTCCTTTACGACCCTTTAGCCGCCACTCACTGGGGGTAAGAGGGCGATTTCACAACCGTCGACAAGTGCTTCATCAAGGCTGCAACGCGTCCCGTTGAGTGCAACGGAAAGGCCGAAATCAATCCATTCTTCAAGCCCCTGTTGAATCACAAGTTCTCGGATTGTGAGTGGGGGGGTCAAATGAATGGTATGGCTGCGGCTGCCGAGTCGTTCCCCTAGCGGGCCGAAGGCGAGCAGCGTGATGGCAATGGTGGTTGCATCGCTTCCCATGCCAGTGCCTACGGGCAGGACTTTATGAACACAATTCTCTTTGGTCCACTCATGACCAATGCTCTGGTAGCCACCGCGTTGTGGAAGTTGTATCAAGCCGGTGAATCAACGGTTCAGGCTGTGCGAGGGGTTGACTTAACGATTCAATCCGGTGAAATGGTCGCTGTAATGGGTCCGTCGGGATGTGGGAAAACCACCCTGCTGAACATCATTTCGGGCATTGATGAACCTTCATCGGGTGCTGTGAATGTGAAGGGGCAACCGCTCTATGGCATCAGTGATGATGCCCGAACCGACTTGCGTGCGGAACACTATGGCTTTATTTTTCAGGATTTCAACCTTCTTCCTGTCCTCTCCGCAGTGGAAAACGTTGAGCTACCCTTGCTCCTTCTAGGAAGATCTCCAGGTGAGGCACGTCGCGAAGCAACCGCTGCCCTCGAACGTGTTGGACTTGGTGATCGCAGTGAACATCGCCCTGCCGAACTTTCAGGGGGCCAACAACAACGGGTTGCGATTGCCCGCGCTATCGTCCATGAGCCTTCCATCATTCTTTGCGATGAACCAACAGGCAACCTCGATACGGCAACCTCGGAAGAGGTGATGTCCCTCATCAGCAGCATGAATCAGAATCTCAATACCACCTTTCTCATCGTCACGCACGACCCCGACATCGCTGCTCGTTGCCGCCGAAGCATCACCATGAACGACGGGGTCATCACGGCCGACCAACAAGCAATTGAGACAGAGGAGGAATGATTCTGCTCCTCCTTGTTACGCTGACTGGATTGGCTACGGTCATCCTCAGCGTAGCCTCACTTTTCTTGTCTTCAAGATTCTCAAGCCTTTCATGGACCGCTCGCCTCATCCTCATGTTTGGTCCAGCCGTCGACGCAATTCTTGGGCTCTATGTACTGGACTGGATGGGCTTGAGTTCTTTGAATGCCGTCATGGGTGGAATTCTTTTTGGCATTTTTTCCCTGACCTTTCTTCAACCCTTCTTCATGCCCCAACGGTTGGTTGTTTGGCGCCTTGCAAAGGAAAACATTCGCCGAAGAAAGCGTCAATCCGTCCTGATGGTTGCGGGTTTAATCATAGCCTCAGCCATTATTACTTCCTCACTGGTGGTGGGTGATTCCCTCGATGCAACCGTTGCTTACGAGGTTGAGGCATCCTATGGCGCCACCGATGTTCTGATTTCCGGTCTCGACCCGCAAACTGGAGCAGGTGTACAGTTTTCAACCGAAGTAGCGCGTTCGGTTTGGCAAGGAATTGAACAAGACGATGTTCTTTCATCTCAGGTGATTGGACGTCAATACGGTGTGGCGAATGGAGTGAGCCTGACCTCAGAAGAAGGCTTGGCTGAACCGTCGGTGTCGTGGTTCGCCCGAGATGCGAGCGTCGATGCTTTGGAAGTGTGGCAGCCACTTGATGTCACAACGGGCATGCGTTTCCAAGACCTTGCCGCTGCCAACGACGGGGCTCTCACGCCGCAAGTCGTCGTCAACCAGGTGGCGAGTGAACGCCTTGAGATCAAAGCAGGTGACATTCTCGAGATGGGTTGGTTCGTTACTGATGATGGCCAACGTGTCAAACGTCAAGCGGACGTTCAGGTTCATGCCGTTGTAGCGAACGAAGGACAGGGCGCGATGGCAGGCACACGTTCTCCTGCAGTATTTGCCGACCTATCAACAGCACAGACCTTGCTCGAGGCTCCAGGTGTTCTCAATCGGATGTCCCTCGCTTTGGTTGACGATTTAGACGACGGGGCAGTGGAACAAGCAACGGAACGAATTGAAGAACTGTTCAATCAACGCTTGACCGCTGACGACGTTGGAATGAATCTCACCTCAGACGAGGGCACTGGCGCCATCACCATTTCAACCACAGCAGGATTTGGACGCATTGCAGGCGAGGATGTACAAGCGCTGCGGGAAAATGCGAGCATTCTCATGCCTGAAACCACCATGATGGAGGTGCTTCAAGTCCCACTCATCGATGTCGTTACGGATGAAGAACCACTTCTCACCTTGGCCGATGGGGACGTGACTGAACTGTATTCCTCAGGAGATGCGCTGTGGCATTACGGTCCCGCTGGCGCCGGATTTGAACTGACCGAATCCCACGAAGCGTGGATTTGGCAGGCTGACCAAGGAGGCTTACTTCACGAGATTGCATTTGACCCGACCGGAAAGCGTGCACTCTTAGCGCACGACCAAGGTATTCTCCTTGCTGATGAATCTGAGGTTGAATCATCATCGGTTGCCGAGTTTGACACCGAGACTCCTGCATTTGCAGCAGTCTATGGTGCTCAACACTGGTATGTCCTTACCGCTGATGACGACCAATGGTCCTTGCTTCAGTTCACAGATGACCTATCCTTGAACGCAACAAGAGTTCTCGATATCCAGCGACCATCAACGGTATTGGGCTATGAACTCGCCTTTGATGGGGCTCTTTATCTGGAAGTCGAAGGCCTGCTCTCAAAGCAATACTATGTTGCTGCTTCACCATCCTCGGGCAATTTCACATCGACGACAGAAGCGATGTGGCCTTCTGGTGGCAACGTCAATACCACGACGCTTCCCGAATTTTGCACTGGTATTGCCGATGTTGCAATGTCTCCAACGACGCATTGGTGCACGCATGCAGAGGGGCTGGCGAGATGGAATGCATCAACGCTTGAACTGGAGAGCCTACGATTCCCGATTGTGTCACAGGCTCAAGGGTTTGGTCAATTCCCTCAAATGTTCCTTGCCTTTGGAGGTTTGAATTCCACAGTTGCCGTTGATGCGGGGGATGTTCTTGTTTCCAACAGAATGGAGGATCTCAACTTCTCGGAGAATCAATCGCTTTCAGTCAAGGGCATTCTCCCTTATGCCTACGGCAACGATAGCGCTGTCGATTTGACCTATGCAGGCTTTTATGGTGTGATGCCAGGATTTGAGCAATTGGGTGAACTGGACGCCGTTGTCCTCGGATTCATCAGCCTCAATGATGCCGAACTTCTTGCTCTCGCAGAGGCGGATGAACGCTCAATTCTATTGATTTCAAGCATGTCCAATTCGACCGATTCTGGCACCATGGAAAGCTTGCGAGATTGGTTTGATGAGCGCAGTACGATGGACGACCTCTTCCTTGTGGCATCACCCGTGAAAGTACAAGCGGCTCAACAAGCGGAACAATCCTCCGGACTTCTTTCGGCGATGTTTCTCGTTTTTGGCACCTTCACGATTGCAGCGGGTGTACTTCTTTCACTGACCATTATCATGCTCCTCGCTGATGTCCGGCGAAGTGAATTGGCTGTGGTGCGAGCACTTGGTCTGCGGCGGAGTGATGCCCGTGCCCTCTTTGTACAGGAAGGTCTCATTTTAGCGCTGTTCGCTGGAGGTATCGGCTCTCTTGTCGGCCTTGGTCTGGCTTGGGTCATCTCTCGTGCATTTTCGACGATCTTTGCATCAGCAGGTGCTCAATCCTTCAGTTTCTCTTGGTCCGTAGACTCCTTTGCAGCAGGGTGGATTTGGGGCACGCTCTTGGCCGTTGCTTTGTTGTGGTCGGCCAGTGTCTTCAACTCACAAGTCAATATTGTTCGGGCCTTGAAAGGGGGTCGTTTGACATTAAAAACAGGCGTTCCTTGGGGCCTCTACCTCCTGCAGGTCGGCGCCCTTGGAGGCGGGATACTCAGTCTTGCAGGCCTTGTATTCCTCGGATTTGACAGTGGGATTGCTTACGTCGCTTATGTCTCCTTGGGGGCTTTCCTTATCCTTCTGCTGACGCCCGTTGTCACTTGGCAACTGCCTGTCATACTCGGTTCAAAACAGCCTTGGAAGCGATGGAAACGGCACGGACCACGCAATACTCTGGGTGCCATCGGCTTGCTGTTTCTCCTTTGGACAATCGCCCTCGCTCCCGTCGATCCCATTCGATCACGTTTGGAGGCCAATGAACTGGCGTTCATTGTGTTAGGACTCCTGCAGGTGATTTCGGGGGTCATGGTATTGACCAGTCTCGCACCTCTCCTCGTGCAGACGCTTTCCAAATCACGTGCGATCACCCGCCGCATTGGTCCAGTCGGGTCCGTCGCCCTCGCACACCCCTTGGCTCACCCCATCCGCACGGCGGTTGTGATGGGCATGTTCTCAATCACCATGTTTTCCGTGGTTGTCCTCTCGGGTTATACCGACCAATTTGATACCTATTCCTCGGATTTCGTTGAGGAAGCAGAAGGGGAATTCGAGCTCCTTCTCACCGCCTCTCGTTCCCGCCCTATCGACCTTGACAGCAACACCAGCCTGTGGGGTGTGAACGATTCTGCGATGAAGAACATCGATGCAGTGGGGGGCGTTTATCGCTCACCCATTCATTTACAGGATAGCGATGGTGAACGAATGCCCTACGTCTTACGAGGGGTGGATGAAGGGTTCAGAAATCACGGAGGTTTACCCCTTCATGTGTGGGATGAGGCCCTTGGTGAAACACAAAAAGAGGCTTGGAAATCGGTTGAACGTTTCGATAATATTGTCTTTCTCGATGCCTCATTTGGATTGGAATCTACCACCGATGGCGCCACGATCGTTCCCTTGCAATTTTCAATTGGAGATTCAATTTTGCTAATTGATTTCTCCAACCCCAAAAATACCCGAGAAGTCCAAGTTGGGGGCTTCCTTGAACAGTCCTCCTACATCTTTTCCCCAGGTGTCTGGATGAGCAGCACTACGGTGGATGAACAATTCGGCGGAGAGATGACTCGCATGTACGTGAGCGTGGCTACTGACGCAGAAGCAAGCACTGCCAAATTCTCTTCCATGGATGCTTCGCCCCAAGGCAAATCTACAGAGGAGCGCCAAGCAGCAGCAGAACTCGCTGACGTACTCTCGAGAAACCTTGCATCACAGGGAGTCTCAGTACAAACGGTGGCTGAGGAAATCGCCATCATTCAATCCCTTGTACTCGCAATACTTTCACTGTTTGAGGGCTACCTTGCGATGGGCCTCCTCGTTGGTGTGGCGGGAATAGGTGTAGTGACCGTTCGAAACGTGAGCGAGCGTCGCCGCACCATCGGTATGCTGAGAGCGATTGGTTTGAGACAACGTCAAGTTCTAGCAATTTTCTTTATCGAAGTATCTTGGATTGCCATGCTGGGCATGCTCAATGGATTGTTACTTGGCTACGGCTTTCACAGAGCCCTCTATCAAGCAATATGGGAATCGGAGGGTGCAGCATTCACCTTCCCGTGGACATCCACCCTTCTCTTGTTCCTGCTTGGCTGGGTGATCGTGTTCTTGACGACGTACCTGCCTGTGAAACAGGCTTCAAAAATACCACCTTCTGCGGCTCTGCGTGATTCATGAGTTCAATTGTCATGATATTTACACGCTGAACAAAATAACTGCTCCATTCACTCTTTGAATTGAGCACTGAGTGTCAAAACGCATGACTAAAAAGCACTTTTTGATGCAACAGGGGCATAAACATCGTTCCTATAGTATAAATACAACGCATGGCGTGGTGAAGTACACCGAACCTTCGGGGGTATAGACATGAAGAATATGACACCTGTAATTTTGGGGTTGTTAATGCTGACGAGTTTTTTCGCAGTTATTGACTTCACCGAACTTGAAGAACCCATGGTAATCGAAGACACCAGCGGCCGTGCAGGCGCTGACCCGTCCGTGATTGCTATTACAACGCCGAAAGAAACATCTTGCGACGACCGCGGTTGTCGCAACACGCTAATGGTTGGAGAAGAAACCACCTTTGCTGCGTATATCCAGAACTCTGGAGATGCCAACATCGAAGAACTCTCCTACACCGTTACCGTCTATCTGACCGACTTCAACCGGAATGTCGGAATGATCGCTAAGGATGCGAGTGGAAACGACCTCCGTTGGGAAAATCTCGTCGCCATGTGCGATGACGGTGCTGTTTGTGATTTTGATTCCACAACCGCTCCTCTTCTTCCAGGAAACTACCTCGACGGAGGCAAGTATACCTTGCAACGTGCTGGGGCAGACATTACATGGACTCCCGTTCAAGGTGAGTACATGGTTGAAGTCAAAGTAGCCAGCCCAACAGATGCCGATGCAGCTAACAATGCTGAACTCGTCTATGTAGTCGTTGAAGACTGGTACGATATCCAAGTTGACCTTTCATGGGACTCAACGGAGCAAGATATCAAAACTGACTGGACAGACACCAGCGGAGATTTCACACTCACTGTGATTGCAAACGGCTCTGACACCTTTGACCCACGCGACGTCCAAATCCGTCTTGCTCTCTCCGGAGACTACAACTCAGCTACTGCTTCAGACGGAACTGACCTTACTGCAAACAGTGGTATTACCGTCTTGACTGCTGGATCGCCAGCCACCGTGAACATCTACGAAAACGAAACCGACCCTAACGCTACACAGACTGCAACCCGCAACGTCCTCTCATACCTCACTGCATGGACCTACACTGGTTCAGTCGCCATCAACACGGCGCAAAATGAATCCACCATGAAGGTAGAGGCAGAAGTCATTGGATACACCATGTACGGCCCCTTTGAAGATTGTATCGAAAGCAGCGATGCCACAGAAGGTAATGAGAACATTACCACATGGAACAACCTCTGTGAAGTGTCCGAAAACAATGACGACAACCCCCGAACAGATGCTGATGAAATCATCGGTACGACCTTCACCTATCACGACATCCGTATTGCACGAATGGGTGTCTACCAGGGTTACAACTCAGACGGTACTGGGCTTCCATCAACATTTGTCCGAGCAGGTGAAAACTCCGACCTCAATGTCGGCGCATCACTGATTTACGCTGACGTTGAACACCGTGGAAGTAACGGAATGGACGCCTACAACTGGGACCTCAGTTACTCCATCAGTCTTGACGGAACACTCGTATTCAGTGGAACGGCCAATGAATGTGTTGAAGGTACGGATGTGCCCTACACGCACCAACCGCTCGGCGGATTTGGCTCCTTGGTCGGCTCAGCATGTGTAATGGTGACTCTTGAACCAGGTGAGTATGAATTTGACTTCACCTTGACAATGGACGACAAACCAAGCCCAGAAGGTGAACCAATCGAATGGATTGGTGCCTTTGATAAACGTATGAGTAACAACATGGAATCAATGACCGTTGACGTCATTAACAACCTCCCACTCATCACTTCCTTTGAACTGGTGAACACCGGTGACCTGGTAGTCGGACAAGAAGACTTCCTGCAACTCTCTGTCACCGCGTTCGATGTTGACGACCCGTCTGGTGACGGCTTGTCATTCTACTACTCCTATCAGGGCGGCGAAATGCTCGGATGTGGCGAGCGAAACCAAACTGAAGGCGGAACCACCTGCAGCACTCCAATCCTCGGCGAATATGTCGGAAACTTGGCGATCAACATCGTCGTCAACGATTCCCACGGTGGCCAAGTCGCTCAAACCATGATGTTGGACATCTGGAACGATGCAGTTGCTCAAGCAACCACCCCTGCAGGCATTACTATCACATACCCACTGCAATACTTCGCTTTGAGTGACTTCAACATCACCACCTTTACCGACAAGGACATTGCAAGTTACGATGCTGTGGCTCTCGAAGGATTCTCCGGAACCTATGCCGCTGTGGCTGCAATGGACTATGCCCCAAGTACAACATTCCCTGCCAATGATATCTTGTCACAGTCGCTCTCAGTAACTGTTGACAAGACCCTCGAGGCTACGTCCTTGTGGTACATTGACGGATCAGGCAAGTGGATTCTCTTCGCTGACACTTCAACCGATGTTGATGCAACAACTGAAGAATTCACGTACACCATCCCTGCAAACAGCCCCGTTGTCCCATCAGGCACAATGGTGCTCATGGGTGGAGAACTCGCTCAGGCGAGCATCCCCGATGCATCCGTTAGCGGATTCAATGCTGAGGCACTCAAGGGTGGCGCCATTGGTGTTACCTGGGGAATCACCGGTACGCTTCTTGGCAGTGACAATATTGTTGTGACCATCTGTGACGGACAGGAAGACTGTGCTGAACCATTCAGTCAGACTGTTGCTGATGAAGACCGTGCGTATTCCTACTCGGGTACGAACACCGACCATGGCACTGTTTACCATGTATCCGTTGCTGTTTGCAACGAAGAAGGTTGTTCAACAGCTGGAAAGGGAACGGTTACGGCCGACAAGCAAGTTGATGGTGGCGCAGCAGCTACCGACCTCAAGATAGAGGAAGACGGCGAGAACTGGATCGTCAGCTGGGACGTTACTGGCGACACATCTGATGTTGCTATGTGGCACGTTTGTTTCCAGCGTGGTGAGTCCTTTACGGCTGCTGAGATGCCAGCCACGTGCCCAGACAGTGTGATGGGTGCTGATGCTAACACCATGACCATTGCTAAGCCGACTGCAGCAGGTACCTTCGAGTACTACTTCACCGCTGTGCCAATGGATGCTTTGGGTAACATGGACGCCGGAGAATCAATGAACAGTATCACCTACAACCGAGCCGCAGATAACTCGAACGACAACGACGGGACAGGTACCATCGGTGACGATGGCGACGATGCTTCAAGCAGCGTGCCAACCTGGACCTGGGGTCTTATTGGTGGTGTAGTCATTGTTGCCTTTATCGCAGGCGCTTTCATCCTTTCACGAGGAGATGGCGAAGGCGGCGAAGGCAAGGACTGGGATTACTGATTCCAGAACCTTTGGTGAACACAACCTCCACTCCTAGCGAGTGTACAACGCTGGAGGGGCCGCTACGGCGGCCCCTCTGGCTTTATTCCTTCTTGCAAGAATCTGTGATGCCTCATTTGGTGATCACTTCCATCTTCCTCTGCTGTCTCAAATCCAGGAGGCACATTCCACATCTTTGGAAGGTTCTTGAAACTACGTTCGTTTAAGATGATTTCTGCCTTAGAATCTTTTTTCGACTCTCGAAGGAGATTTGCGAATGGATTGAGTGATATTTTCTTCAAACAAATGAACTATTTCGATACGAACGATATCGAGAGATAACAGCCTAATACGTGTGCTTGAGCGGATTCTTCAAACATTTTGCACCCCAACCACTATAAGTATTGTAAAGTGTGGGATGCAGTGCATACAGTGCGTATGAGGGTGAATGACCTATGTTGGGAAACAAGAAAAACCAAAAGAAAACCGTCTTCGGCGGTATCGGAATTGCACTATTGTTGTGCGCATTGATGGTGCTCATGCCAATGAGCGGCTACGTCGACAACAATGAAAGTGCAGAGGCTGAGTTTGTGGAAGCAAATTCAACTGGAGATGAAGAAGATTTCTTCAAACTCCCCGAAACGCTTGCCGAAGCTGAATATGAATATGACCCATCGCTTGAACTTCAAGGGATGCGAGACGAGAAAACCAAGGCCTATCTGAACGAAGATGGATCCATGACGCAAATGATTGCGAGTGAACCTCTGCATTACATGAGCGGCGAGGGTACTTGGGAAAACATTGACTTGAACATCAAGGCAGGCGTTCAAGGGTGGAGTGTCACAGAAAACACCTTTTTGACACAATTCGCTCCTGAAGCTGCTAACGGAATTTCCGTTCAAGCCAACGAGTGGGTCGACCCGATCATTTCGGGATTGAACCCAATGCTCGTCACACTGGATGTGACAGGAAGCGCTCCTGAGCCTTTCATCACAGCACCTAGCCCTAACGGCATTGAAGTCGGTGGCAACGTCATCCGCTACCCACTTGCTGAAGGCTACGACTTGGACTACACCGTTGAGTCCACACAAGTCAAGCAAAACCTCGTCATCCGTGAGGCACCCGTACTCCCCGAAGCCGCAGCATGGTTCGGATTGAGCGAAGGCCTACGAATGCCAGCAGGATATGCTCTCTTCTCTGGAGAAACTGAACTTGGCGAAGAACTCTTCCAAACGCAGGAAGCACTTCAAGTTCGCAATGTTGAAACCGGCGAAATTCTCGTTGAGATTCCATCTCCAATGATCATCGAGCCCGAAGCAGGCGAACCCTACATGGGAACCTTCTTTGTGCAAGTCTATGGTCCAGAAATCATCCTCATCACCGTGGTGGATGCGGATTGGATTACCTCTGACGATCGTGTCTTCCCTATCGGGCTGGACCCATCGATTCGAGTGAACTCCAACTCTGGTGGATACTGTTACAAGTACTACGCATACTGTTACACGAACTCCTACCGCTACCACTATCGATACTACGGTTCCTACTACTATGTCCCATGGCACAAGTTCGCCTTTACCTCAAGCAACCAGCTTCCTTCTGGAGCAACAGTTGACAAAATTGAGTTCAAGAAATACATGAGTTCCGGTAACTCCGGTAACCGAAACGCCCAGGTCAAGGTCCTCGAGGGCTGTGGGACAGCACCTCGTTATTCATGGACAAACTGGGGCTCCTCTTCGTGTAATGGAAATTCCATTGCAGCAAGCTACCTCGCCACTAACTACGGCGGTACTGCTGCTCGCTCGTTGATTGCTTCGATTGGTAACTCGCCATCTGCAGGTACCGTGAACCTTCGCGGTACTGGATGGAAGACTGTTACAATGTGCAACTCCGCAACTGCATGTGCTGCCACAACTGGCGGTGTGTCCATCATTGGCGATGCCGTCGCCAACACTGGAACGGTTGGAATTGGTGAATTCTGGAGCGGCGGTAACGTTTACTTCTACACCTACGCTTACGCTTCTGGAAGCCGTAACTCTCACATCTTGGTTACGTACTCTGGTGGTACGGATGCAGATCCCCCAACGTCTGATTTCATCCCGTACACCGGTATTGATTCCTACATCGAAGGAGAGCGAACATTCCACGTCAAACTAACCGATATGTCCGGTATTGACACCACTTCGAGCGGTGCACCTCAATTGTACTACTCCACAGATGGCGGAACATCCTGGAGCAGCACCACTTATGGGTTGGGTTCCAACAACCAACTCGATGCTGGTGAATTGATTTCAATCGGCACCTGCGGCAGCACAACTACAGATTGCTACTTCAAGGCACGAACCGATGACCTCTCCTACGGAGATGATTTGCGATATTACTGGAAGTACCAAGACCTTAACCAAGGTAGCAACGGTGCAAACGTCGGTTACACACCTGCACTCACAGGTACCCAAACGACGCCTACACCCTACCAGGTTGACATCGTTGACCCTGCAAATGCACCAACAACACACAAGAAGATGACCGTGTTGACTACCGACGTGCACGCAAGCAGCCAATACAGCCCGCAAGGCTTCCTTGACCGACAAATGACTTACTACAGCGACAGTGACGAATACTTCTTTGAATTCGACACCTCAAACTGTGGTACTGGCTCTACCCAATGTTTCTACAGTGGAACGAGCACATTCTACAACAACTGGCTTACTCGCTGGAATCAAGCACCTGCTACCGGTCCCTACGGTATGGACAGCGGTACGAACAAGGGCAATCAAAACATGCAGGTAGGCAACGGTGGCTACCTTCAAATCACCGCCGCTGACGGACCTGGAATGAACTTGATCTACCACTATGACGCCACAAAGAACCTATGGGGAGTTGTCGGTGTCGGTACAGAGACTGGAATCGACGCACCACTTACCGGTGGTGCAGCACCAACACAATCTCTTGCATACGGTGTTACTCAAGCCTACAAGTTCGCTATCCCAGGGGACATCACTGGTGACTTTGGTACCTTCAAGTTCAACTCAACTGGAAGTTCGACCACAGCCAACCGCATGTGTGTGACCACCAACGGATGGTATTACTTCTACCGTGCTACATCCTACGACCGTTGTACCTCTGCGTACTACATGATCTACAACTCACCCAGTTCATACCGCTGGAGCGGATTTGCGCTCGGTAGCGGTTACTATGGCCGTCAAGCCTCAACTGGGGACATGTCTTACAAGGTCGGAAATGTCGCACCTACGCCAGACACATTCAAGCCTGATATGATGCATACAGCAATGAAAGATTCTCACGCTAAGACTCGAACTGTGTCGGTGTCTATTCTTGATGCTGGTGACCCAGCAGCAGGTTTGAACACAAGCAGTTCAGCCGGTGTTGGGCCTACGCTCTATCACCGAATCACCCCTGATGGTGGTACTGCTGGTACGTGGACCTCAACTGCCATGACTCAGGAAGCCGGAAAGTCTCGAGCCGATTGTACACTCTCACAATGTACGTGGAGTGCTGATGTCGAGGACTTGGAAGTTAACGACACTGTGGAATACTACTTCACCTCACGAGACACATCGACCGTCAGTGCAGGTATCAACGTGAACACTTCGTCTACCTACTCCTTTGAGCGCGGCGACCCGAACAAGGTCTTCGTGGTGGAATGGCATGACCGTCAATACTACACCTATGGCACAGAATGTACCGTTCAGGCAGCATTCTATGACGTGACCAATGAGATTGAATTCAAGTACGATTCAGGCTGTAAGGCTACTTACAACTCCTGGTCAATTGGATACATGGATCAAACACGTTCCAAGGGTGCAAGCATTGCTCACTCCGCATCTACGAGTTTCAACAGCAACCCTGGCCACACACCAACCGCTTCGAACTTCCGTATCTCAACAGATTCCACAAGCCACGGCTGGGAATCCTTCGATAAGGGACTCGTTGAGCTTGCAAATGCTAACACTGCTCTCTCAGGAACTTCCAACGGAGGACCATACCTCTACTACTGTATGTCTTCCTACTATTGGAACACCAACAAGAACAGATGTAACGCTAACATTGACATCCCTGCTGGTTTCGAATTCGAGTATTTCGGTACCACCTACGATGGTGATGACAGCAACGACCGTATCCAACTCAGCCGACAAGGTTCAATGTACTTCATTGACAACGGAAATACCAACCTTGAGCGTAACCTTTGGACCTACCATCAACCTGCTCTACCATACAGCGGTTCAAGCCTTGCTCGACCGGGTACAATCGCTCCGTTCTGGACTGGATACAACGCTTACTACTGCTACACCACTTCGAGCACTGACTGTTCAACATACTACCGTGTGATGCCTTACGAAGGCAAGGGAACTGATGTCACCTCCGACATCACTTCTGACCCTCACTGGGACCTTACCGACAGCCCAATTCGAATCAACCCTACCAACAAGTACCTCACGGTCAGTTCCGACTTGACCATTGAGCCTGGTGTGCAAATTCAAATTGCTGCAGGAAAGGGTATTTCCTTCGACGGTTCTTGTACCAAGTTCACAGCTATTGGTAACTCATCCAACCCAATCAACTTCACCGGAATGAACGGTGCTGACTGGCTAGGTATGGCGTTCACTGACGACTGTACTACATCTGGCGGAACCGACGATCGACACCAATTTAGCTACGTGAACTTCAACAACACTGAAGATGCTGTATTCCGTTCAGGAAGCCGTCATGACGGCTCCGGTCCGTCTTGTGGTTCTTCCACAGCGGATTGTAACACAGGTAACTACACCATGTCTGAAGTCACCTTCACCGATGTCGGTGCAGTCTTTACTCACGGCAGCGGTCAAGGAACGGTTGTCACAATGATGGACTTCACCATTGACGGTGTTGATGAATCGTGTTTCTACTTCGCAGAAAACACCATGGCTACACTCCTCGAGGGTACCATGAAGAACTGTAACACTGATGGTAACGTCGGAGACGGTGCAATCATGAGCGTTGCTGGTTCTTCTTCAGGAATGCTTGTGGCGGAAAACCTCACTGTTGAAAACGCATATCGCAACTTCGTGAATATCGACCTTCAAGACGTTCGTGTGTCCAATGTGACTGTGACCAACACAGCAGCTCAAACCGGTGCGGCAATCAAATCCGATGCCGGTGTAGGCTCTGATGTCTACATCAACAACGTGGACATTGATTCCTATGCTGATGTGAGTATCTTCGCAATGGATAGCATGATCCTCATGGACGTTGACTTCGGTACTGCTGATATGATGGTGGTTCCAGGTGGAACCTCGCAGACAGGCAATGGGCCTTCCAGTACAAATGCTGTTCTTGACACCATCACGGCTGGCGATATCTCAATGCAACGTATCCATCCAGGTACCTTTACAGACATCACGGCTGGCGATGTTACGCTCACTGGTAGCGCCATCACCAACGAAGTGATGGAGATGGAGAACTTCGACATTGGGGCTTTCACAGTGACTGGTTGCAGTTGGATTATGGAACTGGATGCTCCTTCTCTTGATTCATTCAAGAGTTCAGCATCTTGTGCCACAGCAAAGAACATGGTGACCATCAGCGATGCAACAATTACACACAGTTCAACCACGGACCACGTGTTTGACGGTCGTAATACACACATCGCCATCGGTGAATCGACCATCTCAAGCTCTGTAGTTAGCAGCACTGGCCCCTACGTCGCCAAGGCACGTACGGGAACCAATGTCGTCTTGATCGATGTTGCAATCAACGGCAACGACTGTTCTGACTCCAGCGGAGATACAGGTGATTGTTCCTTTGATGTTTCATCATCGTTGTCCAATCCATCCATGATTTACTTTGGTGGACTGGCTAACGCATCCCTCTACCGTCTTGCAACCATCAACGGTCAGCAAACCCGTGTGTACAAAGCCGATCACGTCGTGACTGCATCCCTCTTGGACAGCAACAACAACGAGTTGTTCCAGGTTGGAAGGCACATAACCGATGCTGACGGAAATACGAGCGTTTGGGTCGTTGTCGAGGACAGCGATGGTACATCTTATGCAGACCACGTCGTCCGTGCATTCGGTACCGCAGGTCAAAATGAGACATACCCTGATGATTACCCAGACATAACTCTCGCTAGCGACTGGTATCCTAGCGGCGGCTACACATGGGGAGCTCACTTGGACTTGCTCCTTGAGCCTGCTCCAATTGTCTTTAACGACCCCACGCTCGACTGTTACAAGTTGATCAACGATGCTGCTTACAGCAACTTGTCCGGAAATTACGATGCTTCAACCAACATGTTCACCTTTGATGATACTTCCATCACCGTCGCAGCAGATCTTATGCTCGATGGTTGTGGATTTGAAATTCAAGGTGGTTCGCTCCGTGTGCTTAGTACCGCCACATCCACTCCAGTCATCGTGCTGAAGGATGGCGGCTCCATCACGGCGAACGATGACGGAACCTCTGGAAACCCAGCTGCTATCCGTGCGGTCTCCCCGACCTACGGCCTGCACCTTGACATCCAAAACGGTGGTAGTCTAACACTTGACCACGCTAACATGCGTGACATTGCTCAAGACACGGCTACTGATGCTGCACTCCTTATCGGAAATGGAGCCTCCTTGACCATGCTTGACTCAGCAACCATCTTCGGTTCAACTGCGTCATCTGATGAAATGGCAACCGTGAAGGTTGATGGCGGTTCATTGAGTATCAGTGCATCCAGCATCATCAACACGGGGCAAACCGGAACGGCTCTTTGGATCGAAAACGCTGGCGCTACAGTCAATGACGTGATGGTGAAGGATGCTGCTGTGGGTATCCAATCCTACAACGGTGCTCCACAAGTGGATGGTTTCACCTCCAACGGTAACACCGTTGGTATCGCAGCATACGGTGGTATGTCTCTACCAACCATCTACCGAAGTACTGCGCTATCTGGTGCAAGCAACGGATGGACAACCTATCAGATTGACCTTTCTTCCTACCTTGGAACAGGCAACTTCCTTCAGGTGGGTGCGAACTCCATCTGGGCTGGTGGAAACGCACACCCTTCCTACAACTATGCGTCGAGCAAATACTACTTCATCACCGACCGAATGAACATTGAGTTCGAAGATGAAAACGGTAACAGCTGGAACGTCACCGATGATGGCCAAGAAGGATACTACCCCTACGGTAGCAACGACCCAGCCGTCACCGCAGGAACACACACCTACAACGGTGGTTCCGGTGGTGCTCCATCATGGCATTGCAATTACTACGGCATCGAATCCCCCGGAGACAACTACGGGAACTTCGACGGTTACTTCTACTACTTCTACCGCTACTGGCTAGGACAAACCAGCGTTGGTTATCCTGACTACTACGAAGCACCTGATGAATTCGGTTTCGACTGGGAACAGACGGATATCTCTCCTACGGGAACTTACCAATCACGTTATCCGTACAAGTACTGGGGCTACTACTCCCCATCCTTCTACTTCAACGGTGTCTACGCACCTCCTGAAGGAAGCAACGGACAACCATCAAGTGGTCCTGGTCAACCTGGAAACGTTGGAAGTCCACCAAGTTATGCTTCCGGTGGTTACCCCAACAACTACGGTGTCTGCCTCGACTATGCTTACACCTACTACATGAACTCAGGACAGGGCGCTCGTATGACCTTCCCGGTCGTTGACATCTCCAATTCCGTTGCTAACGGCGGAAATATCTCCAAGCTCACCTTGTGGATGGATGTCCTACACCGTGGAGCAGACAATTACCAGGACCGCTACGACTTCGTAGCCCGTGCAGGTAACAACCCTGGCGATCTTGGTGATTACATGCGAGAATCTGGTACTCCTCTGTTCAAGGAAGGTAGCATCATTGGTTCCGATTACGGTGTCCAAGTTGGTGGCGCCTTTACTGCAGGCCACTTTGAAGATATTGATGTCACCAATCCTACACAAGCTGGATTGAATGTCGTTGGACAATCATCCGTGACAACCAATCGCTTCAACGTCTCTGGTGGTAATTACGGCGTACTCGTCGCTCAAACTGCCTCTGGCGGTGTTGACCTCGAGAACATCGACCTCGAAAATCAATTGCTTGCTGGAATCTACTATCAAAACGACCTTGGTGGCGACCTAACGGGGTCCATCACTGGTTCCGCTGGTGCAGCATTCAAGTACAGCAGCAACACTGATTCAGATGTCACAATGAATGCTTTGACCATTCAGAACAACGCAGTTGGAATTGACGCTGGTGGTGATGGTGACTTCACTCTCACTGATGTAACGATGAGCAACACAAAGGATGTTGTTATCTCTGGCTCCTCAGTGATGGATTACATTGAGGGAAGCGTAGATACATCTACCATTGAAGTGACAGGTACTGGTGAATTCTTGCGTATGCGACAAGTAGACGTAACTCTTCAAGCCAATGTATCAAACGTCGCTGAAAATGTCGTGGGTACCAACGTCGTACTCAAGGATGCTTCAGGTGAAGTGGCTGGAATGGCTGAAACGGACGCTAACGGTGTTGCTCACGATATGACCTACACTACACAAACTGTCGACAGCGGATCCTGCGCTAGCGTATGTGTGCTCAACCTTGGTGGTTACAGTGCAGTAGCTGTGGCGGAGATCGCATATTCGTGGACGAGCAGCAGCGTCAACAACGCTGACTTCCGTTACGACTTCCACGACATTAGTTTGACTGATTCCGCTGGAAATGCCGATACGATGTACCTTGAAGATTCATTCACGGCTCGTATTTGTGACTCCTCAACGTCATACGTGAACGTTGCACCATGTTCCGGATTCCTCAGCTCAACCGGTAGCCGAGTCTTCAATTCGGGACAGGCTAACGAGATGACCGAATACGGTTACCTACGCAGTCACAGTGGAAACGACCTTGCTGGCGAGACCGTCATGATGGACGCTCCATTCATGTATCTTGCCACTGGCAAGCACAACTGGAACGGAAGTACCTGGATCTCTACAGCATCCTATGATTTCGATAATTCTAACCGTATGTATCCTTACTACAGCGGTGAAACAACATTGTACATGAACGATGCAACCGTGACAGCAGTTGCGGTCAGTGACTCAGGCGATCCTCAAGGATTCAACATCGGATACCGATATTACTCCTTGAACACCTTCATGAACAACACGACCATTTCTGGTATCGCGACATTGAACGGTGCAATGGGCTACGGCTACTACAACAGCTACGAACTGGATGACTTCCAAATCACAAACAGCACCTTTGTCCACTTCAAAGGATACACTGAGTTGAACAATGCTATCCAGTACACCGACATCTGTATGGTCATCGGTGGCGGAGAAGGTAACATTGTGAGCAACAACAACTTCGTGAACTGTGGTGTCGGTATGATGCTCGAACGTTCGCCATACTACTACAGCCACAAGACAAACGAGGTTGGAGCAGACAACATGACCATTGCTGACAACACCTTCACAAAGGGTGGAGAAATTGCTGACATCTGGCTCTACAATTCCAACGAAGCTCAAGGTGTTGAAATCTCAGGCAACGACATGAGTCCAAGTAACGGCCATGCTATTGCAGTGTACCCAGGTGGCACAGCGGACTTGTTGATTCAGAACAACGATATCACTGGCGGAAATGATGCAATTTATCTCGTGGGAGTCTACAACTTTACCGTTGACAGCAACGATATTGGTGGCATCGCTGACCCAACTTCAACTGGTATTTCCATCAGCGAAGGCAGTGGTGACATCACCGACAACACCCTCACGGATGCTGATGGTGGTATCTACCTCGATGGTATGGAGGCTCCTCCATCACCTACGTCCTCGTTGTGTTCGATCGGCCGAAGCGATTACCGAAGTTCTGATACCTGTTCATGGACACTTGCCGCTGGCAAGAGTGCTGACCTCAATCTCGGAACAGACAGTTGGGGCTACGAAATCAGCTTGGAAGTCACCAAGCCTGACGGCACGAAAGACACATGGGGAACCTACTCCTTCAGTAGCAACTTCTTGTATTCACCACTACGAACTTACAGCGATGCGGGCAATTACACCCTCGTTGTTTCGGACTCGTGGGGTGACGGTGGTGCAGACATCGATGTCCTTGAAAGTTCATCAGGCTCCTCCGCATATGCTGGACCTGATGTCAGTGGAAACACCATCGGTCTCTCAGCAGGTCGTGTTTCACCGAACGCAGTGGGTATTTCCGCTATTGACTGTGATGGTGTTAGCATTCAATCGAGTGCTAACTCAATCACGCTCGGTGACAATGCCATCGTGATCGAGGATTGTTCGTACAGTGACGTCGGTTCAACCCTCACGGGTTCAAGCACCTCTTCGACTGTAGGTATCTTGACTGACAGCAGCAACAATCCTTTGACCCTTAATGGAACTGACATCAGCGGCTTCGCCACTGGTGTTGACAAGGAAAACGGTGACCTCGTCTTGATTGGCGATGCAACCATTGCTGGAACCGATTACGGAGTCTACGCAGATGATGTCAACGTCATTGCAATCGACGCATCGGTTGACGGTGGAAGCACCGGTACCGGTCTGCACGTCATCAACAGTGACGATGTGTGGGTCTACCCAATGGATGCATCTGGTTACATCGGTATGTATGTTGAAAATACACCATTCCGCTGGGACGGTGGTGTCTCTGACGCTACAACAGCCCTTGCCGTTAAGGATGCAGAAGGCAGTGTTGAGAACTTGACCTGGTCCGCTTCAAGCGTCCAGATTGACGCTCAGGCTGGCTCCCATGTTACCTCGATTGGAAACACATTGGACCCGTCGAAGATCAACGTTGCAACATCTGCAGTCATTGACGAAGCGAACTTGATGTCCATTGAGGCCACCCACTTGGGTGCTTCTACAACCAGTGATGTTGCTCTGCTTCTCATGTCTACGGACAAGGAACGTGCATCCTATGTCTCAACCACCTTCCAGCCTGAAGCAATGTCTGTTGACGGTTCGAATGATGATTGGGTCGGTGGAAACGCCCTCAACCCATCAGGCTACGCAATGCCCGGTACCATGAGCGGTGACGGAACAGACGACTTCTTGGTGACCTACATCGAAGGTGACGGTATGTACTTCGGTATGACCAACAGTGACCTGTCCAACTCTGACGTCCTGATTTACATCAGCACCGACAGCAGTGGTTCAGACGTTGGTTACAACGGACTCGGTGGAGCTCACAACCTGCCATTCAACGCAAACTACGTGTTGTGGGCTGACAGTGAGAGTTCCTATGACCTCTACAGTTACGGCTTCCTTGGCTGGGGACCATCCAGTTTGAGCACTGCTAACGTCGACGTTGACTTCTCAACATCGCTTGCTGAGATTTCGCTCCCATGGAGCCGAATCGGTGGCATGCCATCTGAGATCGATATCGTCGCAGTGGTGCAAAGCGAGACAACCGCTGACATCAGTGTGGCTCACCCATCGCAAACCCTCGACAGTGCAGCAACGCTCCAGAACTTGTCCAAGTTCATGACCGTTGAATTGACACACGATGATTTGACCGGTGGTTCACTCAGCGACGAAGTGTTGGTCTACCAATCCTACAAGGGTAGCGCCACAGCCTCAGGTCAGAAGAACTACGACTTGATGGTCAAGACTGTTGCTGACTGTGCCTACGACTGGGCTACCGTTGATGATATCTCAATGGCTACCAACGTCGTGTTCAACGATGGATATGTCGCAGGAACTGGAGACACATCAGATGTCCGCAGTACCATTGACATCTTGCGTGCTTGCCCAGTTATTGACACTGAAGGTACCGACACTGACGACGGATTGGTTGACTTCTCGAAGGATGAGGACTCTGGTTCTTTCACCTTCAGCCTTACCGACCTCGCAGATGACGTCCAAGATGAGGAATCCTCCTTGAGTTGGGTTGTTACCGACGGCACACTCGTCGCTCACGACAACGTGCTCGTTGATTGGGCTCAGAACGGCCAAGATGTTACCATCACGCCGCTCACAGACCAATTCGGTTACATGGTCTTCTCTTTCGAAGTGACAGACAGCAACGGACTGGTTGACAGCCACAACATCACCTACACGGTGAACAACATCAACGACAAACCAGTGATCTGCAATGTTGAGCGCTCTGACTGTATGCCAATCTTCTCCGAAGATGACAGCAACTACAACATCCTGCCAGAAGGATTTGGTACACACACCAAGTTCCTCGGCGATGTGTCGAACGCTACACGTTCCTACATCCGTGACATGGCCAACGAGCAATCACCTGCACGACAGGTCTACACCTGGACTGCCGGAGCCGTTGACCTCGGAACCACCGATGCTTGTTCTGCGTTCAGTGTTGACATCGTCAACAACGAGTTGACCATCACTGAAAACACCAACAACGAGTTGGGTGGAAAGTGTACGGTGACCCTCGGTCTTGCTGACGACGGTGCCGAGAACCAAAACAGCGATACTCTCGATGTTGTGTTCTCCGTTGCTCCAGTCAACGACGCTCCAGTCATCCTTGACTGGAACCGAACGACAGAGACGGTTATGGTTGCTGACAACGGTTCAATCCCTGCTCTCCCATGGTCCATCTCCTTGATGGAAGATGACGAGAACGTAGCGAACTTGACCTACGACATGTCTGCGATCAAGACGGACATCGACCACGAAATGGACGACCTTGTCTGGACTGTTGAATCCACTGACCAATGTGTCTACACGAACTACTTCACCACGACCATCGTTGGTGACGACCTCGTGTTTGACCTCATTGAGGACGCAACTACCAACGCTAACGACTGGGAAATTGACTACTTGAACAACAACGGTATCCACCAAATCGGTCCGTCTGGTTCTGAATACTGTCAAATCCGTTTGGTTCTACGTGACACACCAACTGCACCTACTACCCAAGGAGAATACAACACCTTTGTGCCTAATTACGACCCAAGTGTCATGGCCATTGCAGACTACCAGCAAGGTGTTGCTACCAAGGAAATTGGTGTTCGTGTTGAGAACGTCCGTGAGCAAGTCCCTGACTATGCATTCGATGACCAAGCTGGATTCAACTTCAACGGTGTTACCAACGTCATGACCGGTACCTATGTGCCAGTCACCGTCGGTATCAACGGTGGCGGCGATGAAGGTCCATACCGATACGACCACATGTTGGCTATCACGTACCACACGGACGGCCATGATGATGTTGAACAGACTCGTTACTACGCTGTGCCTGATTACGGTGCAACCGTCAAGTACACCGAAGATGTTTATGTCACCAAAGACACAACCCATGTTTGGGTTGAGATGGACGTTGTGACCTGTTTGGCCAACCCATGTGACATGTCAGTGACAACTGCAGACCGCTTCCAAGCCGACGAACCTGGATCCCACTACGCCATCATCAACAATGTGCAAAGTGACGACCCATGGTCCAAGCCTGGTCAATACGGTAAGAACGCAACGAAGACCTCCGAGCGCCGACCACTGCTCGAAGACAGCAACTGGTGTAACAACATCATGACCTCCTTGGCTACCGCTGACGTGTGCAACCACGCCAACCAGCCATCGAGCAACTTCTTGGCAACCAGCCAGAACTTGCCTGATGTTGTCGAAACGATCGGAGCAAGCTCCGTGCCATCGTTCGCACCAAGCATTGTCGCAGTGGCTCTCACCGGTCTCTTTGTGAGCGCTCTCTCCTTCTCCAGCCGCCGTGCTGATGATGAAGAAGAAGTTGAGTCCATGAGCGAAGACGACGCTGCAGTCAGCCCTGTGATCGCAACCATTCTGATGGTGGCCATCACAGTCGTGCTTTCCGGTGTCATCTACGTCTGGGCTTCCAGCCTCGCAGAAACCGACGTGAAGGGTGTACCTCGTGTGACCTTTGACATTGAAGACATCAACGGATTCGATGCAGACGAAGGACACTGGCGTATTACAGTGGAGCAATCTCAGACTGAACTCGCTACTCAAGCGGTTGAAGTCAAGGTGTTCTACCTCAACGCTACCGGTGCACTCAACACCTTCACGGTGGGTCTTGCTGATAGCAATGGCGTGTACGGATTCAATCCGGCCAACAGCGATGCATTCGTGACCTTCGTGGACTCGGTGAACAAAGAACAAATCTCGGAGAATGAATCCAGGTCAATCTCGACCTTCAACTCCGGTGACACGATCTTCATTCGCACCCACGCACCTGACGGCACACCTCTCGTCGACGCTACCATCACCCTAAGTTACGCTCCAATCAATGGAGACGGTGCTTTGCTCCGTACTTGGGATGACTTGAGCTACGACAAGAAGGCTTGAGCCTGAAGAGGGTCTTACACGAAAGCCCGGTTAGTGACCTGCGTCACTGCTCGGATGTGTGTCCCTTGGAGAGGGAGTCCTACGGGGCTTCCTCTCCTTGGGGTGTTCGATGACGTTCACAAGCGAAGCCTTTCAAGGTAGCATATGCTGGATGAACCATGGACTCAGACACTCGCCCGCCAAAGGTTGTGGTCTTCGACTGTGACGGTGTGCTGGTAGATGCTGTAAGTTCTTGGCGAACCCTCCACGATGCCTTTGGAACGGATAACGGATTGAACCTCAACAGGTTCATTCGTGGCGAGATCTCTGACGTAGAGTTCATGCGCTCCGACATTCAATTGTGGAAAGCAGTTCGAGATCCCATCCATCAGGATGAGATCTTTCGTGCATACGCTGGCGTCAATTTGATGAAAGGTGCTCGGGAAGTCGTCCAGCGACTCCATGATGAAGGCATCTACGTTGCCATTGTTAGCGCTGGAGTTGATGTATTTGTCAGTTCCATTGCAGCCATGTTGAACGTGGAAGATTGGATTGCCAACGGCTTTGTCTTTGACTATAAAGGGTTCTTGAGTGATGAAGGCATTTGTCGACTCCACGCTAGCGGCAAAGGCGAGATCATTCATCGCTTGCTCGACATGCAAGGCTTTGAGGCCGCAGATTGCGTTTCGGTAGGAGATTCCGAGATGGATCTCTCCATGCATGTTCCTGGAAGCCAGTTCATCGGGTTCAATCCAACGCGCGAGTCCTCTATTGAGGCCTTCCAAAAAGCTGGTGTTCCAGTCGTTACGGTCAAAGATTTGAGCCACATTTTGCCACTCATGGGTCTTTCTCAAGAGGCATGAGTCAACATTGCTTCATGCGAAGGGAATTGAAATTGATTTGTGACTCTTCAGATTGATGATGGTCAGCATGCAGGGCTTAGGTTGGAACCCCAACATACGCTGGTAGGAAGTTTGGTCCTGCCATGTACTCGAACACACCAGGGTCGTACCCCTGAAGTCAACACACTCGTGCCCGTGAACGTGACCCGTCACAAAAATGTCAGGCACTTCTCGTATGACCAAACCGTCTTCGGGCTCGGGAGAAAGCGGTGTTTTTCCTCCCCATTGGGGGGCTAAATGGCGACGTCTCAACATTTCTCGCATGGCTTCAACAGGCTCTGCATAGGTGACCGTTCGTAGTCCTCCCACGAAATCATCGATGGATTTACCATGATAGGAAAGCAATCGCACACCATGAAGAGAAAAGTCACAAGGATTGCCAACAAAAGTCGTGGTATTGTAATCCTGTTGGATGTCTTTTTCAAAGGTCGGTTGAGGTTCTGCTGGACGCACTGCATCGTGGTTACCTGGCAGCATGATACATTCAACCCATTCAGGTAGTAATTCCAATAAACGAGCAAATTCGCTGTATTGTGCGAAGAGGTCGGGGATGGCCAATTCTTTGTCTTGGCCGGGATAGATTCCGACACCATCGACACAATCCCCAGAGAGAATCAGATACTTGATCGTCTTTGCAAGCGGGTCGGTGTGGAACCATCGAACCATCTTGTGCCATTGAGCCTCGAGGAATGTCTTGGAGCCAACGTGAATGTCCGACAAAAAGGCAACACTTACTCCCACCTCGGAACTCACTTTCTGATGATTTGTTTCAAGCGGGAAATGCAAATCATCGACATAGAACAGGTCTCCAGTTTGGCTGAAGGTACCTGAAACACCCAATACATCATCGGGCATCAAGCCTGCTTCAATGATGGCTTCATGGGCTCGGTCTCGGTCATCCCCGCTACGTTTGGTCAACAAACAGGTCATTTCTCCCGTTTCATCTTCAAGACCCCACATGAGATGGCCGTTTTTTGTATACCTCGGTTCATTGACTAAACCAATGGCAACAGCCTTGTTTTCATATCCCTGGTAGCGAGAGGTTTCTGCTACCAAGCGGCCTATCTCTTGATGCTTGCGAGGTAATTTCGAATTTTGAATGATAAGTTTCCGTATGCTTTTCAGGCGGTCGTTGAAACACGCATTGATGTCGGCCATTTTGCCTTCGGTGACTGAATTGCCAGTGATATCAAAATGAACGGTAATGTCGCTGGGTGTATCACTTGCGTTCATTGAAAAGTCTGCTTGATTCCAATCCGGTAAATTGTTCCGCAGATGGATGTCAATTGGTTCGGGTTCATTGATGGGGGCAATTGAACGGGCGAGATCTGTTGGCGCTTGTGCGACGACGGGCTCTTTTGCGGGCAAGGCGGTTTGTCCCGATTGGCCTGCGTAGGCGATCATTTCTTGCAATTGTTCAGCACTCAACATGCCGGATGAAATGTTCAACGCAGAAGCAGCATCAAGGACCTCAAACGGATTTTCGAGGTCAAGCAATCGTTGGTGGAGTGATTTTGGAGCAAGCAGCCTTTGTTGCCGTAAGCGAGCCGCAATACTTGCCCACGGCTCACCCATACAACGATACAGAACCGACGATTCAAAAGGTATGTGGACAAATCCCTTGGCGCAATGTTGAGGATTTATTCCTCACTGTCACTCCACTCGACTTCCAAGCCGATTTTATCAGAGTGTTCTCCATCGCCTTCTGACCAAGCCTCATCCTGCCAAGGGGCATTTTCCCGAGCTTCTTGGTCGCGCCGTTCTCGCTCAGCCTCCATTTCCGCTTTCTTGCGCTGAGCTTCAAGTTCTGCCATTTCCGCCTCGAGACCTTCTGCGATTTCTCGGTTCATGGCTGCTTCAAAGCATTCCATCGCCGTACGAAGTGCGAAGTGGACAAAACCATTTTTATTCTCTGCACGGGTTCCACCAATTTGTGTTCGCTTGGCTTCAGCCCAAAATCTGGATGCAATGCCAACATATACCGTGCCAACAGGCTTACTGCTCCCCTCATTGGTGGGTCCGGCAATACCGGTGACAGAGATGGCATAGTCTGCTTTTGCAGCCTTCAATGCCCCTTGAGCCATTTGGATGGCGACTTTAGCAGAAACTGCTCCACGAGCATTCAGGTCGTCGGGATCTACTCCCAGCACCTCAATCTTCGCCTCGTTTGCATAGGTGACCCATGATTGGCGAAACCATGCACTTGCTCCGGTGATGTCGGTCAAGGTACTGGCGAGTAAGCCACCCGTACAGGATTCAGCAATGGTTAACGAAAAGCCTCCGCTTTTCAACTTACGAACGAGTCGTGTGGCAGCCGCCTGGATATTGGCATCCATTGACAAACGCTCATCGCTACCTGTTTTGAGGTTACCGCATTCGTCGCACTCTTGAAAAAGGGAGTCCGACAGGGCCGTATGGGTCTGTGGTCTAGTGGCTATGACACCTCCCTTACACGGAGTTGATCGAGGGTTCGAGTCCCTCCAGACCCACTACCACAAATGAGCGTAGACGTCATCGTTTCCTGCTACGACTTTTGAGATGCCAGTACTGCGTTGTAATTGGGATTCTTCGGTCCCATCATCGACCATGAGAAGGTGAACTGCACGTGCCCACAAGCCATCTTTCACGTCATGGCCTCTGTGGTCAACAGCCACCAGAACATCTTCCAATTCGCTGAACATGAGAGCAGCGGTTGCATGAGGCAGTTCTTCTGCCATCAGCAGAAGCCATCTCTTTCCTTGCAGACTTGCCCGTACATCCTCGCCGAGGTCGGAGAATTCAATCACGTTCATACGCTCACACCGAATAACGTAGGAGAGCCACTGCTCCTCCAAAACCTACCAATTGTTCACCGGCATCATGGTCAGCAGAACACTGAATGATCTCCCCTCCAAATGAAGTGATTTGTTCAACCAAGTCACTCCAAGAGCTACCATCGCATGTGCTGGTATCATCACGCAGCAAGTCAGCAAGAATGAGCAAGCGTTCAACCGCTCCTTCCTGAACCGCCTTTTTGATGGCTTCACCTCCATAGGCAACCGCCCCGTTGGTTGAGATTCGTACCCATGCTTCCTCAAGGAGAGTGACTTCCTGGACCATGCGATGTTGAGCGAGCAATTCTCCCGCAAGGCCGTCACGAAGCACTTCATTGGCAGCACCTCGCCCTCCCATGCTGGTGGCTACCGATAGCATTGGGCGTCGGTGACCTGCGCCTCGTAAATCCTCGAGCATCCTATCACGATTCCTTCCCGGGCCGCACAATACCAGGGGCATCATCTCGTCAAGTTGCTGGGTTAAACCGTCAACAATGGTCTGTCGGAATTGTGAAGCTACGCGTTCGTGCTGCCTCAAATCCCCTCGCTTTCCACCGCCACGCATGGTCCACGTTGCACTTTCTCGAAGACCTCGTGCGGTGATGAAGTACAGAATTATCTCGTCACCTTCAACGACCAATAAGGCGACTTGTCCCTGTTTCGATGCTGATTCACTTTCTTTGAGAAGTTGCACATCCATTTCGGAGAACCCCTTCGTGTTTGAAAGGACCAAATCATCTCGTAATTCCACCATGTGGGTATGATGCATTCCGATGTCGATGGGTGCTTCTTCGATGATGCCATGAATGCGCAAGGTGTCAGAAAAAGACTGATGCTCGGTGGTTTGGACGGAAAGTTGTATCCACATTTTCTTCCGTTCTGCCTGCTTTGAGCGGCCTCCTTCCTCTCCAGCAGTGGTTTGGTCTCTCCGTTCACCCAGCATGGCGACAGATACTCCGCGTCGTGCCAATCGAGCAAGCACCCAAAGGTCGTCAAGGGTTTCAACCCGTAGACGCCATTCGTGAAGGTCCCGCTTTAGAATGTTCATTCCCTCACCCAAAGACGCCCATCAGATTGCCGTCTTCGTCCATGTCCATGTCAAGGGCTGCTGGTCGCTTTGGCAAACCCGGCATGGTCATCATGTTGCCCAATACGGCTACGACAAAACCGGCCCCTGCGTTCAAACGGAATTCTCTCACAGGAATGGTGAAACCCGTAGGTGCACCCAACCGGCTTGCATCGTGAGAAAAGGAGTACTGGGTTTTGGCCATGCATATTGGCAGGTGTCCATAGCCCCATGATCGAATGCGCTCCAATTCGCGCTGGGCTTTGGCAGTCATCTCCAAACCGTCTGCCTTGTACAAGCGGTGTGCGATGGATTCGGCTTTTGCGAGCACGTCAGTTTGTGGCGTGAACAAGGGGACAAAGGGGCGGCCAGCGGCGACATGGTCCTGTACGGCTCTGACTACTGCATGAGCAAGGTCTTGACCACCTTCTCCTCCTTTTGCATGGACTTCTGTGATACAGACCGATGATGCGCCACTCTCTTGGGCTGCATTCGAAATGGCTGAAATCTCTGCATCCGTGTCTGATGTAAATCGATTGATGGAAACCACTACGGGGACACCAAACGCAGCCATGTTGCGAATGTGGCGGTCGAGGTTTGATTTCGCGCCAACGGTCACAGCCTCGACGTTTTCTGCCTCAAGCGTTGCTTTGTCAGGGCGAATCCCACCGCGGTCACCAAAGGCACCTCCGTGCAATTTCATGGAACGAACGGTGACATTCATGACGATGCAATCGGGTGCTTTACCAGAGGTGGCTGCTTTGATGTGCATGAATTTCTCAGCACCCATGTCGGAGCCGAATCCGGCTTCAGTAACAACAAAATCTGCACTTGCTAAAGCCATTCGGTCTGCGATGATGCTTGAATTTCCGTGAGCGATGTTGGCGAATGGTCCGCCGTGAATGAAGGCAGGATTGCCTTCCAACGTTTGGGTCAGGTTGGGAAGGAATGCCTGTCGCAGCAGCAAAGCCATTGCGCCCGCCCCTCCGATTTCACTCGCTTTCACAGGATTTCCATCGGTGGACGTGCCGACGACGATTTCACCCAAACGTGTTCGTAGGTCGGCGTAATCTTTGGCAAGAACGAGAATGGCCATGACCTCGCTGGCAGCAGTGATGTCAAAACGGTCTTCTCGAACGTGCCCGTTCGCTGGCCCTCCCATTCCGATGACAATCTGTCGGAGAGAGCGATCGTTCATGTCCATCACACGGGGCCATGAAATTCGAGTTGGGTCAAGTTTCGCCTCATTTCCATGCTTGATGTGATTATCAATCAAGGCTGAGAGAAGATTGTGTGCGGAAGTCACTGCGTGCAAGTCACCGGTGAGGTGCAGGTTGATGTCCTCCATTGGCAGGACCTGGGAGTGCCCACCGCCAGCGGCTCCTCCTTTGATACCAAAGACAGGCCCCATTGATGGTTCTCGAATCACACATGTAGCCGATTGGCCGATGTGGCACAGTGCTTGGGTGAGTCCGATGGTGGTCACCGTCTTGCCTTCTCCAAAGGGCGTTGGGTTCACTGATGTCACGAGGACGAGATTTCCCTGTGGCTTGGAAAAGCGTTCTTTGAGTGCTTGCCATGTGATTTTTGCAACACCCTGTCCCATGGGCACAATCTCATGGGCTGAGATGCCCAACTTCCATGCAATGGCCTCTATGGGTTCCATTTTTGCCGAGCGAGCAATCTCAAGGTCGGACGCCATGAAGCACTTTGCGTGTCACGGAGTCTTTGAAACCCTCGCTTCATCTCTGTGGTGAAGGGCTGTTTTCACACCCTGTCAAGCCAGCGGAGCGACTCAATCGTCTTTCATTTCACCCAAATACTCAGGGAGTTCGATGCCAGCCATCTTGGCGACGTCATGAACAGGCGGAAGACTCTGCATGAGGGATGAAACGAAATTGGACGTCGAACCACCGCCTTCCCTGTTGTTACCGGAGTCCCACACCGTAATCTTGTCAATCTTCAAGTTGGCAATGGCCTCAGTTTGACGAGCAACGAGTTCTTCGATCTTCTCAACCATCAACAGAGTTGCGGCTGCTTTTGCATCGCCTCCAGCACTCTTCACCAGCTTGGCATATCCTTCTGCCTTGGCTTCAAGAACGGCACGCTGACCTTCTGCTTCTGCATTGTATGCTGCGAGGGTTGCATCTGCATGACCTCGTGCGATACGGCGTTGGCGTTCTGCCTCAGCTTCTGCAGCGATTTCGATTTGTTGCTTGGAGATTTCCTCACGAGCGATTTCTTCAGCACGCAAGCGTTGACCTTCAAATTCATATTGAGCCTTTTCAATTTCGACTTGTGCATTACGCTTGGCGACTTCCGAACGCTTGTGAGCCTCTGCTTCTTTTTCTGCGAGGTCAGCGTTGTATCGTGCGATTTCAGCACGTGAAAGGTTCTCACCTTCAACCGCTTTGGATTCTTGTTGTTGAACGAAAACACGTCGGTCAGCTTCTGCTTCTTTCTGTCCTTTGTCAGATTGAGCCTCGTTCTTTGCGACTTCGATTTCACGGTCACGGTCTGCGACGGCTTGTCCAACAGCACCTTGGCGTGTTGCATTGGCACGGTCAACATCAGCAGATGCGATGGCTTCTGCAGCAGCCTTGGCACCGATGGACTTGATGTAGTCTGCCTCGTCAGTGATGTCGGTGATGTTGACGTTGATGAGGTAGAGCCCAATCTTGTGCAATTCAGCGTCAACATTGTTAACGACCATACCCAAAAAGGCCTCACGGTCGTTGTTGATTTCTTCAATGGTAAGGGAAGCAACCGTCAAACGGAGTTGACCGAAGATGATTTCCTTGGCCATGTCTTCAATCTCGGTTTGGCCCAAGTTGAGAAGGCGAACAGCCGCATTCTGCATCACGGATGGTTCAGTCGACACACCGATGGTAAAGGTCGATGGAACGTTGATTCGGATGTTTTGAAGTGAGAGTGCGTGCTCAAGGTTGATGTTGATGGTCATCGGTTTGAGGTCAAGGAAGGCGTAGTTCTGAACCAGTGGCCAGACGATTTTTCCACCGCCGTGGTAACATTTTGCCGCACCTGCGCCTTTTGTATTACCGTACACGACGAGAATCTTGTTCGCTGGTGCGAGTTTGTATCGGCTTGTTGCCACATAAACGGTTCCCAGTACAACCGCAACGAAAAGCGCGATTCCAATCAATACAAGCGTTGCTCCAGTATCTGCCATGAACGCAGGACAGGTGTTCTCCTTTAAGAGAGTTAACACGGCACTGGATGTTACTCTTCTTGGACAACTGCGTCAGAAATACTGAGGGGGCGAACGATTAACATCTCCGAAATATTACCTACGACCGTCACGAATTTGCCTGTGTCAAGTCGCATTGTATCATCTTCTGCTACTGCGTTGCACGTACGCAGAGCAGACTGGAATTCAACTTGAACCTGTCCAGTTTGACCTGGTTCAATGCGCCGATATACTGTACCTTTGGCACCGATTGCTTCGCTGTGAACGACCGTACCATCCGTTTCGAGGCTGGCCACAGCTTGGAATACTTTTCCAACAATCCACATTGAGGCGACACCCGCAATGCTACCAGCAAGAATCGCAATGATGGCATTTTGGTCAGCTTGCGAGGCTGCAAGCCCGAAGATGCCAAACATCATCATGAAACTGAGCAATCCTTGAATCGTCAGCATGTGGAATACGCCTTCAGCATCCATCTCTAAATTGATGTCAAGGAATGGAATGGAATCTGCGATTCCGTCTGCTACGCCCCCGATCATGACAAGGAGGAAATAAATGATGAAAAGAATTGTTCCAATCACTGCCATCGCAGCGAAAAAGACGTCAACGCCTGTAATGTCTCCGAGTCCAAAGTACTCCAAAATTGTTCCAAATCCCAATACCATACTGCTTCCCCTATTCTTACGCTCTCTTTCCGTCGTCATCAAGGTTCTGCTTCTTTTTGACTGGACGGATGTAAATGAAGTAATAATGCCCGTAGACGACCGGGCCCAATGAGGCCCCAAGTAAAACCGCAACGCCCCATCCTGGTAATTCTAAGGCGACGCCAATCAGCGTGATGAGGAGGAGGGCGAGCAGAATAGATGCCTTTTCAAACAGGATCATGAAAATATTGTCCCGCTCGCCGTTCACGCGCTCTTTGAGGAGGAAGATATCCATCAAGCCGGCCATGCCAACACCAGTCAGACAAGGCTGAGAAGAAGTTCAAAGATGACGAGGATAAAGACGTAGGCTCCAGCGATGAACATCAAAGGTTGAGGGTTTTCTGCTTCCATTGCCTTTTTTGTGAGGTTTGGAGAGCCGTTGATTTCTCCCATTGAGGATTCGTAGGCGAGGTCGTTCTTGTTGGACTGATAGATGAGAAAGGTAATCGTTGCGATAATCACAGCCCATGAGCCCCCGAATACAATACCGAGGGCGTCTTGAAATTCAGCCCACATTTTGAATGTCATGTATGCGCCCAGTGTGGTCGTCATCATTCCAACTGCTCTGCTCATAATCTGACCATTCCTTCCTCCCTCTTGAAGGTTAAGCCTCCATTCGTCGCCTTTTTGGGTTGTGCCACTCTCCACGGACTATGGCAGCAATACGTTACGGGATTGCTGGCACCCCGGTAGAACACAGTTTATCTCCGCTGTTGACGGCTTTGGTGGCCGACCACCTCGGGTTGAATCGCTCAGGAAACATGCTCTCAATGGAACTTTTGGACGTCGCATCAATTCATGATGCGCTCGCTTGGGGATATGCCGGAGCAGTTCCTTCGCCGATTGACTGGGTGTATACTCAAGCAGTCTTCGGAAAATTCAGAACCAAGGCACTGCTCGAAAAGGCAATCAAAGCCGCTGCTTCGGTTGAAGTTGAGGATCCACATCTCACAACGGATTCCCCTCTTCTGGCAGAACACTCACCTCTTCCACTGAATGGCTTACCAACGCGCATGTTCAATGAGGAAATATGGGTTAACCTGACGGCTCCGTTGAAGCATCAATTGGATTCAAGTGCCGTGATGTGCCTTGACGATTCCATGGCAACAAAAAGTGTCAATGCCTTGCGTTGGGACGGCAAAGGATGGTGGTGTTGTGGGGTTGACGGGGAAGGAATTCTTTCAGTTCTCCTCCATCACGGCATCGACCCCAAGCAGCATGTTTTGGGTCTTGTTGGTGGAGGAGGGGCTGCACGCTCTACCGCATCGGTTTGGGCGCGCAACGGAGGGCGCATCCATCCACTCAAAAGCAAACGGGTCCTTGAAAGCGGGCCTTGGGACGAGTCGTTGACGGAGGAAGAACCCGACGTCATCGTTGATTTTGACGGAACCTGGGAGGGGGGTGGGGATATGCTCGTCCTCAATGCTACGTACCAGCCAATGGATGGTGATTATGATGCCCGCATCGAGTCGCTCATCGGCCCTTCTCTCAACGGAAGGTGGATGCTGGCGGCTCAACATTTGGCCTGTTGGTCACAACTTTGGGCTCCTGAAATGGCTCAACAATTGCCCTCTCTCCCCCTCTTGCTGACGCGACTCGTCGAGGCTGAATTGATGCTTGCTCATTATGCATGATAGGGAAGCCTCTAAGATTCCCACCTCACAAGGCAACAAATGGAGATGATGAGGTCGTGACCCAAGCAGAGCGCCTCGTGCTGTTCTTGTGCAGTCTTCTCCTTCTTCCCAATGCAATGGCACTCATGGAAGAAGACCCAGATTTCCAACCCACCCATGATGGCGTAGATTTTCCCGTAGGCTGGACAGATTTCAACCTCGGCGGCCCATTTTCACCGCAAGTTCGTATGGTTTACCCTGCTATGTTCGATGGTGAAGACAAAGACATGGCGGGGAACGGTCCTTTTTCTTGGCTCGTTTTCATTGGCGATTCAGGTGAGTCCATCGATGATTACATGTTGCTCACTGAATCCTTTGCTCAACGGGGCTTCATCGTGGTCGTAAGCACACCCATGAACGATGAAACCGATGTTGAAGAGACACTTGAGCGGTTGACCGACATTGCGGATGCCATGGTCCAGCAAAATCAAAGCAACATCAACATTCTTGGTTCAGCCGGTAATATTGACCTTGCTCATTGGGGTATCGGAGGGCACGGAAAAGGGGCTGCTGCAGCCTACGGGGCCTACCCGCTATGGGGTTTGACTTCCCAAAGCGAAGCTTTCCAACCCCCACGAGCACTCTTCGGAGTGGGACTGGACCTCACAGAGTTCTCCGAGGACTTTGATTGGAATAAACTTGCCAGCGAGGTCGAATTTACCCGTCCCAATACTGGCTTTTTCATCACGGGAACGGTCGATGAAGTCGCACCCTCACAAGAGATGATGGAGCGGGTTGAGCAGACTGGGGGCATTGCCTGGCATTGGATGCACCTGCTGGGGGCGGATCACTATCAATTCCAAGATTCAACATCCTTTTTTGAGAATGACGGTACTCCTACAATGAGTCAGTCAGCGCAAATTGAACTGAGTTCGGACCATTTGATCGCCTATCTTGATACGGTCGTTCATGGAGATCACGAGCGTTTCCGAGATGCTTTCAATCGGGAGCAAGGGCCTCAAACAGTTGGAGATGAAAATGCCTACATCGACGAATTCCTCGAGCCAAGTAACTTCTTATTGCTCACCAATTTCACTTCTTCCCACAATCTCTCAACCCCTCTCAACGGGTCGCAGCAATTGGTATTGTCCACAAATTGGACGCTCAGGAACGGAGATACATTTGGAGAATTAAACACCTCTTGGGCCGTTGATGTGACCTGTGGTTGGGAAGGTCAGCCGTGGCAGGCCAACGGAAGTTTACACGCCAATGCCACCGCTTCGTGCACCTATCCGATGGCCCCAGTTTCCCCAGGGACGCACAAGGCTTGGTTGCGAGTGAGTGTTGAAGGAGCGCCCAGCACCACGGGAGCAGTTGTGGAGCGCACCAATACTCCCATGGAATTGGTCTTTCCTCAGCCGGGAGTTTACCTTCCACAGCACGGTTCTACGTCCCTGAACATCAGCGACGTTGCTCTTGACCCTGATGGACAACCCGTTCGGGTGGTTTCTGCCATCCTGACCGGTGAGGATGCCAATCACTTTTCAGTTGAACTTGCAGCAGACGGTGCATCGTTTACCGTGGCCCATGCACTCGATGAAGAGTGGCAGGGTGAGTGCATGCTCGAGGTTCAACTTCGCAGTGATGGAGAAGTTCTTGATGAGAAGAATACAAGATTGAGAGTTTATCTTACGCCCGTGGACGACCCTGTCGAAAAAACAGGGACAGTCCCCATTCAGCAATTGATTGAGGACGGCCAAAGCATCGCTTATGATTTGGGAGAGGTCGTTTCTGACCCTGAAGGTGAACAACTCTTGATTCGAGTTGACGGCATGGCATCTGGGACTCAGGGACCAGTCCGATATTTCATTGAAGGCGAGCTCATCACACTCACGCCCTTGGAAAACGCCAACGGTGCTGTTGTCATCACCGCCACGGTCTCTGATGGAGCGAACCCCTTGGTTGAACTTGAAATTCCTGTCGTGGTCGAAGCGAGGGATGACCCTGTTGTCATCAATACCTCTGCATGGGTGAATCACACGGTTGAGGAAGACGGCGTGTTCACCTTATTGCTTAGCCAACTGGCGTACGATGTCGACGGTGATGTTCTTCAGTGGACACTTGAACACGAACACAGCCAGTTGCAAGTTGACCAAAGCAACGAGTCCTTCACGCTCACTCCTGCGCCAGACATCAACGGCCCATTTGACAACCTGTGGCTCAATGTGACTGACGGTACGAGCATCCACAGCCATCAGTTCACTCTCGTTGTCACGCCAGTAGGTGATATGCCCGTCGCATCGATACACGCAGTACAGCGTCTTTCGGAGAGCAATTCTGCTACCATGCAGTGGTCCATGCTCGACATTGATGAGGCACTGAACACGAGCGGTATGTTGACCATCAACGGTGTGGAGATACCTACCAACCATTCCTGTTTGTTTGAGTCACCCACGACGGCTCAATGCGTCACCATCATACCACTTCCAGACTCTCAATCCGTTACAATGGACTTCAAACTCAAACTCCACGATGACGAACTGGATCGAGACATTGTGGTGAGTTATATCTTCGAAGATACGCAACAAGGGGGAGGGGTGACCGATTCAAATTCCCAAGAGGACTCAACATCAGGGCTTCTGCCACCAGTTCTCATCGGCGGAGGCCTTCTTGTTCTCCTCGTCCTGCTCGCTCTTCTCGCCAGGCGTCGTGGTGGAGAAGAAAGTGACCCGTCAGGACTTGACGAACATGTCACGAATCAGGATGAACGTAACGCCTCTCCTGGTGGATTACTGGCCCGAGCAGAGCGTCTAAAGTGAAGGTCACAGCGGTATATTTCCGTGCTTTTTAGGTGGTGACCATTCCCGCTTTGACTTCAATATGTTGAGTGCACGGCACAAACGGAGACGACTTTCCTGTGGCTCGATGACATCATCCAGCCATCCGTTACGAGCAGCGACATAGGGGTCTCCAAATTTAGCTTTGTATTCATCAACAAGGCGCAGTCGGACGTCTTCTTTCTCTTCATCAGGAACGGCCTGAATTTCTCTCCTGTGGATGATGTTGACCGCCCCTTCTGCGCCCATCACAGCCAACTCAGCGGTTGGCCATGCTACATTGTAATCGCTTTGCAAGTGCTTGCATGACATGGCGAGATATGCTCCGCCGTAGGCTTTTCGTGTGACCAAGGTAAGTTTTGGTACGGTCGCTTCAGCGTAGGCGAAGAGCAACTTTGCGCCATGGCGGATGATACCGCCCCATTCCTGAACCACTCCCGGAAGGAATCCTGGGACGTCCTCAAAGGTCACGAGGGGGATATTGAATGCGTCACAGGTGCGGATAAATCGGGCTGCTTTGATGGATGCGTCAATGTCAAGGCATCCTGCGAGAACCTTCGGCTGATTTCCTACGACACCAATCGTGGCACCACCCAGACGAGCAAAACCGATGATGATGTTGTCCGCATAAGCTGGAAATAATTCCATGAAGACACCGTCATCGACGACCTCTTCGACCACGCTGACCATGTCATAGGGTTTGTTGGGATTGTCAGGGACAAGATCCTGAAGGTGTTCGTTGACGCGAGTCATGGGGTCTGCGGTTGGAACCAAAGGTGGGTCAGCCATGTTGTGGTCTGGTAAATAGGACAGCAAGGTCGCTGCTAATTCACACGCATCTTCCTCGTCTTCAGCAATCAACGAGGCAATACCTGACCTCGAGGCATGAAGGTTGGCTCCACCCAATCCAGCTGCATCCACTTCTCCGCTGATGACCTCGGGTGTTTCCAAGGGCGAAGACAGGAAGAGTTGTCCGTTTTCTTCGCCCAAGATGGTGAAGTCGGATACGGAAGCCGCAAGTGCAGAAGCACCCACTACTGGACCCAGTACCACGCTGATCATGGGAATCCGACCACTACACTGGACAATTCGGTCGAGTAATTCTCCCGTTCCAGCGAGTGCGTTAACTCCGTCTTGAGCTCGTTGTCCACCACCGTCCCACATGGCAATGAGTGGAGCCTTGGCTCGCTCAGCCATCTCAACAACCTTGGCGATTTTGAGGGCGTGCATTTCGCCCATGCTGCCGCCGTGAACACTGAAGTCTTGAGCAAAGCAGTAGACGCGACGTCCCTCGATGGTACCTTGGCCCGTGACGACGCCGTCACCGAGCGTTTTGTGGAGGAACATGTCGTGGTCATCGGTTCGGTGGGTGACGAAGGCGTCCAATTCGAGGAATGAGCCTTCGTCAAGAAGGAGTGAAATTCTGTCACGAGCAGTCCCTCGTCCGCTTGTTCGAATGGCTTCTTGACGCTTGAGCCCGCCACCGAGGCGAGCGGCTTCGCGTTTCCCACGAAGTTCTTCAAGACGGTGACCAGCGTTTCCATCCATGACCTTCCCACTCCTTCACGGTTCTTCATTCAAGCGCTTACTCATACAGGTTTTCGCGGTGTTCTCCACAGAGGTTTTCACTCATGGCCTTGGCAATATCTTTGTTTTGAGAAAGGCACCAGTGCAATTTTGCAATCATGGCTTCTGGAGTTGAACTCACTCCGTGACCCAGCAAGCCCATTGCTTGCTGTTTTCGCCCTTTGGAGTAGACATTCAAATCAACAGGTCCGTTGATGCACTGATTGATGATAAGAACGGGAAGTTCACGGTTAATGCAACGTGTGAGCGAGCGCCAAAGGCTGGTATTTTCGGGAGCATCTCCTTGAGGGTCATCAATGGGCAGGTGGCCGAGTCCTGTTCCGTGGAAGACGACACCCTGGACGCCTGTATTCACCACGGCCTCGACCTGTTCGGCATGCAACCACGGGCCTGCGATAAATTGAGCCAAGCGTTGACCGGGTTCGTATGTACTTGACGTTGATGAGACGGGTCGCTCATTAGCAGCCTCACGGGCGGCTTCGTAATATGGTGTGAGCGTGGCTGAAAAGGTGGAACCATCAAGTTTGAGTTTGGCCAAAGGTTGAGCGTTGACGGCTTGAAAAGCGTCCCGGCGCGACGAATGCATTTTGCGAACTGCTAGTCCAGAGTGAACGGCCATGATGCCGTCGCTCTGCGTGTCGTGCATGACGACGACAACGCTGTCCCCTGCTCCACCAGTCGGTTGGGGTGCATTGGCAGCCCAGTAAACGGCGGCAAGGAGATTTTCTGTTGCGTCTGATGACCCTCGGTCGCTTGAGCGTTGGGAGCCAACCATGGCAATGACTCCCGGCGGGCGTTCACCGTTGCCTGCAAATGCAAAATTAAGGGCTGAAGAAGTCATGTGCAAGGTGTCGGTTCCATGGGCGATGACAACACCAGCGCATCCGTCTTCAAATGCCTCAGTGCATGCTTTTGACATGATGTTCCAGTGTTGTGGCCTGATGTCATCACTGAACATATTCCCTATTTTGACCGAATCAAGTTGAGCGATTGCAGCGAGTTCCGGTATGGCATTGAGCAATTCTTCAGGTTCAAACTTTGCTTCGACAGCACCCGTTGCGTAATCCACTTTTGAGGCGATGGTGCCTCCCGTGTGGATGAGCCGAATTCTGGGGAGGTCTGAAGAAGCCTTGACGGTGGGAATTGCTGGCCTTGTTGCAACAGCAGGTTGGTCGAGCATTTCGATGGAGATCAGGTCTGCTTCAGGATAACTCACATTGTAGCCGTTGTCCAACTTCAACGTGATGTGTTTTGGAGATGATGGCGGGAGGACCAAGCCTTCATGGACCACTTCTCCGTTGTGCGTTGACACTGTGGCCGTCACGCGTTGGCCAGCCTCAGGCACCTTGCCCATGCACTTATGGAGGCCAAGACGCTCCATGAAGGGTTCGCTTCACTGAGACAAGTCTTTGACCTTCTCAACCAGATCCATTCGTCGCAATCGCCATATGCCAATTGGAGTCATTGCGATGGCGATGATCACCACGCCAATCAGCAACTGGAAGGCAACACTTGGTACGATGACAATCGCCACGTAGAATTGCCATGACGAGAAGGACGAGGCAAGTCCAACCGCACCGCCGTAGGCGAAGACAACGCCAACCAAGCCGCCGATGATGCCGATTAAGAGGCTCTCGAAGAGGAGCATCAGTCCGAGGCTCTTTGTTGAAGCCCCAAGAACCCGAAGGGTAGCGAGTTCAAAGTCGCGTTCTGCGACGTTCATAATCATGGTATTGAACATCACTGCAATGGTGAACAAGAGTCCGAGATACATCATGGCCTGGAAGATTTGCGTTTGCTGATCAATGAGGCTGTTCATGCCGTTGATGAGCGTTTGGCGTTCCACAACGCCCATTGAGATTTCAGCGAGGGATTCGTCAACCTCAACTCCCTCGGGTAGTTCAAGGTAAATTGAGGTTGCATTAACGCCCAATAATGCTCCGAGGTCTGCCCGCAGGAAGTACATGGTTCGAGCGAGTTCTCCCCGAGTAACCCCCACCACCTTGACATCCTGTTCTCCTCCGTTGATGAAGATGCTATGTTCTTCACCAACGTTCCAGCCAAGGAATACCATGGAACCTTCGTCCATCATCACTTCATTGACAGCGCTCTGTGCAGCAGGTTTTTCACCCTCGATCACCACAACTGAACGCATTCCTTGTTCATATGAATCATAGCCGATGAGGGTGAACACGCGCTCCAAATTTTCAGTGTCAATTACTGAACCAAGCGGCGTTTCAATCAAGGGTTCCCAGCTTGCTGACCGCTCTTCTGACCAAGCGATGACGGCCTCCTCCCCTCCCTCGGAAATGTATACTTGGGCGTCCCAACTTTGTTGGTCCTCGAGACCCCCGACAATGGTTTCTTGGATACCTGCAGACATCATTTGAACAGAACCGAACAACATGAGAGAGATTCCAACGGCGACAAATGTCATAGTAAGGCGAATCGGTTTGCGAACACTTGAGCGAATGGACAAGCCCATGGTCGTAGGCATCCAAGCCGTGAGTGTTCGTAATAGATTTGAACCGACACGCATCTCATTTTGACCACTCAAGACTTCCAGAGGGTCAAGGCGGCTCGCTTTCCATGCAGGAAAAGCGCCTGAAATGAAGACCACCAACATGGTTGGAATCATGACCGATGTGTACATGGAAGGAGGGATTTCTCGTTCAATAATTGGCAATCCGACAATGTCTTCGTAAAAGTTGAGCATCCCGTTGACGCCAGTTGGCCCAGCCAATCCACCTAATGCACATCCGACAGCTCCAATCACCAAAGGTGCAACCAGATAGCCCGTCATCAGCGATGAGCGTTCAACACCAAGCGTACGCAACACAGCAATTTCCTTCGCTTGGCTTTGAACCAAACGCTGGAGGCTGAGTACGATGGTAATGGAGGCAATGGCTGCAATCATGATGGTGAAAGGCATGGTGATTCGCTTGGAACTTTCCAAATCTTGTCGCATGATTTCTACAGGTTGGTTTTGTCCCCTGTCACGGATTCGCCCGTCCATTTCGTTTTCATCGAGTGCACTGGAGACTGAGGCCTTTACTGCATCGATTTCATCACCTTCGTAGCGTTCAGTATCTGGAAGGTCGTAGGACGGCGTGCCGTCGACGTCGAGGAGAATGATATTGTTCGTGCCCAAGCTTGTATTGGTTAAACGCGCCATGCCAGCATCCGAGAGGTAGCCTACGACATACTGTCCTGTTTCTGGAGGGAAGATGGATCCTTCTGGAGCCATAAATACATGCAATGGATGGTAGCCAATACCCACCAAGGTGAAGTCCGTAGCGGCTGCACCAGCCCCGATACTCACCGTATCTCCGAGATTGAGGTCAAGTGCATCAACGACGTGAGCGTCGATTACAATTTCATCTGCAGCTGATGCAACTCGACCCTCCGAGTGACCATCGGGCATCCACACACGGTCTGCATTGGCGTCAGCAGGAATGCCATGCCACATTGAATTGATGATGTATTCACCTGATTCATTGGTGTGGAACATGGTGCCTTGAACGACTCTACGTGCCTCGCATGAATCAAGCGGTTGAGTATCTGTAGGCCATGACTCTTGGAGGCTTGCGCAAAACGAGGCACTTTGTTCGGTCGTCCATGTTGAACTTTGGTTGTCAATCCAAAGGTCTGCTAGATTTGACCCCTCAGCGTCATCAGCCTGCATGGTCTCATACATGGTGTCAAGGTTATGCGAATATCCGCCAAAGGTGATTCCAGCAAAGACGCCTACTGAAACCATCAATACCACGGCCAAAAGTCGTAATTTCGTTCGCCAGAGGCTTCGTGCGAGACGTTTGTTGAGTAGGGCTGACATGAGTTCACCTCACTCGCTTTCGGTACTGTTGACCTGTTCATCAGACACGATTTTCCCGCTGTCAATTCGAATGACACGTGTGGCATACCGCACAAGCCCTTCATCGTGGGTGACAAATATCGAGGTGATGTTTTCTTGCTTGCAGGCACTGACCAAGGCCTCCATTACTTTATTCGAGGTTTCCGTGTCCAGGTTACCCGTCAACTCATCGCCCAGAAGGAGCGTGGGTCGCTTTGCGATGCTTCGTGCGATAGCGACACGTTGTTGTTGACCGCCGCTGATCTCACCTGGGAATCGATTGATTTCGGCATCCAACCCAACAAGTCGGAGTAATTCTTTGGCACGAGCAGGGTCTTTCTTGCCGGCCAATTCCTGAATCAAGAGGATATTTTCAAGCACGGTCAGGTCTTGCAGGAGATTGAAGAATTGGAATACATATCCAATGTTATCTCTGCGAAACGAGGTCATTTTCTCTGAATGATTCCGAGGTACTTCCTCACCGAGGAAAGAATAGGAGCCCCCAGTAGGGCTGTCTAGAGCAGATAAGCAGTTGAGCAAGGTTGTTTTTCCTGAACCGGACGGGCCGAGCAGAATCACGCGCTCCCCTTCTTGGATTTCAAAGCCAACGCCATCAAGTGCTTTGACTACACCAGCAGGGGTTTCATAATGACGTTCTAGGTTTTCCATTTGCAATAATCTGTTCATCTTTTCACCTTCTTATTTCAAAGAGTTGTTTAAACATCTCAAAGAATTTGTCAACCACTTGTTGTTCATTCAAGCGGCCTTCCTGTATTTCTTGCAACAGCCAAACCTCATATTCGGTGTTCATACGAATGAGCACATTGAGAGGAACATCATCACGGATTGCCCCAATCTGCACTCCATGTTCGAGAAGGGACATGAGTTCACCATACTCACTCAAGCCTTCACATTCGGCGTTCAACTTACGGAAGATGGGATGATCTGATCCCAGTGAAACCAATTGACGCATCAGGGACATGAACAGTGGATGATGAAGAACATCATTCCATTGCTGTGATGAAATCATCTTGATTGAATCCCAATACACATCGTGATCAACAACTTCTGATAACTTGTTCATTTCGAACGATAACATTCCAGCCGAACGAGCCTCATCGAGGAAACATGTAAGGAAGAGATCTTCTTTATTTTCAAAGTAATAGTACATCGAACCTTTTGATATGCCTATTTTCTGGATGATTTTGTTGTACGATGCCCCTTCATAGCCATGTGCTCCGAACTCTTCCTTGGACACGTCGAGAATCCTCGTTTTGAGGGATTCATCAATGGATTCATAGCGTGCAAGAGGCATTATACCAGTCGGTCGGACTGGGTGGTCTAATTTAATGATTGTTACGCGGCAGCCCCCTTTGATCTTCCATCAAAGGCATGTTGCGAACCGTGAATGGTGCCGGGAGCGGGGCTCGAACCCGCGACCTTCGGATGTCTCAGACACCACAAGGGGCTTGCACGTCATACGATTGCCTTGGAGGCTGCCCTATGAGTCCGACGCGCTACCAACTACGCCACCCCGGCCTTAACCGTGGGTGAGCCATTCCCTCTTTGAACAAATCGGACAAGTTACATCGCTTCAGTGATGAATTGAAGTCAGAAAAATCAACCGTAGTATTCTAACACTTGCTCGTCTGCCCTCGCTGTATGGTGGACCTCAAAACGGCCATGGCGGCGGCGCAAACCGAACGCAGAAAGCGAGAGGGGCGTGACGGTGGTGACGAGAAGAAAAAGCGTCGCAGCGGGGCAGATTTGGGCATTGAGCCATTTGACCCGGTGAAGTACGTCAACAAAGAACGAGCGGACACCGCTTCAATGTGGCTCGTCATCACGTACGCCGTCATCGCAACGTGTTTGATGCGCTACGTTTTGATGCCTTCCACGACCCTTGACAAAACGGATGTCCTCTACCTCCTTCCTCTCTCGATGATCATTCTTATTCCCCAAATACACCGAATGGTGATGCCAGAGCGTTTCAAAGAGCATTATACAAAGGGAACATGGTTCAAATCGTTCTTCCTTTACACCTTCACCTTCCTTTCACTTTCTTTCTTGCTTGTCAATCCTCCTTTTGGCGATATTGTAGCCCCCCAACTATCGAATGATTGGGGAGTGGTCGTGGAACATGAAGGCATCTTTACGTTCGCTGATGGAAGTGGAAAAGATGGACTGCATAGCTGGACTCTGTCAGAGGGCGAATACGTTGAAGGAGGAACCTGGATTCTTTTCGGCCTGGCAGACAACGTTGACAATGAAGGTGCCAACATAACCGTGGTGCATCGGTTCCAGAATACCGATACTCCGCTGAATGCCAATGAATCATTTTGGACCACTCACGGCGAGGATGTTGGTACGTGGCGTACCGTTGACAACCGCTCGGCTCCGATCTTGCTTCCACATGGTGAACAAGATCAACCCTTTGCCATCTTTTTGGGTTACAATCTCGCAGTTGGTGACCATGAGATTTCCATCGAAATTTCAGAAGAAGGCGACCCTTGGACGAACACGCGAACCTATTCTTGGACCTTCTCGGTCGAACCCCCCGTTGTGGCTTCAACTGAGTAAATCTTCGTGGTCAGCAATGATGCTCGACAAGAGGACATCAATGCGTTGGCAATCGTAAACATAACTGGCACTACGGGCCATTCGACGCTGACGTAAGGAACGGACCAAGGGTGCAAATACAGTCCAGCAAAGAGCCAATTCCAATCGTGAAGTAATGGTTCGCATGTATTCATCGAACCGAAACTCATCCCCATAGATGACGGGCACCCTTCACGAAAAGTGAATGTGATTTCAAGGTCGTAGATGCTTGACGATTTGTGCGGTCAGTGCGTCCAATTGGATTTGTTCGCCTCCACCTTCAACAAGTCGGTAATCAATCTCAGCCATCCATTCGGTGAGGGCGAGTTTTGAAGCCTCTTCGAGGAAGTCAGCACTGTAGAGTTCACGGTGCAATTGATTCACAAAGTCAGTTCCAGCGAGGCCGAATTGGTCGAGCAGTTCACGCAGTCTTCGACGAGCGACGTGGAAGCCATCACTCCTGCAGGCCATCAAGTATTGATGCAGGGCTTCAGGAGGCGCGGTAGCTGAAGTCTCATACACCAGCTCTCGGCTTACCGTTGTGTTCAGTGCGGCCGCCACCTGGAGGGCAGTGAGCGCTTTACGCAGGTCGCCTTGAGAGATCCGAGTCAGTGCTTCAACGGCGCCATCTCCAAGTTCCAGTTGCTCAAGTTCCGCGACGTGAATCACTTGCGATGATACATCGGCGTCTGAGAGCGGGCGGAAGCGGAAGACAGCGCATCTCGATTGAATTGGTTCGATGATTTTTGACGAATAATTGCAGGAGAGGATAAAGCGGCAAGTTTCAGCATACTGCTCCATGATTCGGCGAAGTGCTCCCTGTGCATCATTGGTCAATGCATCAGCCTCGTCGAGGAAGATGATTTTGAAGGCTGCTCCGCCATAGGGCTGCGTGCGAGCAAATTGCTTGACTTTGGTCCGGATACTCTCCAACTTCCGTTCATCTGAGGCGTTCATTTCGAGAAGGTTTTGACGGAATTCTACGCCAAAAATATCCTTGGTAAGGGCCATCGCTGCAGTTGTTTTCCCCGTCCCTGGTGGTCCGGCGAAGAGCAGATGGGGGAAATTTTTGCTCCCAGCATAGGTGCCTAAGCGTTGAACGACGGCCGCTTGACCGCGAATTTGATTCACCGACTGTGGCCGGTGTTTCTCAACCCAAAGTTCGCTCATGCTATCAGCCCACGATGACGAGCCTCCTTCAACATTGGCATCCATTGCGACGAGGAAGAGATGCAATGCAGCAGGTCTGAACCGGGATTTCAGTGCTTGGAAGGGAAAAGTCCCTATAATGGGGAGTTATGTAAAGCATGAGTCCCATGCGTAGCCTCTCTTTCAACCGTCCACGAGCCACAGCACTTCTGCTGGCCGTGATGTTTATTTTTGCAGACATGGCCCTTCCACAAACCATGGAAGGATGGAAGATGCTCGAAGACGAGCAATCTCCCGAACGAGCCGTTTCTACGCATGCCATTCACGCCGACTCTTACATCTCAGAAAATAATCCTACCAACTCCTACAATACCTCGGCGACGGGCATGCTAAGCAACGAGATGTTGCAAGAATCACGTCTTTTGCTCCGCTTCCCGATGAATTATACCGCCTCGGATACCATTCATTCGGCTACGGTGAATCTCCAATGCACCACCACCGATTTGGGTTCGACTGACATGCATGCCTATGTCGCTAGCATGGATCGCATGTGGAATGGTTCTTATGTGTCCTGGACTTCTTTTGCGAGCAATCAGCTTTGGACCACGATGGGTGCAGAATCAAGTTCAGACCGGGGCATTTGGGAGCCCCCTGCTTTGTTGTCAAGCAACGGAACACTCAGTCTGAACGTGACCAGTCTCGCACAACATGCTGCGCGTTCGAATGCCTCCTACCTCTCCATCATCGTTTCATCACTGGGTGCTACCTACACATGCGACCTTTCTGAAACAACGACCAGTGGGAATGAACCGGCCTTTGTATTGGATACCACTGCGGGTGCTGCCTCTGCAGGTGCAAGCGTTGAGGCCGATCTGCCGATTGCAGACGGCGCCCCTTGGATGGAAAGCGACTTCCTTCTCAAGCCGGTCACAACACCGCGCCTTACCTACGCCAACAATTCTGGTCAAGACGTAGAAATCCAACTGAGCAACAGCGATGATTGGCGTTCCTCGACCGATGAAGACTGGCACTTCTCGACCCTTTGGGACACCTTCGTATCAACGGGGACGACCGGTGCATTTGATGTTCCTACCTCTCTCGCTTTGGTCAACGGAACAACCATGCAAATGAGAATCAGAGCCGTTGATAGTAACGACCAGTGGGGTTCGTGGGACACAACATCATTCATGCTCCCGACCCTCAATGTCGTTGACAACGGCGATGGTACAGCAACGATGACGTTCGATCCAGTAGATACCGGTCTTTCAGAGGACTTCTTCCAGGACAGTTTTGTCAGTGAAACAAGCAAAACAATCACCTACGGCGATGATACCACCCTTGAATCAAGCATGACCTCGTCGAAAGAGCGCCTGATACATCTGCGCACATCTCTCAATCAACTCGGCCTCCACGACAACCTTACCATCGTCAATGCTGAATTGAAACTCACACGGTCATCCTACTCCGGAGATCCCGTAATCTCCCTCCACGGCATGGAAGAATCTGGATTGTGGGTTGAAGATGACGTGACATGGAACGAAATGGCTGCTAATGGCTTCCAATGGTACGACGGTGGACGTTCCAAAGGAACGGCTACCATTGCCCTCGCAGATGGAAATCAAACCTCAGACTCTTTCACCTTTGACCTCGACCATGCCGTACAGAATTACCTTGACAACGGTGACCAGTCGCCCTTGGACATGATGTTGGCCGTTCGTGGTAAGTACGAATCCTACACCAATGGTGAAGGGATTGTTTTCCATTCAGCCGAGGCCGTTGTTGCTACCGATGCGCCTTCGTTCAGCATTACGTATGAATGGGGAAGCGGATCTGCACCCGCACCCGTTTCACTTACCGCACCCGAGGATGCTCTTGCAGTTTGGAATCAAACAGGCCACAACCTTTCAGGAAATACTCAGCCCACATTGAATTGGACAGCACCGACGACGTCTGACGAAATCATATTTGAACTGGCCACCGACGAAGATTTCCGTCTGCGCGAACTTCGGGTCGATACCCGAACGGACAACGATTTCTCTCCGAGCGACGGTACACTTGACATGACCGGATCACTCACCCTAGAGGTTGGAAACATGTACTTCTGGCGCATGGCCACCGTGGACAGTGACGACCATTATGGAGAATGGACTTCTTCAAGCTTCTTTGTTTCTGCTCTTGAAACGACGTGGCTTGGTGGCGACCGTTACGAGTTCCGACTGAAGCACGGCAATGGTTCCAATGACAATCAATATCCTGAGTGCATGGATACCTACATCGACAGCAGCGCTACCAACGATAATTTCGACGGTGATTCAGAAATGACCATCGATTACAATACCTTCAACGGAGGAACTGAAATCGCAGCATTGCTTGGATGCAACCTCGTTTCAAATCTCCTTCCAAACGGTTACGCAGTTGAATCCGCCCACCTGAAGATGACTTTGACTTCATCGACTTTTGGTAACCCAACAGTAGCAGTATGGGAAAGCACAGAACACGGTTGGAGTGCAGAAGATGCAACATGGTCCAGTTACGACGGAAGCAACTCATGGGACACCGCAGGTGCCAAGGGAAGTGAACGTTCTTCGCTTCTCGACAGTGTTACTATCGGCTCGTCCTATTTCGAGGGCGATGAAGTGGAATGGAACGTGACGCTTGCTGTTCAAAATGCGATGCGTGAAGACCGCCGTGTCGATTTCATCGCAGGAATGCTCGGTGTTGGTTCAGGTTCAGCCCGAACAGCGTACTTTAGCACTGCAGAAGATTCAGCCAGCAATCGCCCCGAACTCTCCTTTGTTTACGTGCCTGGTTCTGATGCCATTCCAAACGACCCAGTCCCAACAACACCGCTCAACGGTTCATGGAGTATTGGTACTGGCGTGGACATGACTCCCATCACCCAACCCGAACTCAATTGGGGATTCAATTCATCCTTACCGATTACAGGCTTCATTGTACAAACGGACACTCAATCCGATTTCGGGTCAGTAAATGCAGAAACCTACACCTCATGGAATGACGTTGGCTTTGATGTCACCAATCGCACCTTCACACCCAGCACTGATCTGGACGAGGGAGCCACCTACTTCTGGCGTGTACGAACCGTTTCCTCAACCAACCAAATTGGTAACTGGTCAAATGCCTTCCACTTCCACCTACCGGATCTCACCACCGTGGTCTACAACGCCACAAAAGCCTCGGTTGAACTTCAACACCGAGGGGCTCTTCCTCACCTTAATTTGCCGAATTTCGGAGACACCTACGTCATCGAAAACGGTTCGGGCTCAGACGACACCTACGAGAATTCATCCACACTTTTGGTAGGGGAAACCAGCACTGGCTATCAGTCCGCTGCCCTTCTTCGTATTCCACTGAGCGAAGTGCCTCAACCATCTGCGGCACGGGTCACCGATGCTGAACTCAGTCTCTTCTCTGAATACGCCTCCGTCTCCGGTGAACCTGTGGCTGTTCGCCCGGTCTTGCAAAGTTGGACGACTGCTGCCAATGCCACTACCTATGATGGCGTCAATAATTGGTCACAAGCAGGTGGACGCGCCATTGGGGTGGACATCGGGGGTTATGTTGATCTCGTTGAAAGTGTCAATGATGATTGGATGGATTTCGATGTTACTGAAGCCGTGCAAGCAGCTCTTGCAAACGGACAGACCCATCTCTCATTGATGATATACACTTCCAGCAATACCGACGACCTCATCACGTTCACATCTACCGAAGGCAGTTCCACCGAACGGCCTTACCTTACGCTTACATGGGAAGATGGAGCTGTCGCTACACCCACGGTGGGTGGAGTGAATACTGCACCAACTCAAAGCCAATTGGTTTGGGATACGACATCGCATGCCCTTATCGCTGACCGCATGCCGACCTTTTCCTGGTCGTACAGCGGCACAACCGCTGCGACTGATTGGCGTTTGTTCATCCAAGAAGATGCCTCTGACGATATGGCTGGCCTCTATGTCTACGATTCTCGGGTAAATACAACATCATTTGATGTGACGAACCTTACGTTCAATCCAAATTCCGACCTGACCTTCGCACAGGAAATCCGTTGGATGGTACAACCCATCAACAACGGAATGCTCGGTCCAAGAAGCAATGCAACGACCTTTTACCTGCCCAATGATCTTGGTGAAGAATTGAATTCGACGCATGCCACTCTTATGATTCAAGAAGGTGCATTTGTGCCGTCACTGTCCTACCCAAGTGTCACTGCTGATACCTATCTTGACAGCGGGAATATCTATGCGAACCAAGGCAGTTCATCCTATCTTTATGTCGGACGTAGTCAGGTATCAACTTCCAATCCAAGCCTACGTGCGAGTTCACTTATCGACATTGATTTCTCATCCTTGCCAATGCCAGGCACGTACGAAGTCGTCAACGCGAGTCTTGAAATGACCGCCGTGAATTCCAACAATGAAGTCTTCATGACCGTTTCAGAAATGATCACCGCTTGGAGTGAATCTTCTTCGTGGGCTTATCCAGCTGGAAATACTTCTTCTTGGCAAGGTGTCGGAGCCTATCATTCCACAGACTCAGAAATCCCTGAAACCGAGGGAGTGTGGGTCAACACAACCGGAACAGTTGCCCTCAATGTTACCTCGATTGTTCAGCATGCTTTGGCAGCGGGACAAACTGGAATCAATGTCATTGTGCAGCCCGAAGAAATTGCGGGAGTTGTTGCAGGACGTGTTCAATTTGCGAGCAGTGAAGCCTCCAACATCGATACCCGTCCACGCTTGAATCTGACCTACCGTTTGGTAACGCCATGGGCGGTGCCCGGACCCACGGGCTTGGTTCCTGCCGATGGTGCAACACTTTGGGACACATCTCAACCTCGCCCATCCGGACAGGATACAACGACCTATTCATGGAACTCAACAATCACCAATCAAACCCAACTCGTCGGCTGCTTTTCCTATGATCCACGATTTGTTTCAAATGAAGACATCTGCACCACAACTACCGAAATTTCCGATGGCAGCATCAGCGATGTGGTTTACGATGCACTTAACCGAACCGTCACGGAAAGCAACATGAGCAAAGGTGATTTCTGGACATACTGGAGAATTCGTGCAGATCAAGGTGACCGAATCGGTGAATGGTCGTCTGTTCACAAATTCCGTAACCCCTCCGACCAAGGAAGCGACGACGGAAACGGCAACCATACCGTCAATATTTCACGGGGCTCAGTCTTTGATTTGACAGGAACTCTTCCACTTGTGCCCGATGTTGAAATCGCATCTGGCTCAGTTACCAACAAAGGTTCCGCCACTACGATGGTGCTTGGGACCTCTTCAGGTGGAAGTGGTGAAAGCCGAATTCTCTTGGAATTTGACCTTTCGGCCATGCCTTGGCCAGCAGCTATGACACCCACACAGATGATGCTGCGCATGTATCAAACAAGCGTTGTTGGAACATCATCCACCACTTTCGGTGTCTACCCTTGCGGTGGATTCTCAGAATCAACGGTGGTTTGGACCAGCGCTCCAACATGCTCTTCAACAGAGATTACGCGTTCAACCCTCACTCTGTCCACTCCAATCGGATGGATGGACTGGGATTTGACCAGCCTTGCTCAGGACAACATCGCCAACGGAAATACGACCATGACCGTTATGATTCAACAAATCGGCACGACTGGTTCATCGCATTCCTTCTTCTCATCGGAAAACGGGAATTCGAGTTTCGACCCTCATCTCGTACTGGATTATGTGGACAACACCAACGGTATTGTCCCACCAGCACAGCCCTCACTCACCTTCCCCAATGATGGAGAGGTATTGTACGACGAAAGCAATGGTATTTTGTCTCCCGAAACTCAACCGATGCTGTCTTGGACTCCTCTTGCAGCTGCCGATGGTTACATCGTGACCATCGCAAATCAAACTGGTGTCTACAAATACAAGTCTTGGGAAGATTCTGAGATTACCAACACCACCTTCCGATTTGAGACAAACCTCACCGCTGGCTCGCTTTACACCTGGTGGGTTCAAGGTGTGAATCAGTCGATTCCAGGACCTTCATCGTCACGATGGAGCTTTGCAATCGGTTCACCAAACCATGTCTACAACAACGATTACACGTACACTTACCTCATGCAAACTGGCAACGAGGTCGCTGCTTACGGACATACCAACATTCAGGACACGAGTTTGTACAGTGAATACCCTGACCAAAACTTCGGAGATGATTCGACCATGAGCGCAGGTACCTTCTGCGGAACGCTTTGGGCGGACAATTGCTCGCTCACCGTTGGTTTCAATTCTGGGCAAGTACCGTTCCCAGCCTACCAAAAGGTCCATTCTGCTTCCCTCGGACTTTACGCTGAATCATGGACAATTGCACAGGGTGCTACATCAATTTCATTCAGTGTCCATCCGATTTTGGCCACAGGGTGGAGCCAATCCAGTGCTACTTTCAACGGCTCGACATCGGGTGCGAATTGGTCTGCGCCCGGAATGCAAGCCGGTATTGATTACGGCGATGCTGTTTCCACGACCGTGGTCAATGTTGACACAACAGGCTGGATTTGGTTTGACATCAGTACACCGGGGCTCACCATCAACAGCCAACAGGCATGGGTGATCATGGCAACTCCAAACAGCGGCTACGGTCATGCTTCGTTTTATTCTGGTGAAGCGACGACGACGGCTTATCGACCTCAAGTCCAATTCAACACGACCAACATTACGACCATTGACATTACTCCTTCGGGTATTCTTACCACCGATGCTGATACTTCGGTCAACTTCAACTTTGCATCCTACGATCACACAGGCATGGTTCAGAGCCCACCTACAACATGGTCAGCAACAGCAGGAAACATCGGTAGCAACGGATTGTACACGCCGAGTACGACGGGCACTCATGTCATCTCAGCCTGCTTTGGACTTGTTTGTGGTACGCAGAACATCACCGTTACGGCCGGTGCACCAACCGACTTGGTCGTTACACCACTCAGCGCTACTATCAGTGCTGATGAGACGCTTACCATCTCCGCCCACTTGGTTGACCAACACGGGAACATCGTGGCGGGAGAAGCCCTCACCTACACACCAACCAACGGCTCGATGAGTGCTGTGATGCCTCATGTCTTCCAGCCCTATGCAGTCGGCACACACGTCGTAAGGGTGCAACATGATGTTGCTTCAGGAGAATTTGTTGATGTGAGTATCACTGTTGAAGCGGGTGCTCCATCCTATTTCGAACTCAGTGGCTGTGAAGGAACGGTACCTGCAGGCGAATGGTGTGGCATCACGGCAGACCTCTACGACCAATTCGGCAATACGCTTGATAGCTCATCTGCAGGAAATTTGACATGGACCACCACCAACGGTAATTATTCTGAAATCAATCAGGAGTATTTCCCAGACCACATCGGGGTATGGTGGCTCAACCTCACCTCCGTTTCTGGTGCCTCAGATGAATTGATGATCACAGTCGGGCACGGTGAAATGGCCTACCTTGACCTCAATGTCTCGAGCACATCGATCACAGCAGACGACCGTGTTTGGATTAACACAACTCGGGTCGATGTTCGTGGTAACCGCCTGCCAGTCCTCCTTCCATCTGATAATTGGACCAAGATTGCAGACGGTCAGTTGACACCTGGAGCACCTGCGATTTGGGACCCAGTTTCCAAGGGCGAAAAGACGATTGAAGCGCGTTATGAGACCACGCTTGCTCAAGTGACCATCGATGTAAGCAGAGGTGCCATCCAGAATCTTTTGCTTGAAGTTGATGATGAAGTTTCAACTTGGCAGCACTTCGATTTGACTGCGGATGATACCATTGAAGCTGAAATCTTCGCAAGAGACGGAAAGGGCAACCAATGGGTGGTACAAGCCAACTGGAGCATTGACCATCCAACCATGGGCGACTCCTCAGCCTTCCTTGAGACAATGGTCGGTGACGCTACGACGTTCTCACCCTACTTTGCAAGCGATGACCCGTACATGCTTTCTGCCACTTATTTTGATGGCATACAATCGTTTACAGTATCCATTAACGTAACGGTTGACCACGGTTTCCTTCACACAGTGGACATCACAGGAACTGCCAACAACCCCGACCATGACACGGGAGCAACCTTTGAGATGTCAGCGGATTACTCCGTTGATTTCCTGTCGGATTTGTACGATGCAGATAACAATCGAATCGATTCAGGCGAACTCGTTTGGATTGAAATCAATGAGGCGAGCGGAGATGTACGTGACATCACGACCGAACTTCTTCTCAACAACATGCGATGGGACGCTACCGAAGTCGGAGAGTGGACCATCGCTGCATACAGCGTAAGTGGAACAGGCTTCAACATCTCAGACAGTATCACCATCACCGTTTACAACGGTGTAGCCGTGGTCGTCGATGCGACCTTGACCGAGAGCAACCCTGTTGCTGGTCAAATCGTTGAAATCCAAGTCCGAGGGACAGACAGTGATGGAAATGAATTTGACCAAAACGTGCAATGGACCGAAGACGGTTCACCTGTTGCAACACTCAGCGTCTTAACAACTGAAACCGGGTCCTATACCTACGAGGCACAAATCGCAGGAGTTCACACACTGCAGTATGCCGCAGGTGGCGCTGTGTCCACGGTAGAAGTGACGGTTGAGGCTCAGAGTACTGTGGCTCGACTTGAGGTGAATTTGACAACGGATTCACTTGAGCAACTTGAAAGTTTAGAGGTTACAATCCGCGCCTTTGATGCCTTTGACAACGAGATTTCTGTGCCTTCCAGCATCAAGGTAGAGGCTACTGGACGTGCGACGACAACCATGTTCGCTTCCGACCAGTGGACGATTACAACACTGGACGATGGTCCTCAAACCATTACGGTCAGTGTTGGTTCAGTGCGCGTCAACAGTGAGATCAATGTTATTGGCAATATTGAAGGATTCTTTGAAGCCGGTGGCACCATCTATTACGTCGGCGCAGGTCTCCTTGGTTTGGTAGCGATTGTCCTTCTTGGTCTCGCAGTCATGTTCTTCCGTTCAAACGGCAGTGATGATTGGGACGACGATGATTATGACGACGACGATGAAGACGAAGACAGCCCACGTGGTCCAACCTCTGGACCGACAGGACCGGCTCCTGGCCCAAGCGGACCGGCTCCTGGTCCAAGCGGACCGGCTCCGGGGCCATCAGGTCCTGCTCCCGGCCCAAGCGGCCCAGCCCCCGTACAGGAAGAAGTTGTTGAAGCAGAGGAATCCTCTGTAGAAGACGATGAAAGTTACCGTGTAGATGAAGATGGTACTGCGTGGTGGGAAGACGACGAAGGAACCTGGTGGTTCCGTCTCGAAGGTGAAGAAGACTGGCAAGAATGGACCGAGTGATGGGTGATACGATGCACCAACGCACGACTTTAGCCATTTTTTTGGTAGTGAGCATGGTCCTTGCAGCGGTGCCTATGAGTCACCAGAGCAGTCTTGATGAATCATCGCAACCGCTGTTTTCTGGCACGGCTGACCGGGTTGTCATCGACACTCCCCCACCTTCAATGTCTGCGGATGAAGTGGTTGATTTTGATGCTGTGATTTACGATCCAGTCAACAACATCGTTTCAGGAGATATCACGTGGAGTTCCTCCAACGGTTCCATTACTTCAGATGGATTGTTTTTCCCTTGGTCTTCAGGCTTGATTGAAATCACTGCTGAACATAACGGCCTACAAGCCACGCACAATATTTCCGTGACCCCAGGAGTTGCTACAGCAATCGAGATTACAAGTCTTCATTTCATGGCACAAGTCAGTGGTAATCTCACCGCCGACATCTTGGACGGAAGGGGCAACCGCATGGCGGGTGGCCCGAACCTCGTTTGGGATATTGATGGAGAATACATCGGGCATGGCTCACCTGCATGGACACCTGAAACAACGGGAGCATTCAGTGCAAAGGTTCGCTACAACCAACTCCAGGATGAGACCCATCTCACCGTAGGTGCGGGAAGTCCTCACGCCTTTGTATTCCCCGATCTACTCCAAGTACGTGCAGGGAGTCTCACACAAATACGACCCACACTGGTTGACGTTAACGGCTATGAAATGCCACTTGCAACGGTACCATCAATCGCTTGGTACGCTGAAAACGGATCTTTTAACGCACAAGGTGAATATTTAGCGACCAACACGGGACGGTGGGTCGTGAGTGCAACTTCCGGTAACGTCACCGGGACAGGTACAATTCAGGTGAATCCGGGTGATGCTGTTGCATTAGAACTTGTTTTCTTGGACCAACCACTTGAATACAGGGCAGGAGAATCCTATGAGCTGGTTTACGAGCGAAGAGACGAGAGTGGCTACATCGGCTTCGTATCACCGCCCATACAATCACTGAGTGTTGATTCAGGCGGTTTATCGGTTGATGATGAATTGAGGGTGTATTGGAACCCTTCAACGACGGGTCCTGCTACAATTTCAGGCCAAGACGGTACGTTCATGACACAAAAAACAGTTACAGTCGTTCACGGTCGAGCCATCGATGTCTTTTTTGATATAACTCCAAGCGTACCTTCTGCAGGAGACCAAGTTGTATTGGTATTGCGTGCCGTTGACGTCAAAGGAAATACTTGGGCCGTCAACGGAACGGCGACGATGGAGATTGGAAATGCTGACGAATTAACCCAATCCCCTTCCTACTGGATTATTCAAGCCGCAGAGGCGCGCTCGTGGCGTTTCGAGGGGAATTGGTTTGACAATTCAACCGGGGCGCAATTCATCACTGACATAGCATTTGATGTGGGTGTTGGTAGGCTTGCGTTCATTACCTTGCAAGGTGAGGGAAGCCTCGTCCCTGCGGACGGCGAGTTGGACTTGGACCCACAATTTCTTGATGCCCACGGCAATCAACTCCCAGACATTGTATTGAATTGGACCCTGGATGGCAACGACATCACCCTTGACATGCTGCTCAACGATGGTCGATGGGTGGCAACCACACTGGGCGGTCACGAATTACGAGTCAACGCTGATGGTGTGTTTGCAACCGTCCGATTGACGGTGATAGCGGGTGCTCCGCATGCCTTGGTAACGGATGCTGATGATGGACTGTACGTACGTGCCGGAATCCCAACCGATGTCTTTGTTCAGGTTGTTGACGTCCATGGTAACCTCGCTGAGGCCAACCAGGTGACCACATCAATCAACACAAGTTTTGGTGAATTAATCGCTTCACCCACTGGACTTGGTTACTGGTCCTTTACGGGCAAGCAAGTCGGAGTATACACGCTTGATTTACAGGAAGGTGATGCACAGCACTCCATTGAAGTCACCGTAGGTTCAGGTGACCCCATCCGGATACAGGCCACCCTTAGCCGCGAAAACCTTGCCGAGGGAGATGTTGTCCTGGTGGGAGCCATCGGTACTGATGCCTATGGGAACTCGATTTCAATTCCCAAAGAAAACACTTCGGTGACCTGCACAGCAGGAGATTCATCCTTCGTTACAAATGGTACGTGGGAAATTGATGTCAGTGAGGGAGGAACCGACCGTTCCTGCACCATTCGATGGAATGGGCTTCTCGCACAGACTTTCTTTGATGTTGACGAAGTTCTCCTTGGCGGTGCCGTCGGATCGACCAATACGGCCATGACGATGGCTGCAATCCTTCTCTTCCTTATTCTGGCGGTGTTGATTGTGCTTAATCGGAAAGCGTCCCAAGTTGCACAAGAGGATTGGATGGATGAGGCCTTTGATGATGAGGATGATTCGGACGAGGAGGGCGAAGAACTGGAAGGTTCAGGCCCTGATGTCCTCGATACCACGCCAGTGCACGAGCGGCACGGATTAACTGAAGAATCGATGAAAGAACTCGCCGTTCAAGCGGGCGAAATCGGAGTGATGCAGGCTACACCGTCAACAACCCAAGGAGAAACGGGTTGGTATGTCGATGTCTCAGAGGAACTGCAATACTGGGAAGTCACTCCAGATGGTGAATGGATTCGTCACGAATGATTGGTGGTAGGATTCAATCCCGAGGTTCATATCTGTGGGCGTTTTGGCATCCTTGATAGCATGAGCAAGGATGTACTGATTGAACGCCTGAATGAAGCATTGGGTTGGGAACTTAGAGCCATGAATATGTATGCGCACTACGCCGCTAACATCCAAGGAATTCATCGTTTGCAACTTGACCCAATGTTCACTGAAGAAGCGAGTGAATCACTTGCCCATGCCGATGTTGTTCGTCGTGCTATCGTGAAGTTGGGCGGTGTCCCTGTCACAGAACGCAATCCTCATGCAATCGTCCACGCCACGGATTTCACCACCATGCTTGAGCGCTCTTTGGAAACAGAAACCAAGGCAGCAGAGGTATACGATGGAATCATCAAATTGCTGGATGAAGTCGGTGACCAAGAAATGTACGATTCAATCGAACAGATTTACTTTGCTGAGCTACGTAGTTTGGAAAGCCTTCGCTTGATTCTTGCTTGAGCAGCTCGAATTATTCTTCTTCATCGCTCTGCATGATGGTCAAGAATTCATCGATATCGACAACTCCATGTCCGTTCTCATCGGCGTTGTGGAAATATGTCCTGACTTCCATGGGGGTCAAATCAAGGCCGAGACCTTGGACAAGAGCGGACCTAAATTCACTCAAGGTCAAATGGTTTTTCCGGCCCACATCAGCGGCACGGAAAGCCGTGTAGAAACGTTCGGTGGCTTCGGGGGTTGGGTTCCTGAACCTCGCTTTGAACGCGGCGAAGGGTGTAACTCGGGCTTCTTCGAGGACGTGTCGCCGACCGTATGCCAGCCAAACAAAAACTCCGAGACCAATTGCACCTGCTGCGCCGATGAGTGCATTCATCCCGATGAGCCAGAGCAGGATAATTCCAGTTCCTGCTCCATAAATTTGGGGCAGTGGATAGAGAGGAGATTTGTAGGGAGGGTTCCAACTATGGTGGGGTCCTGCGTGACGCATGACAACCACAGATGCGTTAATGGCAACGAAGACCATGATGTTGAATCCCGATGCGAGTTCTGCAATGGCATGGACGTCGATGGTCAAGATGGCAGTCGCCATCATCACTCCAGTGATAATGATCGGCCAATGCGGCGTTTCATATGTTGGATTCAGGTCTTCAAGTTTTGAAGGAAGGAGGTTGTCTCTTGCCATCGCAAATAAGAATCGAGAGGCAGATAAGACGCCAGCAAGAGCCATTGATGCCATGGTGATGATGGCTAACAGGGCAGCGATGACACCGACGGTGCTCCCTGCAACTTCATCTGCAAATACGTAGATTGGATTCTCAATCGCGTGGGTGGGGTCCTCCATGTGCCAGCCAGTTGGGAGGACGGAGACCATGACAAAGGCCACACCGGCATAGAGAATCGTGGCGACCAAAAGTGAAGCAAACATGCCGCGTGGAATGTTCTTCTCCGGGTCCATGACCTCTCCGCCAATAGCTCCGACCTTGATAGCCCCAGAATAGGCGACAAATACGAGTGCTGCGGCCGTACCCATTTCTGGGCTGAAGTAGTCTACGTTGGTGACGGGCTTGGATAAATCAGCATCACCGCTCAACAAAGCCATGATGCACAGTACCAAGAGGAAAAGAACGGCGGTACCTACAATCGGCGTTTGCACCTTCTTGATTTTCTTGACGCCAGTGATGTTGATGATGACGATGAAGGTGAGGAGGACGAGCGCCATAGTAATCGGGTTGACTTCTACATCGAGGGCGGCCGTCACCACTTCGAGATAGGCCGCAAAACCAATCAGTGCAAAGGCAGATTTGAGCATGAACGAGGCGAATAGCCCCAGTCCACTGATGGTGCCCATGAGCGAACCATAAGTCCGTTCCATGTAGATGTAAACGCCACCGGACTCTGGCATAGCACTGGCGAGTTCTGACTTTGAAAAAGCACCCGTTAAGACCACAGAAGCAGCCAGTGCGAATGCAAACCACATGCCGTCTCCTGCGACTTCTTGAGCGAAGGCAGGGAGAATGAACAGGCCAGATCCCAGCATGGATGACAAGGAAAGAATCACCAGGGTTGCGAGCCCTATTGTTCGGGAGAGCGTACCTTTGATTTCTTCAGAAACAACTTTCACATCGCCCGTGGCAACGCCCTTCAGTATCTTTTCTACAGTTTTTTTTGCCATGATGCATCCCCGAAATCCGGCAGAAAATTCGTTCTTAAATCGGTTATACCTTAAGATGATATTAGTTATTTGTATTAAATCCCATGTAATTGTCCGGTATCCGGAAAATTTCATTCGCCCAAATGAACAATCACTTTCATTTCAACGGCAATGGGGGTTGGGAGTGCATCAATGGCAAGTGTCGTGCGAGTGGGGCCGATCTTACCCAATGTTTGTGCCCAAACATCGTTGTATCCTTTGAAGTCGCGCTTCATGTCAACAAGGAATGTTGTCACGTCAACGACTTGGTCCATTGAGGCACCTGCCTCCTCTACGATTCGTTTGACATTGTTGACCACCGCATGTGTTTGTGCTTCAATGTCGTAATCCAACGGTTCACCGTTCTCATCGTGAATTGGCCCTCCCGGAATGGCATTGGTACCCGGTTGACGTGGGCCGACGCCAGAAAGGAAGAGCATGTTTCCAACCTTGCGTGCATGAGGATATGCGCCGACGGGCTTGGGAGCAGCATCGGTGTTGACAGAACCTTCAGCCTCTGTGGGCTCCCAAAGTCCGGGACCAGATGACGCTTGTTCGACCGCAGGGGCTTCTTCTCCACCTTCATCAATTTCATCAACAGTGTCCAGCACACCCCGTTCGCCGTGGAAATACTCAATATCGTCCTCATCGTATTCTTTGTCACCAGCCCCAGATGGTGTCGGGTCAATGGAAACCACGGCTCCACCTGCGCCGTGAATTGGTTCGTACGCAAGCACCTGACCGGTCAGATCGTTTCTGTTCCCGTTCATTGCTGATAGCCACCACATGGGTTTGAATGCCACAACCTTCTGCACCCGAATCTGTCGTTGAATGGTCCGGGAGAGTTGGCCGACATCCTCCAACCTTCCTTGTTTGAGGAATTCAAGTATTTTCAGATTCCACTCATCGTCCTTCAGTGAATGGATTTTATCCTCTTCTGGCTTGATAAAATCAGTGAACATACGGTTGGAAAGGGACATCGCAGTGATCGCTACAGCACGGCGACCTTGTGCCTTGATTACATCGAGGCAGGATTTAGCAAGAACCGTTGTCTCGCTACGATTTGCATACATGTTGGATGAAACAATCACGGCAGGTATGGCATTGTCGGGATTGAGGAGGGTGAGGGCAACAACCGAGCCCACGTCGATAGGGAATCCCTTGTAGTTCACGCAACGACTCTGGAGTCCGCGTTTCCGGTTGGCATCATCCCAAGCATGAGCAAAATCTTGGTCAATGTTGAATGAGTATTCAATGGAACCCAAATCGTGAAAATCATGGTCGACCATCACCCATTCTGGATTTGGGTCGGATTGGATTTGGTGCCCAATAATCGACGGCCAGGTGGTGGAGTAGATGACCAGGAGGTCGGCATCCAATTCCTTGATGGTTTGAGCTGCGGTATCAAACGCATCCCTCAAGCGTTGCCAACCCTCGTTTTGGTCAGGAGCAAGAACGGTGTGTGGATGGACGGGAACCACGAAGGAACCTACAACACTCCCTTCGGTCATGCATCTGCCTCCTCGTGTGCGTGGCAGGGCCATTCCACAACAGCATTGCCGGTTCCAATGATGGTTCCATAGCCGTGGAGAATCGCAGGGTAGTCTGGGACGTCAAGGGTGGAAAGAAGCCATGAAAGGCCTCCTCCATCACTTTCAGCGATGGCTTGTTCAGTGAATTCCGGCATTTCATCAAGGATTCGCTGTGCTTGCCCGGTTCGCATGTAGTCAATGATTCGCATGTCCCACAAATGCATGGCATGGCTGGTGATGTGTTCTTTGCTCATATCCTCGGGTACTTCTGATTCGGTCGTGAAGTGGCGATGGGAAAGAGAATTGCTCGCTAAAACTACCACTCGCTTGCCACTTGCCTCAATGGCTCGGCGAGTGACCCGACCCAATTCAATCATGATTTCTTGCATGACTTCAACCGAATAATATGCGGTGGAGCGGTTACTCGAAAGCACCACCATGGGTTTGTCCCATTCAGGGTTGAACAAGTGTCCGGTCGTAATGGTACCGTAATCGACGCGGAAGTCTGGATTCTCCATCATTTTCACGGGCAAACCAGCCGATGCTGCCTCGTCATGAATGGCTTTGGCCAATTCAACATCGATGTTCAAGTCGTAGTGATATCGGAATAAATTTGGGAAGATAGGGTCGACCGATAAGCCTTCAAAATGGGGGAGGCCGAGGAAATGGGTGCCGATGTAGGTCTGCCAATGTGGAGAGAGGACGACGATTGCATCGTATTCAATGTCGGCGAGTGAGGCTCGCAAGCGTTCGTATCCCCATCTGAGTTGCTCCCATCCCCCTTCTGCGACGGGCTCGTTTTGAGGAGGGTTTTCTGCATATACCAAATGTGGCGGATGTGGGGCGATGCAACCTGCAACGATTTTTCCCTTCACCATGTTTCTGCCATCCCGCCGAGGTTTAAGTCATCATCGGACACTCCACATCATCTCTTACAAAGGCTAAGTCTCAAACACCACCAATACTTGGGTCCATCGTGAGCGAAGCAAGCGATGCAGGCCCTGTGGTCGATGAACTCGTGCCTCCTATCGTTCGTTCGGCGACCTGGGAAGAGACCTGGATCAATGTGACTGCGCCAGCCCTTTTCGGTTTGATTGTCGCTGGAATTTGGCAGTGGAAAATACAATCCATGCTCCCTTGGGGTTTGCCCAATCCAATTCAAGGAGCACTTCTTGTGATGCTTCTTCTCTCCCCTCTGTTTCATTATTTTTTGACCGACCAACCGATGAACCGTTGGACTGAATATGCTCTTGGCGTTGCCATACTTGGTGGATTTTTTATTGTCGTTTGGCTCATGGGTGTCGGAGGTTTCGTCTGTGGTGGATACATTGCTGCGATTGTTTGGGTGGCGATCAGCACGTCGTGGTGGCGATTTCATCTCCCACCCTTTCGCTCAGCCCTGTGGCATACACTCGGCGTGAACATGGGCGCCTTTGGCGGCGCTTTTCTCGTGTTCTTTTGGTAGGTTGGTCACGAGGTATAGGATTCCTCATCATTAGGGAAATCACCGCTTCGGACGTCATCGCAATAGGACTTCAAGGCACCATCAATTTCCTCAGCGAGGTTGAGATAGCGTCGCAAAAAGCGGGGAGAAAAATCCATGGTGATGCCCAGTAAATCATGGAGCACCAGAACTTGACCGTCAACGTCGGGTCCTGCGCCGATTCCAATGGTTGGGATATTGATGGATTGTGCTACTCTCTTGGCTAACTCACGAGGAATTTTTTCAAGGACGATGGCAAAACAACCAGCCGCTTCGAGCAATTTTGCATCTTCAATCAATTTATCCGCTTCCGTGTCGTCTTTTGCCCGCACGGAGTAGGTCCCGAATTTGTAGATGGATTGAGGCGTTAGACCAAGGTGGCCCATGACAGGTATGCCCGCAGTGAGAATACGCTCCACGGATTCGACAATTTCGCTGCCTCCCTCGAGTTTCACTGCGTGACCACTGGCCTCTTTCATGATTCGAATCGCCGAATCAAGCGCTTGACGGGAATTTCCCTGATATGTTCCAAAGGGCATGTCGACGACCAACAATGCTCGGTCAACGGCCCGTTCAACACATTGAGCGTGATAGATCATGTGTTCGAGGGTCATAGGAACGGTGGTCGCCTGTCCTGCCATGACATTGGAGGCTGAATCGCCGACCAGAATGACATCGATTCCCGCTTGGTCAACAAGACGTGCGAGGGAATAGTCATAGGCGGTGAGCATGGTGATTTTTTCACCAGCTCGCTTCATTTCCTGAAGCGTGTGGGTTGTGACCTTGCGTGCATTGCCGTGAACCGACATGACCGTTCCAAGCGGAGCGGTGTTTTCAAAGGCTCCCCCGGCTTTATTCCCATTCGCGAATGAAGACAGGAAGGTGTTCATTGAATTCGTTCATCATTTCTTCAACCGTTGACGAGGCCAATAATTGCTGACGTGCCTCAAGTCCATCAAGGCACAGTGAGGCAATATTGTAGATGGATTGAACGGAATCAGTCACGTTTTCTTCGCATATCGTTTCGATCCATTCCGACAGCATTGTTTCGTTGATGCTCATGTTCTCCCCTGCACGAGCGACGACTTTCCTTACGATGTCTTTGAGGTAATCTTGTGTAGCTTCATCGAGAAGGCCCTCTTCATGAAGATAGGTAACCTTGCCCGAGATGTAGAGTGATGGGTTCGGGTGGTCTTCTGGAACGTGTTCCATGAGGGTGTGTACGTCCGGAAGCATGCCTTCTTCCCCCAAGAGTTCGGTCATACTCGGGTCACTGAAAGGCGGCAAAGCCGGTTCAATGACTTCGTCAACGAAGAAGCGTCGCCCTCCAGTGATGGTGATAAAATGATGAACTCCACGGGTTTCATGATGAACAATCTCTGCTTCACAACCATGTCGCCGTGGCCCGTCCCACCCGTTAGCAGGGCTGAAAGAATCGTTGAGCACCAGGCCAAACGGCCGTTCATCGAGTATGCAGGTGTCCAGCATTTGACGGTAGCGGGGCTCAAAGACTCGTAATTCTTGGATTTCACCCGGGAAGAGTACCATGGGGAGCACGAAGAGTGGTAGCACATCTTCGTCCATGCCCAAAGCATCATCTGAGGGCTTTTGAATATGTGTTCTCAAGGTTGACGAATACATATGTTGGTTAATTCAGAAAAGAAGTCCATTGACCATCTTCCACCTTCACGTCCAACACCGGATTGTTTGACGCCACCAAAGGGTGTGCGAAGGTCTCGGTTGAGCCATGTATTCACCCATACGATGCCGCTTTCAATCTCTCTGGCGAATGCATGGCCGCGTTCAATATCTGCAGTCCAAACAGAGCCGGCTAATCCATAATCAGTGGCGTTGGCCATGGCTATAGCCTCTTCATCGGTGGCAAAGGAATGAACGGTGACAACAGGTCCAAAAATTTCTTCGGTCGCTGTACGAGACGACGTTGAGAGGTTTGCAAAAACCGTTGGACGCAGGAATGCTCCGTCTTCGGGCATGTTGGCTACTGGTGCGTCGCTGCTCGTGCCGCCGGTGAGGATTTTTCCCCCTTCTTCAAGACCCAATTTGATGTAGGCCTCGACTTTGTTACGATGATCCATCGAGATGACTGAACCCATTTGCGTGGTTTCGTCCATCGGGTCACCCACGTTCAAAGCACTCACTTTCGCAGTAAAGGAATCAATGAATTTCTCATAGATGCTTTCGTGAACCAGGATACGGGAACCGCACAAACACACTTGGCCTGAATTGGTGAACGATGCACGGACGACGTCGTCCATGATGGATTCGAGGGGCGCATCATCGAGAAGAATCGTCGCGTTTTTTCCACCGAGTTCCAATGACAATTTTTTGAACATGGGGGCTGCAGTAGCGGCGACGATCTTGCCGGTGGACGTTCCTCCAGTGAACGATATTCCACCGATGGAAGGGTGCTCAACAATCGCTTGGCCAACTTCGGGACCGTAGCCATGAACGAGGTTGAAGACACCTTTTGGGAATTCAAGTTCGTCAAGTGTTTGTGCGAGAAGGTGTGCGGTGAGGGGTGTTAACTCTGAAGGTTTTGCAACGATGGTATTGCCCATCAACAGCGCAGGTGCGACTTTCCACGTGAGGAGATACAAGGGTAGGTTCCACGGTGTGATGAGACCAACACAGCCAACGGGTGTTCGATGCACGTGATTGATAGCGCCGTTAGCCGAAAAGATCGGAACTTCGTCGTCGGCCCCCATGCTCGCAAAGAATCGGAAATTACTGACAGAGCGATTCGCATCCACGCGGCGGGCGAGTGAGATTGGCTTTCCAGTATCCAATGATTCCAAGTGGGCAATGGCTTCAGATTTTGCCTCAAGAGCGTCAGCGATGGTATTCAACCATGCCACCCGTTGTTCAAGGCTCGTCGCAGCCCAAGCCTTTGACGCTTTGATAGCGGCTTGGGTTGCAGCTTCGACATCATCTCCGTTTGAACGGGCTACTTGGGCAATGATTGTTCCTGTTGCAGGGTTGATGGTTGCGAATTTTGTCCCTGATTGTGCTTCAACGAATTGACCGTCGATGTAATTGAGAACTGGATTCAATCCTGCACCTCCACTTCGAAGTGCCACCGGTCTTGGTCAGGGTCCCATTCATCCCACGTGGGAACGGTTTCCAAAATTTCGATGTAGCGTTCAGGGACGATGCCCGGAACAATGAATGCTTTTTGACGGTGAAGTGGATATGGATTTCTCAACTTGATTCCCAACACACCCAAGAGGGCGCGTGCCACATACCACGTGGCTTGTGAATTCCATCCGTGAGCGATTTTGACGACGATACCCAAACCCTTGGGGTAGTCTGGATGCTCAATTGCCATTCCCAACAGGCCATCAGCCCCTTCCTTGGCGATGACTCTACCCGCACCTGCTTTGAGAATTGTTGAATCAAGTCGATTGAATCCACCGACAAGATCAGGATGGCGAACCATCGCTTCCCAAATCCAATCATCGTCTTTGTCACGAACCAACCCTGCGTATATCTGAGCGAGTTCTGAGACGGTATTGGACACTGTTGGCAGACCACATCCGTCCTTGGCCACACGAAGCGGTGTCCAATCCTTGCCCAAGTATGTTCTCAACTGTTCCATGTACGCGTGAAAGACCTCGTGGCTTGGAAGGGTGTAGCCCGCTCGGTTCCAGCCTTTCTTTCGACACCCTCTCAAGATGGCGGCGTGTTCTCCCGAGCAGGTGTGGTACCAACGACGAGGGCGTCGGACTTGTCGGCCAAATTGAATCAAAGGGACATCAAGGGGCGTGAGCATCAATGGCCATTCTGCTTCTGCAAGCAAGGATTGGGCAGCAGCCACGTGTTCGGTATCACCGTTGTGGGAGGCGACGGCAATGGACTTTTGTTCCCAAGAACAATCTTCCAACTCTTCGGTGAATGCCTTGAGCATGAAGGGCTTCATCATCGAACGGCCATAGCACAGCACATTGCCTCCAAATGAATGGATGACTTCATCTCCGTGTGCCCATGCAACAGCGCCGTGAATGGTCGTCTCAGACACACCGTTTCGTCGGTAATCAACCAGGGGTTCCCAATCGACTTCACGGCCGGTTGGAATTCCCTCTACCTGCTCGCCAAGAGGGGACGTGGGGTACATCGCAGACCCGGGCTTTCCCGGTTCAACTGCGGAGAAGGTATCGTGGTTGACGCCCATCTTCACACCTCTCGAAGGAGCGCTTCAACTCGCGGGACGACCTGCTGCATGTAAGCGGTCATGTTGCGGCAGACCCTCGCAGAGTCGTGATTGAAGAAATCAAACCAAGCCATGATACGGTCGTCGGGGTGGAATCGTTCAATCATTTGGTTGGCTACTTCTTCGACATTTCCAATCAATGCATTGTTGGCAGCCTTGGTGACTTTGTCCGGATCGATGGTTCCTTCCAGCGCGTTCCAATATGCTCCCAGGGCGATGTCTGCTTCTCGGTGGGCCGCCGCTGACTGTTCTTCAGCACTCAATCCGTCTTCTGCATTGATGAAGACAAAACTCGTCCTGGGCATGTCACCTCTGACCCAAGTACCGCCGCTTGGATGAAAGACTTCTGCCATTCGTTCGTGGGTGGCATCAATCACTTCAGGTGATGTAATGGAGAGATTGAACACCTTTACGGGTAAGATGGAATTGACGAAGGTTTGAGCCCTCGGGTCATGGGTGCCCGCAACAAGTTGTAGCAATTCCTTTCGGAATTCAGTGGGAATGATTTTCAAATCTTCAAAGACATAGCGATGTGGTATGGTTATCGAATCAGGTCGTTCACTGAGTGCCTCAAATTCGATTGCAGCCTCTTGAACAGCAGACCAATCTTCATCACTCCGGAAATTTGCACGGGTGAGGACAGTATCTCTGATGAGTGTCGAATTGATGGTATCTCCTCGCAATAATCGGAGGAAAATTTCAGCGGCTTCCATGAAAATTTGACCACGGAGGGCAGGCCATGCTGCTTCTTCGATAGCATTGCGTGGAACAATCCCATAGGGGCGCGCCATGAATTCAAAACGGCCTGCGGAAAAGCCAACGTGGAGACGTCGCATTTCAGATGGATCAAGGCCATGAAGGATCAAGAGGTTGGCCATTCGCTCGGCTTGAGCAATGGGTCCTCCTGAGGCGAGGATGGAGACGACGGCACTCCCTATCTCAATGGAATTCGTGCGTCGAAAGGACTCAAGGGCCAACTGAGGGAAGTCTGTACACAAGCCGACTTCACCCTGCCAATGAGGCACCACTGGTTTTGAATTCGATTTTTGAGTTTCCGTCGAGAGGTGGGCTTGAGCAATCCATCCCACGCCAAAACCGAGTTGATCTGCACAGGCCAATTGTTCGAAATAATTGTTGAGCATGACCGACTCACTTGGGATATGGCCATGACCGTCAGGGGTTTGGGAAATAGAAAAGAAAATGTCATGCTCCATTTTCACGCACCGTTCCTCTCCATGACGCCTTGGCACATAATCCGTATGGCGTGTCAGTTCGACTCCTTTGAGCCCTTAGGGGCGTTGTTGAGGACCGTTAAGTCGTGAATTCGCTGACGGACTTGGGCAGGGGCTGGGACATTTGCTGCGATGAAGGCATGCAAACTGTCGGAGAGAACCAACATAGCCGACTCATAATCTTCCTGAATCTCAGCAATGTCTGCCAGTCCCCACCGGGCCACGAGTTGGCCAGTGATGCTTTCGAGGTCGTTTGCTCGTTCCAGCGAATCGTTGTACAAGTCTCGGGCCGTATTGAATTCTCCAATGGTGGCTTGACAGTGAGCGAGTTCAGCAACCGCTTCCATTTGCCCCACTTCGTCACGAAGCCGAGTAAGAAGTTCAAGCCGTTCGGTTCCAATGGCAATCGCAGTATCGTAATCATGCTGGCGCTTGGTCACGGTCATCAACAGGGCCAATCCATAGGTTGTCCCTTCCATGTCTTTTCGTGATTCCCGCAGGCGTAGGGCGCGTTGAGCAGATGTTCTCGCCTCGTCCAAATTATCCTCTGCAAGTTGGACCAAAGCGATGTAATGATGGACGGCAGCAGCCAATGCAGAACCGTCTTCCATGTTCTCGGCCTCCTCCGCGAGATGGAGGAAACTCTTGACAGAGGCAGTGATTAATTTCAGGCTTTCAAAACGAGCCCATCCACGTTCGCTGTCGTTTTGGGCAACGGTCATGGCGTGATTCAAAAGTCGTTCAACCAGAGCTTCATCTTCCAATTCACTGGCCATTGGAATCAGACGGAGAGCGAGTGATGTATTGATGTGGTCCATCGAGCTTCCATCGGTCAGCATGGCCAGTATTTGGCGTGCGCGTTCAGGAGTTACATCGCTCTGCATATCATCACCTCAAATTGAGCGTAATCGTCCGCCGTCTACGGCAAGGCTGACGCCACGAATTCCACCGGATGCTGGAAGTGCAAGGAAGGTGATGGCGCTGGCTGTTTCCAATGGGTCAATCAGTCGACGAATGGGGACTTGGTTGAGCCAGTTTTGTTGAACTTCATCTGCGGACTGACCGGTACGTTGCTGGATGGAGTTGGCCAGAGATGCGAGGCGAGAGGTTTCTGTGAAACCAGGTAAGACATTGTTGATGGTAATGCACGGCGCTAATTCGTTGGACAGTGATTTGGCCCATGAAGCCATGGCTCCTCGCAGTGTATTGGACAAACCGATGTTGGGGATGGGCTCTTTGACAGAGGTTGAGATGATCTGAATAATTCGTCCATATCCTTCCGTCTCCATCGAAGGAGCAAGTGCTTGGACAAGCGTATGGGCCGCATGGAGATGGCGCTTGAATGGAGCCTCAAAATCTGCCACTTCATTGTTCATGAGCGGCCCACCAGGAGGGCCACCAGCATTGTTGATGAGGATGTGAACAGGGCCACGCTCATCGAGCAATGTCTGTGCAGCCTTGATAATATTCTCAGTCTTTTCAAGGTCCAAAACGAGAATTGAGTGGTCGCCTGTTCCGAGGGTTTTGAGTTCAGCAAGGACCTCGCCGAGGCTGGTTTCATTACGAGCGCAAAGCGTGACGTTAGCGCCTGCCTTTGCCATCATTTTTGCGGTAGCAGCACCGATGCCTTTGCTTGCGCCGCAGACCAATGCATGCTTTCCCGAAAGCGCTGTTGTTGCATAGGGGAAGTCATTGCCCAAGAGGTCCATGTAGACCGCCACGCGGCTCTCCATCATAGCCCTTCGCTACAACCAGTCAAGAATGGCGTTGAGTTGAACCAACCAGTCATCACTGGCAACATCGATGATGTCGTAATGATTGCCGGGAAGCCAAACTTTCTGCACATCGCAGCCTTTTGCTTTCATGACACGTGCGTAAGTTTCGGATTGTTCAAGGGGAACGTCCTTGTCGGCTTCACCATGAAATAACAACACCGAGGTGGCGGGGGGGTGATTGACAGGATTCAGTTGATCCCAAATTGCCGATGCTTCCTCGGGTGCAGCCCCAATCCAACATCGGACAGCGTCTCCGTCATCAGACAGCCGTGCGTGGTCGGCTCCGATGAGGTCCGTGAGGGGGGCTTGGGCAATCGAGAGCCATGGTTTTCGTTCTGCCTTTGCGCTCATCAGCAAAGCCAACTGCCCTCCAGCGGAATGCCCCATGACCATGGAACGAATGATGTCAATGCCTGGCAGAAGGGCGAGTTGACCCCAAGCTCTCATCACGTCTGAGAGTGTGTCCATCCAAACTCCTTCGTCACCTTTCGACCAACGCTTGAATTCGATATTCCAAGCAGCGATGCCTGCCTCGGCAAGGTCTTGAGCGATGGGCTGCATCAATTCAAGACCGTACTCCTTTTTCCAAAAGCCACCGTGAATGAGCATGACGCAAGGTATGCCCTCGTCTTTTTGGAAGGCAGAAGAATCGTCGGGCATGTAGAGGTCAGCAAATTGCCATGGCTCTGCACCCCATTGCATCCGATCAACGGCCATGATGTGAACACAAGGGTGGGCTCTATCACGATTGTGATGTCAACTGCAGCCAAAGGACTTTCATAGACCAAGGTCGAGGATTCCTTTGACCACCCCCTCCTGCTGCCGAGGGTGATTGGACGAATATTGGAGATGCTGAGGTTTGATTTGATGTCTGAGAAAAGACTCGCTATCATCGCGTTGGTCTTGGTTGGTCTCGCCCCTACTGCGTCAATTTTGTCCTCGTTTGGCTCAGGAGATGGGTTCCTTGGCCAACTCGCTTGGTTCGGGTCAAAAGTCTGGATGTTGGGGCTGCCAATGCTTTGGCATTTGTCCATCGATAAGCAACCATGGTCGTGGTCAAAACCAACTCAAGGGGGGTATCGAATGGCATTTGGCATTGGCATCCTCTTTGCTGTCATCATGATCCTCGCATGGTTTCTCTTTGGTCAATCTCGAGTTGACCAAGCAGCATTTCGCTCCACACTTGAGCCCTTTGGGCTGACCGTTGCAAGCACCTACATCGCAGCAGCCATCTTTTGGACGGTTGGAAATTCTGTGCTTGAAGAATATGTATTTCGTTGGTTCTTAGTCGAGAAAGGCGAAGTTCTCTTCGGACCCGGTTGGGCCACCATTTCACTCTCCGCCGCTATCTTCGTCCTGCACCACTTCTTCGCGCTTTGGTTCTTGGGATTCTCGCTCTCTGCAATCCTGCTGGCATGCCTGGGGCTTTTCGTAGGAGGTGCAGCCTTCAGTTGGCTCTACGTACGCTACCGTAGCATTTGGATTCCATACATCACTCACGCCATGTGCGATGTTGTGGTTTTCGGTGTGGGCTATGTGCTCATCTTTGGTTGAGTGAACCAAGTGCCCACGGTGTTGACCAGTTCAGGGACTGACGCGTCGACGGTCGCGAGGGAAGAGGACCGTTTCTCGAACGTTCTTTGCTCCAGTGAGTTTCATCAAGATGCGTTCGACGCCAAGCCCCCATCCAGCGTGTGGTGGGACACCGTGACGGAATCCAGCAACATAGAATTCAAACTCCTCTGGGTCCAAATCCATGTCTTTGAGGTTTTCAATGAGGACGTCCATTCTATGCTCGCGTTGTCCACCCGATGTCAGTTCATCCCTTCCAAAATTCAGATCAAAGCCGCGACTGAGTTGCTTTCCAGTAGAACCCATTTCGCCTTCAACCTGATGGATGTAGAAGGGTTTGAGGTCCATTGGCCAGCGTGGAAGGAAGTAAAATTGCGGCAAGTCTTCGGCAAGGAGGTCTGAATTCTCTGCGTCAATATCATCGCCCCATTCAATGCTTCCACCTTTTGCTTTGATGGTAGCAATCGCATCGCAATACGAAAGTCTTGGGAAGGGAAGTTCCGGAACAATGACCTCAATGGGTTCTTCTTCTTGCGTGGCTCGGTAGGCGTTGATTGTATCGATGTGGGCCATGCAAGCATCGTCTTCTGCAACGGACTTCCAGATGTGGTGAATCATTCGCTCAAGGACTCCCATGACGTCATCATCGTTGGCCCATGAGCATTCAATATCAAAGGAAATGAATTCGTTGAGGTGACGGTACGTGTCGTGTTTTTCTGCTCTGAACGCTGGTCCAACCTCGAAGACGCGTTCCAGTCCACCTGACATGCAGAGTTGCTTGTACAATTGTGGAGATTGGTTCAGGAAAGCGGGCGTTTCAAAGTACATCATTGGGAAGAGGTCTGTACCTCCTTCGGTGGCGGTTGCCACAATCTTTGGAGTATGCGTTTCAAAGAATCCTTCCGCAATCAAGGCTTCTCTTCCGTATTGCAGCACCTTGCCTCGCAGGCGGAACATGGCGTTCACCTGTCCTCTTCGTAGGTCAAGGAATCGGTTGTCTAAACGGGTGTCAAGTGCGACATGGACGGTATCGGTAACTCCGAGAGGAAGCGGTGCTTCTGCCCGTGCGATGACGGTTACGGAGGAGGCAACGACTTCGTAAGCAGGAGGCGGTGTAGGCTCGCCCTCTTTGGTCTTGGGGGGTCGCTTTTGTGACACGGTACCCGTGAACTGCAAGGTTGACTCACGGGTCATGCGCTGAACCATGTCAAGTGCTTCCTCGCCAACATTGCCGCCTTTGAGAAAGACCTGTGTTGTCCCCGTTCCGTCGCGCAGGTCAACAAAGCAGATGGCTCCTTTTCCACGGTTTGCTTCCATGAAGCCAGCGATGGTGACTTCTTGGTCGATTAAATCGGCACCCAAGCGTTGAATTTCGCCCATGGTATGTGTTCTGTAGGCGGTAGGATGCCAAGTGGTCATAGCCTTGGGGCCACGGTGGAGAACATGAAGGATTCGCTGCCTTCTGCTCCTTCATTGGTTCTGAATTGCAAGTTGGTTCATACGATAATGAAGGGTTGTGGAAGAATCCCCCTTGTGGCCAATTGTCCCGAAATCTCTTGAACGGTGTCCTGTTGGTCAATCCATGACGAGGCAACCTGTTCGGGCCATAACCTGTTTCGCCCTCCTGCTCTTGATGAGTGCCTCACCGCTCCTGTCAACGGCTTCTGCTCATTCCTCCATCCTGTTGAGCGTCGATACCAATCACGTGGTGATGTCTCCTGGTGAATCTGCCAATATCACGCTCTCCATTGAGAACAATGCCTCGAGCATTGAATCATACAACATCACTGTTGACGATAGCAGCCTGTCCGTGTACTGGGAGATTATTGCCACCGACGCCGAAGTCAGCAATGTCTTTCCAACATGGTCCAAGAATACAACGATCATCGTCCGACTGAACGAAGGTGCTACCGTCAGCGATAGCGGTGAATTTACCATCACTGCAACCGAACCAGATGCCAACGTTTCCACCTCTCTCACCGTCTATGTCACCGTAGCTCCAGCATACCACCCCTCGCTTCATCCGACGGGCAACGGATTGACACAGATGCTCGCTGGGGGCAGCACCAATCTCACCTTTGATGCATCCAATCTCGGAACCGTTACGGATACCTTCCTGCTCGATGTCGAAGTTCAACCGGACCTCGCAGCATGGTGGGCGAACCACTCGAACAGTACCACTGGAAATAATTCTGGTGGAAATTCCTCAGATAACGGGACAGGGGACAATACCTCATCCAACGGAACTGCCTCCAATTTGAGCCTGCTCATGTACGGCAACAGCTACACTTCAGCCAATAATTTGGCCTCGTTGGTTGAATCCGTGATCGATGCAGGTGGCTACAACGGAACCGTCTCGTCGCTTACCGGCGGCGGCTTGGTGCTGGATGACCACTGGCAGAACCTCAACACCTCTGGCAACCAGTGGAACACTACCTTACGCAACGACGCGTGGGACTTTGTCATCCTCCAAGACCAAAGCCAGGTACCTTCCTTGCCCACCAACGACTCTCTTTGGCAGGAGAGCAAAAATGCCTCCGTTTCCCTCAGCAACGAAATCGAAGCCGAGGGCTCTGAAACGGTCCTGTTCATGACCTGGGGCCGACGAAGTGGAGAATCTGGCTCCCAATGGCATCAGTACAACAACATCAATCAAAACTTCACCGACATGCAAGAACGGCTCGCTGAAGGGTATACGAGATATGCTGAAAACATCTCGACGGCAGGAAATACGGTTTGGATTGCTCCAGTTGGCCTTGCGTTCAAAACCGTTCACGACAACGTGGTTGCAGCGGGCAATGACCCGACAGCGTCAGGCAATCTCTTCTACGACCTCTACACCTCGGACGGAAGTCATCCATCGTTGGCAGGCTCCTACCTCTCTGCGTGCGTTATGCATTCAACAACCACTGGTGAGACATGTGTCGGGAGTAACGACACCGTCGCCTTGAGTGCCAACGTCAAACTCGCGCTTCAGGAGGCAGCCGACGACACGGTCTTCAACCAAACTGCAGGGATGTCCTATTACCCTTGGGAAGTCAGTGGGACATCAGCCTTCGGAATGGGGTCCAGTATTCCAAACGGCTGGTACCTTCAATGGGGGGATGATGAACTGAGCCAAATGCCAGCAGGAAGCAGTGAGATTGCCACACTTTCAGTGACAGTACCCGCTGACGCAGACCCTGATTTCTACGGGTATCGATTGACAATGGGTTCAACCAACGGCAACATCACGACCTCCACAATTATTGTGATTGAGGTTGTGGCAGAGCCAGCACTTTCCCTCGCGTTCCTTCAACAGGCAGATGCCTTCCTCCCCGGTGGAAGTACGGTAAGCGCCGTTCAAGTCACCAATACCGGCAATACCAACATGGATGTGAGTTGGGATGTCACCACTTCTCCCTCTACAGGGTCCATGTGCACGGCCTCTCTCGTGACTGCTGAAACGCAGGGTCTCTCACCTGGTGGGGTCACCAATGTTTCCTTCATGGTCGACGTTCATGAATCAGCAGACAGTTCGGATCAGTGCTCGTTAACCCTCACTGCAACAGTTCACGATAACGGTGTAAGTTCCGTGCTTGAGGAATTGAATTTCATCGTTGAAATTGACGAAGCAGTCAATTTTTCACTTGCTGGGCCAATCAACACGGTTGATATCGTTCCTTCAGAGGGCAAAAATTACGAGATACGCCTGTCCAATCACGGCAGTGATCAGGCCCTGTTTTTCCTTGACGTGAACGAAAGTCTTGGTCTCGACACCGTCCTCGTTACGGCCTCCGGCGTGAGCATTGGACCAGGTGATGTAGGTACGTGGACGGTTCATACTGAAGGTGACGTGTCGCTTTCTGGCCTCCTCATACAAACCTTCTCGGTGACCTACGGTGGTCATACCGAGGTCCTCGATGTTAAAGTCAATCTCCTTGAGGTGGCGTCATTCACTGTTTCGGGTGGTTCCGAAGACCGTTTGCTCATTCAACCCGGCCAGAGCGAAACGATGGAAGTCAACGTCACCAATACGGGGACGAGCAATCTATCGCTCTCTGTATCCTTGTTGAATCTCCCAGCAGATGTGTCGGTCATGATGTCAGAAACAACGGTTTCCCTCGGACATGGTGACTCTCAGGTACTGAACCTCACCTTTACCGCTCAGACAGGCGCAGTGGCCTCCACCACTGAAATCGAACTCCATGTGGCCCAACAGGGCCGTTCAGAATCACTCCTTCTTGACCTCATTGTGGTGGACAGAGAAGACGTACTGGTGACGAGTTTGCAATCCCACCTCTTTGCTCATCCTTTGACGACAGAAACCATGAGCGTCGAAGTGATCAATTTGGGAACGGCGACGGAAGTATTTGTTGTCGATTGGTCGTCCGTCTCAAGTTCATCGTGGTTTGAATTTACTCGCACATATTCATCCTTGACACTTGCAGCAGGTGCTTCGCAGACCGTTGAATTGAGTGTTATCGAGGCCTCTCCAGGTGCGCCTGCTGAAGGAGTCGTTTACACCTTTTCAGTGACCTCGAGTACCAACCCGAGCAATACCGATTCTCTAGACGTCACGGTGCAACCTGCCACCGCCGGTGCCAACATCACGGCGCTGGTTGAGAACGGTGAAGCGCGCCCTGGACAAACTGTTTCTGGGACCGTGACCCTGACCAATACTGGCAATGTTGAGGACACGCTTTCAATCTCAACCGTCGGTGCTGATTGTGGCCTTGATGCCAACATCACGTTGGGAGCAGGCCTGTCATCTTCCCCGTTGGGATGGTCCTGTACCCTTCCCAGCGATGCTCCAGCAGGTCAACAAGCCATCACCTTCCGAGCCGTGAGCAGCATGCGGAGCAATGTTGCTGAGGAATATTCAGTGCTCTACACCGTTGAGGCTGATTGGCCAGCCAATACACTGGTCGCACTGAGTTTTGATGAAGCAACAATCAGTCTTGGAGTTGACAGTTCAACCACCACGGTCCTGACAGTACAGAACCTCGGCAATACCGAAGTTACTGGAACGCTGGACGCAGTCGGGAAAGACATGGGTCTGGTGTTGCTTGAATGGATGCGTCTTTCCGACCAAGAAGCGACCACCGACTACACGCTGACGGCTGGCTCGAGCATTGATTTCAAACTCACAATCATTTCGAATACAGCCCGAACAGGCAGTGCAGACCTTACCGTTCGAGCAACATCATCTGCTGCGGGCGTGATTACAAGTGACGAATCCGTGCCGCTTCAAATCAATATCGAAGGCCCGGCTCTTCCACCAAATGGACTGGCGTTGCCTCTCGGCGTCTCGGTCGGCCAACCTGTGACGCTCGGGGTGATGGGTTTTGGTTGGCTTGCTGCTTTGGTGCTGCTGCAACTTCGCCGTCGTTCCTCGACGAAGAAAGATCATGTCGACCTCACTGAACCCTCCGAAGAAGAGGGAGAGGATGAAGAAGAGGAAGAGGAACTCGGTTACAATGAATGCAGGCTTGATGGTGACAACAAGGTCAACTGTCCGACATGTGAGGCACGCTTGGGTGTGCCACGCGGGAGTGAGCCACCGTTCCGCTTTACTTGCCCGAAGTGCAGCAATAAGATTCGTGTCGTTGAGTGAATCACAAACGCTGGGCGATGAGAAGAAAGGCCGTGTGACCAAAGGGTCCGTTGACGGGACGCATCCCTCCTCGAGATGCTCTGCCCCATTCCCGTTCCATCAATTCTCCAGCCCATTCAACCTGCAATCTTGCGGATTCACAAGCGACCCAGGCTGCCTCGAGTTGGGATGTGACGGGGCAATAACAGGCCAATCGGCCGCCCATGGAAAGGCATTCAGCAACAGCTGAAATGGCAGGTGGATGGTCAGGGAGGTCGAGAATGATCGCATCATAGGAAGGGTGGATGGCTGTGACGGCCTCGATTAAATCCTCAATGTTGCCTTCAACATGATGGTGTTGCGGGAATTCCTGCCAGACACTCTTTGCACGTCGCAGATTTTCAAGACCGACTTCTGCGTGTTCCATACGAGGTTCAACAGTGGTGTGTATTCCACTGCCTCCAAGGGCTCGGGCTATGTGCAAGGAGAGGCCTGCACTTCCAATGCCTGCTTCAAGTACGGCGTCACCAGAGCCTATGCCCAAACGGGCGATGAAAAACCCCGCATCTTTTGCACTGATGGTCTGGGCCCTACGAAGCATTCCTTTGCTCAGTTCAGGCAGTCGTGCTGGCAAACGTCGGAGTTCTTTCTGACCGATGGTAACGCCTTCCCCAATGGCAACATTGGAGAGTTTCTTTTCGGGGTCAAAGACGCCTAATCCCTTGATTTTCGTAGAACCGCTGGTTATTTCGACCACGTGAACTTTTCCGCTTTCTTCCATGAGAACTGCCCACTGTTCACTGCTCATTGCTAAAAGGGGGGCATCGTTTTGTCATAAGGATATCTTGACATCTTCTCAGATATTCTCTATACCGTTCAAAAAACGCCCCCAGTCCACAAAGCGAGTGTTTCATATACTGTCCGTGACGTGCAAAACGCATGAACAACACCACCCGTAGTATTGCTTTTGCGATTGTTGCGATTTTCTTGGGCAGTCTTGCCACCGGAATGATGACAAATCTTTATCATAATCCTGTTGAAATTCTCGATGAAGAACCCGTCGTGAAGGCAGCGACCTCTCCCGGACACGTAGTTTTTGGCCAATACATCTCATCTGATAATTGCCCTCACTGCTACAAAGCAGGTGGTGGGTCAGACTCTCTTCACAACTTGAAAGGCACAAACGGTGATGAGTTTGTCTACATCACATACATGTCCGCCTCATATGGCAGCACTGCAACAGCAAGGGCCGGAAATGTCAACCCGTACAACTGGGCGTGGTCGACTTCCGGTGCTCCTCAAGCTCACTTCGGAGACCGCACCGATGCAGCCAACTCCAAAGGTGGCGCTGATGCCTCGGGAACAAATTACGACTCCATCTTCACTGCTGGTGGCGGAATGCACTCAACGACCAACGACTACAGTATGACCGCAGCAATTTCAACTTCAGGAACCTCCTTTGACATCGATATCTCATACAGATACACAGGCTCGGGATCTGCCGCTTCAAACATGAAACTCTACGCCGCAATCGTTGAGGAAGAATGCACGACTTACACCTATTCAAGCAGTGGTAGTTCTCTTCCACATGGCTATAATTGCTGGATGGGATGGCTCACTTCAGGCAACACCTACAAGACAGCTTCAGGAGGCTCCGGAACATCATTCGCTCAAGTATCGCCTTCCTCTGCACAGCAGACTGAATCATGGAACATGGTGCCCACTTCACTCATACAAGGAGGTTCCAGTAACGCAATGGTAGTTGCAGTCCTGATGTCTGGCAACACAGTTTCTCTTGGTGGCTCTACCCCTCACGTCTACCACGCAACCGATTCATCGATGGGACCGAAGATGGACATCGGAGTCACCGATGTGAAAGCCACGAACCCCACCGGGACATCGTCCTACATGATCGGTGATTCGCTCACTCTCGAAGCAGACGTGAAGAACCTTGGTGACCTCGACTACACCGATGGTGGTTCTCTCGAATTCTACTACAAGAACGGTGCAACCATCACGCCAATCAATACCGTGAATGTACCAACTCTCAATGCGGCAGCTGGCTCATCATACCTGACAGCCAGCACCACCTATGACACCTCAAATCTTCCAAGCAATGCTTGGTCTACCACTTTTGGAGCCCGCTTGACTGGAATCACTGGGGACATGGCAAATTCAAACAATAACAAAGACGTTCAAATCGACCACGACCGTCCTCCATTGGCGAAGACACCACAGGTTTTGGGGTCGGATGTTGTTCAGCGAGGTGAATACCTCTCTGTCCTTTCAAAGGGCGATGCTGACGACAACGTCGATACCATTGACACGATGACCTTTGAAGTCGAAATCTCACCCGCTGGCCAAAACGCATGGGACGGCAGCGACGTGACAGGTGGCGAGAACATCGTATACCGTGATTCTCCTTCTGAAGGACGAGAATACATTGTTACCCCGTCGATGGAGATGTCAGCGGGAAGTTACGACATCCGCTCTCGAACCGTTGACAGTCGTAACCAAGTCAGCAACTGGGCTGTTGCTCAAGACGGATTTGAATTGGCGAACGGTCGCCCAACCATCACCGCAAACCCCATTCCTACCGTGATGTGCGATACGACCACCAAGGTGAGCATGGTTGGCCACATCGCTGACCCTGAAACTTCACTCGGCGATCTCGTCGTCACTTCCGACAGTGCAAATTTCATTGCGTGGCATGCTGATACAGAAGAGATTGAAGTTCTCTTCCCCTATGACAACGGTTGTCCTGATGGACAAAAGGGCATTGAAGTCAAAGTTGATGACGGTGGAGATTACAGTGAAACCGGTGAATTGCCTTATGGAACACTTCTTTTCAACGTCATTGAAAACGGCCAACCCCGATGGCAAGGCTTGCCCATTCAAATGATTGACGAAGGTGGCAGTGGCCTGCTTTCACTCGCCACCTTCCTCAGCGATACCGATGACACCGGTGCTTCTGTAGATTCATCCACACTCTCACTTCAAGTGATGAGCAACAGCAATCCAGAAGTCGTATTTGTTGAATTGAAGAATTCAATGCTCTCCTTTGAGGCTGTTGACGATGATGTCAACGGAGAAACAACCGTGACTCTTCGTGCCAGCGACGGTGAGCAATCCTCCGATCAAACAGTGACCATTCGTATCAACCCAATCAACGATGCACCTCGCATTGACATGACGGAAATTGAAGAGTTCTCTCTCAAGCGTAACAAGCAAATGGTCGTCAACCTCAAGGCCCGTATGGTCGATGTTGACAACCCAATTGAGCAGGCTTTCATCACCGTCACGCCTTCAGAACCAGGTGCAGCACGTTACAACATCCTTGACGGAAACATGATTTTGCTCTTTGAGGAAACTGGAGAACAAACAGTGACTATTTCAGCAACCGATGGATTCGCAACCAACTCCTACACCATGACGGTTGATGTATTCGACGCGTTGCCCTTCTACCTCTCACCAGACAATGATGGCAGCGGGCACATGTACGTCCACTTGGAGGATACCTATGTCGGCCAAACGCCAACTGCTACTTTGATGCTCACTGATGATGCACCTGTGATGACGAGTATTGACCTCAGCATCAACCTCTGCAGCGCTCTTACTGGTGTTTGCTTCGCCACAATGGCAGAATCTCTTGATGTCGCCAAGTCCAATGTCGGATGGGCACTTACCCTCGACATGCGTAACTCTGGCTCTCAGTACCAAGACTACTATGATTTCAAAATAACAGCAGCTGTCGACGAAGACGGTAACGACTACAAAACGCTCGGCGATGGCCTGAAGTTTACCATCACTGAAGTCATGCCCGCTCCTGTTGACATGGATGACGAGATGCTCACATCCTACGTAGATGACCTTCTCGCAGATATTGCTGCGCTTGAGGAGACCATTGCTTCGTCTGAAGGCGATACGACTGCACTCAGCCAAGAATTGACAAGCCTCAACACCAACCTCGACATCGCATGCGATGACCCTCGTGCTGACTGCCCCGAAGAACAAGCCAGCAGTTCCGCAGAGACAGAAAGTTCAGGCCTTGATACAACCCTCGTCTTCATCATTCTGGGCGTTCTCATTCTCGCAGCATTACTCGGTGTGATGTTCATGCGAGGCGGCCGAGGTAGCGACCTAGAAGATGTCAAGTGGGACCAAGCCACTCTACCCGTCCAAGATAGCGTTGCCAATTCAATGTATGGAGGAGCCCAAGAGATCTTCCAGCAACCTGTAGCAGCAGTTCCGCCGGTCACAGCAGTTGCACCAGCTCCGCTTGCTCCCGCTACCCAAGCTGGACCTCCCCTCCCGCCAGGTGGGCTTCCAGCAGGGTGGACCATGGACCAATGGATGTACTACGGGCAGCAATACCTTGACCAAATGAACCTACAATAAAGCCAGCATTTATGATACCTCAACAGGCTTGTGCGAAAGCATAGCCCTAAAGAGGAGCGTGGAGAGGAAAGATTGTGTCGGATGAAGCGCCAGATTCAGAAGAGCCCCCTGTTGGCTCTGAATCCTCACTCCAAGAGGATGCGGACGCAACCGAAGTCACCGTCTGGGCTCCAGAACCTACTGGAGCCGATGATGTCCTCACCGCATCCATTGAGGAATGGATTGCAGGCGTTGAATTTGAATCAACTGCAGATGTACCAATCCCTGACCGTTTGGTCGACCAAGTCATCGGCCAAGAAGCCGGTTCGGTCGTCATTAAGAAAGCCGCTGAACAACGCCGTCACATGCTGATGATCGGAGACCCAGGTACTGGAAAATCGATGCTTGCTCGTTCGATGACTGATTTGCTCCCCAGAGATGCACTCGAAGATGTATTGGTGTATCCCAACGAGGATGACGAAAACGTTCCACGAGTTCGCACCGTTCCAGCAGGGCGAGCCGAGCGCATCGTCAAAGTGCAAAAAGAAGCGATTCGCCAGCAACGTGAAAAATCCCAGCGCATGCTCTTCATCGCTTTCGCAGCCATCGGTTTCCTCTTGCTCATTGCAGCATTGCAAAGCGGAGACCTCTTCACCTTGCTCTTTGGCGGTTTCCTTCTCGTCTTTGGATACATGTTTATTCGCAGTCGCTTAGGCGCAGTTGATGACAGTCGTGTTCCCAAAGTACTGGTCAAGCATGACCTCAATACATTGCCACCCTTCATCGACGCGACTGCAACACTCTCTGGTTCCTTATTGGGTGATGTACGCCACGACCCGTTCCAATCCGGTGGTATGGAAACACCCGCTCACGACCGTGTGGAGCCCGGTGCTATTCACCGTGCTCACAAAGGTGTCCTCTACATTGACGAAGTCAACCTCTTGCGTCTTGAAGAGCAACAAGCACTGCTCACCGCCATGCAGGAGCGAGCCTTCCCGATTTCGGGTCGCTCAGAACGTTCCTCTGGCGCACTGACCAAGACCGAACCTGTGCCTTGCGACTTCATTCTCATCGCAGCGGGTAACCTCGATGCGATTCAGGGTATGCACCCAGCACTCCGAAGCCGTATTCGTGGTTACGGGTACGAAGTTTATGTCAACTCCGAGATGCCTGACACCTCCCGTAACCGACGCCGCTTGATTCGCTTCATTGCGCAGGAAGTTCTCCGCGACATCGATACTGCTCGTGAAATCCCTCACTTCGATAAGAGTGCCGTATCCATCATCCTTCGTGAAGCTCAGCGTCGTTCCGGACGTCGCGGCAAATTATCACTCCGACTTCGTGAACTCGGCGGATTGGTCCGCATTGCTGGCGACCTTGCAGTGGAAGCAGGAGCACCGTTCACTTCTGCAGAACATGTACTCGGTGCTCGTAACATCGCCAAACCGCTCGAGCAACAAGTTGCAGACCGGATGATCGAGCGACGCCAAGATTATGCCATGCTGGTGAATTCAGGGGAACGTATCGGCCGTGTCAACGGATTGGCAGTGCTTGGAGCGAACTCAGGTCTTTCTGACTTCAGTGGAATCATGCTTCCCGTTGAAGCCCTTGTAACGCCTTCACAAGGTGGCGGAGGTAAGATTCACGCTACGGGTGGTCTGTCGGATTTGGCCAAGGAAAGTGTCACCAACGTGAGTGCAGTCATCAAGAAATTAACGGGGAAAGACATCTCGGATTATGATATCCACATTCAATTCGTTGACACCCACGGTGTTGATGGCGATTCAGCCTCCATTACCATCGCTACGGCGATTATCTCAGCCCTCGAGAGCATCCCGATTCGTCAGGATTTGGCCATGACAGGCTCTCTCTCCGTTCGTGGAGAAGTCCTTCCCATCGGCGGAGTGACTGCTAAGATCGAAGCGGCAGCTCGTTCGGGCGTCAAGACCATCGTCGTGCCACGAGCAAATATTCAGGATGTTCTCCTCGACGACCGGTTTGAAAAGATGGTTGAAGTGGTCGCTGTTGACACGCTCGATGAAGTGATGAAATACGCCCTCATCAAGCACGAACACAAAGCAGGTCTGGTTGAACGCCTTGAAGCGGTCATCGACCGCTTGACACCCGAAGTACAGAGTAAGATTTCACTCGTTTGAATCGCAAAGGCGCTCCTTTGTTGAGTTCCCATCGCGCACTACAAAAAGTGAGTTCCAGTAGGACAGGTGGATATCCCATGTCAACTCAGCAGCAGGACGCCGGAAAAGCAGCACTCTTTGTGCTCTTTATGGTCACCATGATCGACATGATTGGCTTTGGTATCATCATACCTTTTCTCACCTATCTCGTCAAAGATCTTGCTCAGGAACAGGGTATCGTTGAGATTGGCCTGTGGGTCGGTCTGTTGATGACCTCGTATTCAGTTGCTCAATTCTTGTTCTCACCCTTATGGGGTTCGCTTTCTGACCGAATTGGACGGCGTCCTGTGTTGATGATTGGCTTGTTAGGCAACACGGTCTTCTTCACGGCTTTTGGCTTCTCGAATACGCTCATGTTCGCACTTGGGGCTCGCTTCCTTGCAGGTGTTTTCAACGGCAACATCGCAGTGGCACGGGCCTACATTGGTGACGTCAGCACACCTCAGCAACTTGCTACACGAATGGGTCTTATCGGAGCAGCATTCGGCCTTGGTTTTACAATTGGACCTTTCCTCGGCGGTGAGTTCTCAAGTCCAGCAGAGCGGTGGGATTTCTTTGTAGGCACTGTCTTTGAGAACTATCCCTATCTGCTTCCGTGCGTAATTGCGAGTATTCTTTCAACCGGTTCCTTGATTCTCGCCTATTACAAATTACCAGAATCCGTGGATACTGAGCGAGCAAGGCCTGAGGATGAGCGAAGTTGGTCGCAACGAATGTCATCCATGATGTCCAATTCCTTCTCGATGTTGGGCAAGGGCAGCATCGGAGCCATGATTTGGGTCACCATGCTCTTCACCCTTGGCTTCACCGTCATGCATGCAGTGTTCATTCTCTACACTGAGATGAATGTTGACCTTGGTGGCCTCTCCTTTTCAGAACAAGATAACGGTCGTGTATTCGCCATGATTGGTCTGCTTGGTATTTTGACTCAAGGGGCGCTCATCGGTCCATTAACTCGGCGCTTTGGAACGCGTCGTTTGATTCCAATTTCCATCGTCATCACTGGTATCGGCCTGACTCTTGTACCGTATACACAAGCCTCAATGGCTTGGATCCAACTCTTCGCCGTCGTCTCCTGCATTGCCATTGGAAACGGTATTTTTCAACCATCATCGTCAACCTATCTGACAAGGATTGCCCGCAAAGAGGGCTATGAATTGGGCGTTGTCATGGGTGCTCAGGAATCACTGGGTGCTTTCGCTCGTATCCTTGGCCCTCTTACAGGTGGCATTGTTTGGGAACTCTCCTACCGTGGTGAATTTCCGTGGGATTACCACACTTCCTTCCACTTGTGTGGCGCTTTGATGGTCATATCTGCACTTCTTACACTCCGTCTGCCCACGCTTGAAGAACCCTCAAAAACCCCTCAAGAAGCAGAATAATGTTCGGAGATGTATTCAAGAGGGCATTTGCCTTCGGGGGCGTATGGAGACAAAAAAGCGCGTCTGGGATGGGTCCCAATTCCGTCATCGTCTTACGGTTCTATCTCACGCCGCCATCATCATGACCCTGGTCACGATTTGGTTGGTTTATCTGATTGATGTACTCCAACCTCTGTTCATTGCACTGGGCACCTATTTCGTTTTGAAACCCGGTGCAGACTACATGTCGAAAAAGGGATTCCCTCTCATGCTTTCCTACATCACAATGCTGCTCTTAGCCATCTTAATCGTGTTGAGTGCTGGATTCTTTGCCTACCAACAAGCAGCAACATTGCTGGACGACGAAGACCGAATGGACGAGTACATGGATCAATTGGATGTGCGCTGGGATGAGGTCAAGAACATGCCCATCATCGGGCAAAGTTTGCTTGATTCAGGAGCTACTGAGAACGGCACCGTCGATCAAGACCTGGCCAGCATGGGTGTACTTTCCGACGATTCGGGCGTACAGGATGCGATGAGCAGTTTGCTCGCAAGCATGGGCTCTCTCTTCATCATGGGCATCACCGTGTTGTTCTTTTTGCTGTTCATCATTTTTGAAGCAAGTCTCTTGCCGGGCCGAATTGAACGGGCTTACCCCGGAGGTGCGAGTGAACGAGTTCATATGATACGGGACCAAATTGAAGCCAGTGTCAACACCTACGTTGTTGTCAAGACAGGGGTTGGTTTTGGTACGGGAGTCTGTGCAGGTATTCTGATGCTCCTCTTTGGTATTGATTTGTGGTTCACGTGGGCCTTGCTCACCTTTTTGCTCAATTATGTCCCCTATATCGGCTCACTTTTGGCCACCATACCTCCACTTATTCTCGGTTTTATTCTTCTCGATCCCAGCATGCTGATCGTGATGTCTGTGTTGTTGCTGGGCAACCAGCAACTCTGGGGTAATGTGATTGAAACTCGATGGGCTGGTCGAGCACTTGACATCTCCCCGGTGCTCTTGTTGGTTGTGACGGCCTTTTCCTTCTGGGTTTGGGGCATTGTTGGAATGATTCTTTCCATCCCGCTCATCGTCATCTTGAAGATCGTTCTTGAGAACATTGAGGCCACTCGACCGTTGGCAATTCTCCTCTCCGAACGGGCACCAACGCTTGAAGATGCCTGGCGAGAAGCCATCAAGGACGGCAGGATTACTGCCTATGAAGAACGGATGCTCCGAGAATTACAGGATGTTCTTGGATATTCTGACCAACAAGTGAAACTCATCTCTGCGAGAATTGCTGCGGAATATGCTCTACGACGTGGCCGTTTGAGCATCGATCAAATACAATTGATCCGCGTTGGTATCTCAATGATGGAGCAGCCTCGTGCTTGGGGTGGGCAATTCGAGGACATTGTCACAGAAGGAAAACTCAGTGTCATGGAACGCCTGTTCATTGGCAAACTCATCTTCGCTCTCGATGATGATGATGATGAGGAAGAATGAATCAAAGAACTTCACGAAGGATTCGTTCAAGTTCAGTATTGATGGTAAGAATCAATGTCCCAAACTCGGGAGGAATGTTCGGGTCTTCGTAGAGTTCTTCCAATTTTGATTGGGACATTGCAATACGGACATCAAGTTTCTTGCCCTTGTTGAGCAACCATTGTTCGCAAGCCTCTTTGGCTTGACGGCGAATGTTTCGGGGTACTTTTGGATCATCAATTTGATTGATGACTGAGGCCACTTGTTCGAGTCGTTCTTCGATATTCATAGGTCTCACCAAATTGCACGCATTACCAACCAAACGGTGGCCGTCTTTAAGATGATGGCCTCACTGCTCTGCTTATGGAAGTCACGACTGAGGTCATCTTGGGCTGGACTCGTATTGTGGTTTTACTGCTTGGAATGGGCATTGCAGCGTGGATGGACCACAAGAACAGGCGTGTGGCCAATGAACATTGGATTGAATGGTCAAAGCCTGCCATATTTATTTGGGCACTCGACCTCATGAATCAAGGCGCTGATTGGACCATTTACCTCACTGCTTCAGGAGTCATAGCATACGCAAGCATCTCAGTTTTCGGCAGACCAACTTGGAGTGATGCTCGAAAAGGTTCTGGTATGGACAGAATTTTCTTGATATGGTATGTGGTTTCAATGGCCGGATTTGTCGCAGGTGCAGTCCGGTACCAAACCACAACGCCGATTGAGGTTCTCTTGGGCGACGGCGACGCATTGGGCATGCTTTGGTGGAAGACTGCATCAGTATTCCTTGTGATTTTCGTGATTGATTTGGCTTGGCGATTCCGTCTGCTCCACGGAGGTGCTGATGCAAAAGCGCTCATGTGGGTGACGCTTTTGATTCCGTCGTGGGCTACCGTGCCACTGATCTTCTCTTCCACTACCGATGCGGTGGTTCTCCTTCCAGTCAGCGTGGCTTTGTTGATTTGGGGTGGCTTTGCGTTCCTCTTTATTCCGCCAATCATGCTCGCGTTGAATGTCAAAAACGGCCATCTACGCTCATTTGGTGATCTTCGTCTTGCCTGGCACGCCTCCGTTATCTCGATTGATCAAGTCACGAAACGACATGTCTGGTTGTTGAGTGATACAATGGAGATGCCTAACGGTGAGACACGTGTGGTTCATCATGCTCGGGCGCCACGACAGACACCGAGTGAAGCCTCACTTGCGATGCAAATCCAACGCTTGGAGGAGCAAGGCTTGACACATGTTTGGGTGAGTTTCAAAATGCCGTTGTTGGTTTTCTTGTTCCCAGCAATTCTACCACTGGTAGCATTGGGTGAACCAACTGCATTATTGTTGAACTGGTTGGCTTGATCAGCTGCCCTTGCGTTCAGCATTCTTAGGGCGTAGGCCCTTGTAACTGCACTTGCGGCAGCGTGCAGCCTTCCACGCATTGCGTGCATTGCACTTCATGCAAATCTTCACGCGGAGCAAGCGTTCTTCTGCTTCAGGGAATCGTGCCATGCTTCTGCGACCAAATCCCCCTATTTAATCGCAACCTCCACGATTGGGTATGTTCAAGTTCGGCCGTGACCTGCATTGGCCATGAAGGTGATTCGACTTCCTGCGATTCATCATGACGGGAATGCCGTTCTTGTATCTGGGGAACTCGGCCATATTCTGGTCGATGCAGGGACTTCTTGGTATCAATCCCTTCAAGTTGAGCGCATACGAGGTCAGATCAATGACGGTAGTATTGACCGCATCATGTTGACCTCACGCCGTTTTCCAGTTTCTGGTGGGGCTCTGCACATCGCTCAAGCCTTTGATGGCGTCCCGATTCACATTCACTTTGACGGTCAATCAGCATTAGAAACTGGTGATTTTTTCACAACGTGGGCGAGTCGATTTGATTCTGACATGCCCCAAACTCCGACGGTTGAGGTTGAGGAAAACGAGATCATACCTTTGGGCGATGGTGAATTGCAAGCGATATCCCTCCCTGGTCATTGTCCAGATGGCTTGGGTTATCTGATTCCTCATCTCTCAACGTTGATTGTCGGAACCCTTCTGCCTCGTGCTGACCGGCCTACTCGTTGGGATTTGCCGGGAGGTTCTCTCTTGGACATCATTGAAAGTTTCCAACGTATGAAACGAATGAATCTCAAATCGATCGTTCCTCTCCAGGGCCCTGCTATTCGGGGACATGAGCATATACAGGATGTTTTGTCACGTCATCTTGATTTCTTCCTCAAAGCCGCTGACAACGACGGTCAACCTCCAACTTCATGGCATCGTCCAGCTGCAACAGCACTCTGGCTAACACCGATTTCGCCATGGCCACTTCAAGAACAAGAGAGCGTTTAAGCCGGACTTTGGAGAATGTAACTTCTGTCAAGCCGCTTTTGACGGCGAACGGTGTAGGTTTCAGCAGTATTTTCGACCCGTACCGATGAACCATCAAGGCTTCGTTCGTGGCGGTACCACCCGCTCTGGATGTGAACACTGCCATTGATCAAGTGAAGACTTGACACCGGGCCTTCAATGCCAAACAAATGCTCTTCACGTGTCTGCTTTGAATCATCCAAACGCCATACTCCTCCTCGTTGAGTCCCTGCAAGAAATTGCAATGTTCCTTCATTGGCTAGGACCAAGGCTCGGACGCTTCCTTCCTGAAGTGAAAATGTTGTGATCAGTTCCAAACGAGGTAGGGTCAGTAATTTGACATGACCTGATGCCGTCCCAATAGCAGCAAGATCGATGTTTCCCATCGGCCCACGGACAACGAGGAGAACGGTTGGCAAGGCCTCGAGATTCATACGGAATGGTCGACCTTCATTGGGTTTCCACATGATCAACCCATCGTTCATGCCCACAAGTGTACCTTCCTCTGTCGTGAGACTTCGGACAATAGTTCGTTGGTTCATAGACGCTCATGGTGCGCCGCCGGTAGAGGGTCTTTTGCCAGACCCCAATGTGAATGTGAAAGTGAAATCAATACATGTCCTCGGACTTGTTTTCCTTTTTCCACTTACGGTAGCAGGACTTGCAGACTCGGACACGCCCTTTGCGCGCTTCATATCCACTTGATCCCCATCCGTCAATGGCATTTTCAATTGACAGGGAACGACCGCCCATCGACTTGTCTGCGAATTTTTCACAATCGCGAATACCGCACGGAAGTTCACCTTCCTTTTTGGATGATGTCGTGGTGATCTGTTCATCGTCACCGTTGTCTCTGCGGTGCTTCCTGGCATTGGCCTTGAATCCCATGTTGACTGGCTCGAAGAGGTAATTCATCAAGGTTGCCGTTGTTCACTCCATTGCTTTCATGGCTTGAATTTTTGCAATCAAGCCATCAATGATGCGAAGCAACCCGCGAAGGGTGACTTCGGACACATTGGCTACAGCACACACTTCGGACTGCGTTCGTGGTGTTTCAGCTTCCTGACATGCTTTGTAGATGAGTGCAGCGGCGACCCCCATCGGTTTCTTGCCCTGCCAAACATCTTCGTGAGGTTCAATGGTCTGCCAGAGGCTGTCCAATGGGTTTCTGGTACTCGGTTCAAGGGCAAGGTCAGATATGAATTTGTCAAAATATTCGTTTGGCCCGGTGATTTTGTGCAAGTTCAAGCGGCGGGATACCTGGCGAATAAGACGTGAGAGGTCCTTTTCGGTGATCTCGAACGCCGATGCGATGTCCGGAATTTGTCGTGGTAATTCTTCCTGTCGTGCAACGAGGTAGGTGCATGCTGCGGTAACACCAGCGATGGACCGTCCGGTAACAAAGCCCTCTCCAGACAGTCGTCGGTACAGACGTGCAGCTTCTTCTTGTAGCGGGGACGGAAGTCCGGAACGGTCACGAATGAACTGATTTGCTTTAACCAGATTCCTTTCTCTGCTCTTGCGTGTTTTTGAGCGTTCGTCAATGACTCTACGTCGTCGCCAATCTCGCCGTGCCTGTGAACTCATGCCGTGGCGTGATGCAGTGCCAGTGTTCAAATCTCGAACGTCAATGGTGGTATTGAGTCCCTTGTCGGCAAGAGTGTAGGTTGCCGGCCGCCCCACACGAGAGCGGTCGACGCCGTTGTCTCGATTGGTCCATTCAGCACCTGGGTCTGGTACGTTTTCCTCAACGACTAAACCGCACTCGCCGCAGGTGATTTCTCCGCGTGTAACGTTGAAGTCCCAATTCACGGTGCCACAGTCCTCACATGGTCGGGTGTGACCGGCGAGTACTCGACGTGACGGGCGCTCACCCCCGAATCCTCGACGTGGCGTTGCGCGTTCGGTATCTCCGGCATTTTGGGACTGATTCTTCTGATTCAATTTCTCAACTCCTAGTTTAGTAGTGTAAGCAGGTAGTATTTAAATTCAAGGTTTTATTGCATACACTTAATATGGCGCAATAGACCGTTTACTGATTCTATCCCCTCTGCTCAACTGTCTTTTACTCTACTTGAGAGGTTATAAACGGTCGTTCCAAAACGAGGAACATTCGTCGCGGCATTCACCATGCATCTTCATTGACGTGGAACACAGAGTTCAAAGACGGTCTGCCTTGGCAAGTGGTTGAGGAAGGAACATGCCGGCTACTGTCATTCTCGGTGCACAATGGGGCGATGAAGGAAAAGGGAAACTCGTTGACCGTCTCGCAGAACAGGCGACATGGGTGGCAAGATTCCAAGGAGGAAATAACGCTGGCCACACGGTTGTTCTGGGCGAGCAAGTCCTCAAATTCCATCTCTTGCCCTCGGGAATCACTCGAAAGGAATGCCATCTCATCTTAGGTGACGGTATGGTCGTTGACCCTTGGGTTCTTGATACTGAATTGAAGGGTTGGCTTGAATCGTCTGGTGAAGATCCGAAAGGCGACCGTTTGTTTATCAGTGAACGCGCCCACATCATCCTGCCATATCACCGGTTCATGGACAGTCTTGACAAAAAAATCGGAACCACAGGACGTGGCATCGGCCCCACGTATGCTGACAAAATCAACCGTGTTGGTCTTCGATTCGGTGATGTAGCCGAGGTGCTCGGGGATGATGCATGGACAACTGCTACGGTGGCGAGAATGAATGCATCGCTGGAAGCTGCTGGAGCAAAAGACCGTATTACACACGAAAATTTAGCAGGAAACATCCAATGGATTCACGATACCTATCATCACTGCATTGCCAACACCGGTTTGATGCTTGACAATGCCCTCAAACTTGGGGAACATGTCATTCTCGAAGGCGCCCAAGGGTGCCTCTTGGATATCGACCAGGGTACCTTCCCCTTCGTGACCTCCTCAGTGACATCCCGAGGAAACGCCACACACGGTGCAGGTATCCACCCCGGCCACGTTGAGGAAGTGATTGGTATTACCAAGGCCTACATCACCCGTGTTGGCCACGGTGCTATGCCAACTGAACTCAACGACGAGGTTGGTGAACACATGGGCACGGTCGGTCACGAATTTGGTACAACAACCGGGCGTCCACGACGCTGTGGTTGGTTTGATGCGGTGGTCATGCGTCACGCTCAACGAATCAACGGATTTACCGGTCTGGCGTTAACCAAGCTCGATGTATTGGGGGGACTTGAAGAATTGAAGATCTGTGTGGCATACGAATTGGACGGCAAGGAAATTACCGAACTTCCCTCGACTGCTTCTGCCATCGCCCGCTGCAAACCCATCTACATCACTATGCCAGGATTCCCTTCCCTCTCCTTGCCCGAGTGGCTGGCTATGGCAGCATCCGCCAACAAGAGCGGCAAAGGAATCTCAATGCTTCCGTTAGCAGCCCAACAATACATTGCAAAATTAGAGACCCTTGTGGGCGTTCCTTGCACCAGTGTCGGGGTCGGTCCCGACCGAGATGCTACCATTGATTGTGTCTGAATGGTTCCGTTGAGTTGCCCTCAGGGTCACGTTTCTAGAGATGAGAGGACACCTGTGGCAAGATGTTGAACCTAGAATACCAGGCCAGTCACACAGGTTGGTTTTGATTACACAGCGTCATATACCTCCCTTACGATTTCAACCCCATGAACGGAACCATCTCGGGAACCAGAAAATTGCTCTCAGCAACGAACATCGCAGCCTACCTCATTGCGCTGCTGGGCGCAACAATCATCGCAATTAGCCAAACATTAGCCATCCTCATTCCACTGATGATGCCGCCACTTGTTTGCGGAACATTGTGCTTGACACTTTACAGCCTCCAGTCAAAGAGCCAAGCAACTCCAAGCGGGCCTACAGTGTTCATTCGAAATTGACCGGATCTACCTTGCTAGTGTCCGTCATCGCTTTGATGGCATCATCTGCAGAGGTGAAGGCTCAAAAGGGAGAGGCTCACCGCTTGGATTACAAGGGCGCTTAGCTCAGTTGGAAGAGCGTCTGGTTTGCAACCAGAAGGCCGGGGGTTCAAATCCCCCAGCGTCCACCACCCTCGAAGAGTCCATAAG
>JAURAI010000022.1 GCA_030829545.1 Candidatus Poseidonia sp. | reverse complement strand
CATGTTTACCCTGCCGCAGGCTTGGTGGAGGCAGCCAAACAGGCCGGCGCTCAAACGATTCTTGTGAACGCTGAGGCACCAGCAAACGTCGAATTTTTTGACGAGGTTCATCTTGGGGCAGCAGGAGGCCTCTTGCCTGATTTGGTTGAATCTTGGCTCAAAACTTCACGGCGAAACGATAACGACCAAGAGTGTTAAGGAAGAGAAACGAAGCCTTGCAGCCATGAAGCGATGGTTCTTGCTTTTCAGCCTCGTGTTTCTTCTGACCCTCTCGACGGTTGGAGCGGACGATGATGACGACGATGACGACGATGATGACGTCATGCTCCTCGGGCTTGACGGGGAAGGAACGGGCGAGGTTGCTCTTTGGCTGATGGTGGCCACGTTGACCATCGTGGTCTGGAAGCCGTTGTTCAAGTGGCTACGCGCCAACGGTCCCGAACTTTTCAACAAGGAGGCAAGGCCGTTCAAAAAATCGCTCGGCGTGTTCAACCGGCGTTACATGCGCGCTCACAATTGGATTGGCTTTGCTGCCGCTGCGGTCGGAACGGCTCACGGCTACGTGCTCGAATGGCACTGGACGCTTTGGGTGGCGATGGGGGCACTCTGGTTTTTGGTGGTGTCGGGGTACTTGATGCAACAGAAATGGCCCCCGAAGGAATTCCGTCGCGGTGCTCGTTTGCTTCACATGCAACGGGCCCTCTCGGTCGTTGCCGTCGTTCTGCTGTTCGTGGGCCACAGCATCTTGGATTGATTCGCTCGGCCAATCTGTTTGCGTCAACGCTTTGAAGCCGCTTGCAACAACCCGAGGAAAGGCGGGCTTGGCCGTCCCGGTCGCGATTTGAACTCGGGATGGAACTGCACCCCGACATAATAGGGGTGGTCTTCAAGTTCGAAGATTTCGCATCGCTGACCGGATTCGTCCTTGCCGACAAAGACCAGGCCAGAACCCTCAATTCGTTCGATCAAATCGGGGTTTACCTCGTAGCGGTGGCGGTGACGCTCGTCCACCGAATCGCCCTCGCCGTAAAGGGCTCGAATCGTTGAGCCTTCGCTCTGCCACAAGGTTGGCCGGCTGCCAAGACGCATGGTTCCTCCAAGATGAGTTTTGGAGATTTCAGGCATGAACACCACGGCAGCATGTTCGGGGTTGTCCTCGAATTCGGTTGAGTTTGCGCCTTTGAGCCCCAGGACATTGCGGCAGAACTCGATGGTGGCAATTTGCAAGCCGAGGCAAATGCCGAGGTAGGGCACGGATTCGGTCCGTGCGTAATGCGCTGCGAGAATTTTCCCTTCAATGCCACGGTCACCAAAGCCACCGGGGACCAAAACCCCGTGGGCATTTCGTAGCAAAGACCACGCCGCCTCTCGCTCGGTTGTTTCCCACGTCGCCTCGAGGTGGCTGGCTTCAATCCAGTCAATGGCCAGTTTGCGGTCAACCGCCATGGCGGCGTGCTGCAGGCTTTTGATGACGGAGAGGTAGGCGTCGGAAAGGTCGGTGTACTTGCCCACCATGGCGATGTGCACTTCTTCGGTGAGCGTATCAAGGTGGTGAGCCATCGTGGCCCACTGCGAGAGCAGGTCGGTGCTATGGCAGTCCACGCCGAGAATGTCGCACATCCCTTGTTCTTGCAGCATCAAGGGGACGTGGTAGATGTTGGGCACATCGTGGGTTGACATCACGGCTTGAGGTTTAACATGGCAGAAAGCGGCGAGTTTTTCTCGTGTTTCGTCGGTGAGTGGGGCCGAAGAACGGCACACGAGAATGTCGGGCGAGATGCCGAGGCCTCGCAATTCCTTGACGGTGTGTTGGGTGGGCTTGGTCTTCTGTTCGCCCACGGGCCCCATCACGGGGACAAGGGAGACATGAACAAAAGTGACGTTTTCCCGGCCAACTCTGAATTGGAATTGGCGAAGCGCTTCAACGTAGGGTGCCGATTCGATGTCGCCCACCGTCCCACCGAGTTCGATGATGCAGGCATCGGGAGGCTCGTCGCTGCCATCGGCTGGACGCGCGGCCACGGTTTCGATCCAATCTTGCACCGCATCGGTGATGTGAGGAATAACCTGAACCGTCTTCCCCAAATAGTCGCCTCGACGCTCGGCTTCAATGACTTTCGCGTAAATTTTACCCGTGGTGAGGTTGTTGTCTTTGGAGAGGTTGATGTCGAGAAAACGTTCGTAATTGCCCAGGTCAAGGTCAACTTCTCCACCGTCGTCCAGCACAAAGACTTCCCCGTGTTCGAACGGGGACATCGTGCCAGCATCGCTGTTGAGGTACGGGTCAATTTTGATTGAAGTAACGCGCAGTCCTGCGCTTTTCAAGAGGACGCCGATACTGCTCGCCGTCACGCCTTTCCCAAGACCTGACAGAACGCCTCCGCTGACCACGACGTATTTCATTGCACCATCAACGGGATTTGAGGCCGTCGCGCCTCCCCTATCAACATACCGAACCTCATCTTCGGACCGTGGAGCCTCCCGTCGTTGAGGACACGGTGAGCGAAGAATGAAAAGGTGGCCAGCAAGAAACCAATCGAGGGCGAGTTGTGCATTCCATCCCAGCGACCATGACCGCCTGGACCAAAACCCGGGACGAAGAAGGCGGCTTCAGCCTTGAATCCCACCCCGTTCCTTCTGCAGGACCCGGCGAGGTGCTGGTCAAGTCCCAATCAACATCAATCTGTGGCACCGATATTCACATTTGGAAATGGGACGATTGGAGTCGGAAAAACGTCCCTTTGGGCACCATCACCGGTCACGAAACCAGCGGAATGGTTGTCGGGCTTGGCTCGGATGTCGACACCCACGCCGTCGGCGACCACATCGCCGTCGAATGCCACCTCGCCTGCTGGTCGTGTCCACGGTGCGAGGAAGGCAACGCCCACATTTGCGAAAACGGCTCCATCTTTGGCGTGCACGGCAACGGCGCCTTTGCCCCGTACTTCGTCGTTCCCGCCGTCAACGCCCGCCATGTACCCAAGGGTCTTGACCCGGGTCATGCGTCGATTCAAGACCCGTTGGGCAACGCCATTCACACCTTGACGGGTGGCCCCATCGAAGGGGCCACCGTAGCCGTCCACGGATTGGGCCCTATCGGCCTGTTTGCGGTGAACGCTGCCAAAGCCATGGGGGCGAGCAAGGTGATCGCTGTGGATTGGGACAACACCTACCGCATGAATTTGGCGAAGGAGCTCGGAGCGGACCTCGTGCTGGGGAAAGATGACGATGTTGTCGCCTCCATCCTCGAGGCCACCGAAGGGCGCGGCGTGGACAACAGTTGCGAGTTTTCCGGCTCTGCTGCTGCTTTGGCCAACACCATCCATTCCACCCGAATGGGAGGCTACGTCAACGTCCTTTCGGTGTACGGTCAATCGATGCCGAACGTGCCCATGAACGAGGTGGTCTTCCGCTACCTTCACCTCAAGGGCATCAACGGTCGAAAGATGTGGTCAACGTGGGACACGATGCACGATCTCCTTCAACGTGGGCTCATCAACGTCGACAAGGTCTTGACCCACCGTCTTCCAGTATCGGAGTTTGAGGCAGGCGTTCAACTGGCCATCTCGGGAGACTGCGGTAAAGTTGTCTTGGACTTTGACGCCTGACCTGGGCTGCGTGCAAGCGTTGTGTTTTGTCGCTCGACCTCGTCAGAGGGTCCCTTTGACGAGGCATCCGGGCAAACCGTAGCGTCTGACAAGACCCACTGCGAGCCCTTCGATTGACACCTAACCTTGCAATGGGTATTCGGATACGCCCTCTGCACCTATCCGAAGCGATTATGTCGGGGAATGGTTTATTTTGGCTTAGGCAAAGGGGTGCTTATGTGCAGTGAACAAGCAGCCATAGTATTGCTTCTTGTTTCACCCGTATTTAGAGGGTTAGATTACGGAGGGCGGTTTTATGGATGAAGCAACATTAGTTCTGAATGTAATGTTGTATGTCTTGCTACCATTGTGGGGTATTGCAAGTATGCTCGATTGGTGGTGTCATCGTTCCACAAATATCGAAGCAACTTCAGGTCTTCGCGAAGCAAATGTGCACATACTTATGGGCGCTCAAATTGGTTTGCCTCTCGTCCTCACCTTGATATTTGAAGTCAATGTTCTAATCATGTTAATTTGCTTTGCTGCACTTATCGCTCACGAATTTGTAGCACATTATGATGTGCACTACACAACAGGTAAGAGAGAAATTCGTATTTGGGAAGTTCATGCTCACAACTATCTTGCAACTCTTCCATTCTTCCTAATATTGCTCATCATTGTACGTAAATGGAGTGTTTTCGTCGATACAGTAACACTCAATTGGGCAGGAGGATTTGGCCTCTCACTACGCGACGAACCGCTTGGAATGACAGGAAACTATGCAATCCTATACATGACCACCATGGGCATATTTGTTGTAGGACCCTACTTCCAAGAGTGGTGGCGATGTTACGTCTATGAACGTAATCTCGCTGCAGAGGTGGAATCATGAGCGTCTATATCACGAGTACGGGTGCTTTTCTTCCTGGACCTCCTATTGCCGTTGAAGAGGTTGAAGGTGTTCTAGGTGCCATTCATGGAAAACCGTCATGGTTGCGTGTTCAAATCCAAAAATCCAATAAAATTCAAACTCGCCATTACGCTATTGATAAAAATCAACAAACTACTCACAGCAACACCCTAATGGCTACTAATGCTGCTTCAGAATGTCTTGACCGGTCTTATATATCGCGAGATAAAGTTGGAATGTTAGCTGTAGCAACAACCCAAGGCGATCACCCTGCGCCTGGCATGGCCAGTATGGTCCAAGCAGAATTAGGCTTACCAGAACTCGAAATCTTAACTGCTCACGGAATTTGTTCTTCTTCCATGATGGCTCTCAAAGCAGCATGGAACAGTTTACGACTTGAAGAGCATGAGGCTGCACTTGTAGTCTCTAGTGAGTTAGCAAGTAGGTTACTGAAAAAGCAACGGTATGAGGCCGCAACCAAGTCTACCTTTGCTGAGAAATCTGTTGATTTCAATACAGAATTTCTACGATGGATGCTCTCGGATGGAGCTGGTGCATTGTTACTTCAAAATAGGCCTGCACCAAAGGGGGTAAGTTTGCGAATTGATTGGGTTCGAGGTTTCTCACATGCCCATGCTTTCCCTACATGTATGAGTGTTGGCTCAGCCGGAAGGGTCGATGATGAACGTACGTGGCAGGATTACGACACTTATGCTGATGCTGAAACTGCAGGAGCCTTGTTGATGCGGCAAGATGTTAGATTACTCGATAACATTCTGAGAATGGGAGTTGATGGATACCTTCGATTAGCGGAAGAGGGAGTTTCAAAGCCTGCCGAAGTAGATCATTTTCTCTGCCATTATTCCAGTCATCAATTTAAGGATAAAATCCTAGAATTACTGGATGCTGCTGGAGTTGGTATTCCTGAAGAGCGATGGTGGACCAACCTCTATACTCGTGGTAACACTGGAGCAGCTTCGCTTTTCATCATGATTGACGAATTCTTACGTACCGATGAAGTAGAACTCTCAGAAGGACAAACCATACTGTGCTTCGTGCCGGAAAGTGGAAGGTTTAACACGACTTACATGCAACTTACTGTGGTGAAACAATGAACGATGGAGAAATAATGATTGGCGGTGTATCAAACATTTCGAAAAGCAACCAAGAGGCAGAAGGAATCAACTTGAATCCAAATGCCCAGAAATGCTTACAACAACTGCTACGCGTTTGGCTAGGATTTGAACGAGATTTATCCACAGTTCCGTTGCTGCGACGAATCGATTTAGGTACTTACACGATAGAGGACCACCTATGTTTACTCCGAAATCTTCGCCAGCAGGTAATCGAGGGTGCGCGTTGGATAACTCGAGCTGCAAGCAGTTTTGATCGAAATCATGCTGAAATACGTTCCACCATCATCTCTCATGCTGTTGATGAGCATCGGGACTATGAATTATTAGAGCAAGATTATGTTGCTTCGGGAGGGAAAATCGAAGACATTCTCGGGATGGAGAGAAATATCGGTAGTGAAGCCTTACATGGTTATTTGATGCATCGTTCTTCTCGCCAAAATCCAATTGATTTACTCGGGGCAATGTGGATTATTGAAGGACTTGGCGAGAAGATGGCTCGGTCTTGGGCTGAAAGGATTCAAGAATTAACTGGCCTAACCGAAGATTCAACACGTTTCATGTCATATCACGGGCACAATGATGGTGACCACATGTTACGTTTCTATGCTATGCTAGATGAGGTCTGTGTCGATGAAATGGCCACCTCTTCTATTGTTAAAACGTCCAAGGTAGTTGCAAGACTATACCGATTACAACTGGAGGAAGTTGAACATGGCCTCGAATGATAAACCTATGACAAGAAAACAACGTAAGATCGAACGTAAGCGTGCTAAGGCAATGGCCGGAAATCACGGGCGAATTCCTGCAACTTTGAGCGATGCGCTGGTGGGAGATGACAGTCTACCTCTCGATGCTACAGCGAAAGAATACTGGGTTAAGGACTTAAAAAATCCTCTTCGTATCATTATACTCCCCACTCTTCGAAGCATTCTAACGATGACTCTCCACATTACATATTATGTCAAACGATTGCTACCAATTCAATGGAAAGCGCACGGTTTTCTTCAATGGCAAATTTGCTTTTTCATGAAGTATTTCGTTCGACCAGAAGCCAATGTCCTAATTCTTCGGCACTTCCAAGCTGAAAGCAATCTCCTCAATTTCGTTATTGACAATTCTGGGAAGAAAGACGTCGAACCGGTCTTGATTTATCCGAAAATGATTCGTGATTTGATGGTTCAAACTTTCGTCCACCATGACCAGGGGGTATTGATGACTATGAGAGATCTTGAACAGCCAGATAGAAGCAATTGGCCCATTGAAAAAGGAGATTTGGCATGGGAAAATTGGAATCCGATTAGAGTGGATTACAGCGTTAATCGGAAAAAATGGACTCAATTCCTTGATTTTGAGACTGCTCATGAATTGTTCAAGACGTCGTTTTGTTTTTGGCTTACTTCAAAGGAATACGAGGCCGCCATTAACTCATTCCAGTTTGATCATTCAGTTGGGTTGCTTATCGACGATATTGTCGGAGCCGCAAATTTTGCAGACATTGCCTACAATCGATTCCCAATGATTCTTGTAGGGCCAACAGGTCTCTCATATCGGTTCTTGATGCATGGTTTCTTTGTCGAGCATGTACATGCCCATCTTGAGAATATGAGAGCGGAAATTGGATTGGAGAATTGAAGATGCTTCTGCGAAGAGCAGATATCTTGTCATTATTGTACATGGCTGCATATCCAGGCCTAATGGCATGGCAGTGGTTCAACGGTATCGAGTGGTACCTTGTGGTTGTGATGTTGGTACTCTCAGTGGGATTGGCCGTTGTTCAGCACAATCACACCCATCTTCGAATCTGGTCT
>JAURAI010000024.1 GCA_030829545.1 Candidatus Poseidonia sp. | reverse complement strand
TCCAGAAGGAAGGGGGTAAAGCGACCATGAGTCTGATCTGTGGTCAGCCATCTTATCAGCAGCGTTTTGGTGAATGGTTGAGTTCCCGTTGTTGACATCGTTATCGGTGAGGATGATCAAGTCGTTCTTGCTGGCGGAGGAATTGAACACGGTATTGTTGTGAATGTTGTGATAATCACCCTTGACCATCAACCCACCGGCAGCGTTCCAAATCACGTTGTGGTGCATCGTACCATTTCGACCCTCGCCAGCTTCGCCTATCGGTGCATCAAAGCGAGCACCGTACTTGATGACATCGTGAATCCAATTGTACGCAATTTCAGCTCCAGGGGCTTCGGCTTGCATGATCTGAACAACAGCGCCATCGGTTTGCAGATGGCCGACGTCCCACACTTGGTTGTAGAACACCTTCGGCGCATCACCGATTGACAAAACGGATGAAGCACCGGTCAAGTGAACGGTGTTGTTGGTGAAATACATGTCACGTCCGCCTTCGTAAATTGTGACCATGAGTCCTTTCTGGTCAGCTGCGGACCAATCGATTGCATGGAAGTAGGAATTGTTCACGGTGTTATTGTGAGATTGACCTGCTGAACCTTGGAATTCAATCGCACCGCCGTCGGTATTGGTGATGGAAATGTTGTCCACGAAACTGTTGGTGCTTCGGTAGAATCGGGTCATCCATCGGTCGTCTTCGGATTCGCCGGCAATGCCCAAGCCTCGCTTGGAGGTGCTTGGATACTCAAGCGTGGAATTGGTGATACTGCATCCATCGCATTCGTTGAAGTTCACGGTTGTTCCAAAGAAATCGATGCCTTGAATCGTTACCCCGTCAGAGTTCTCAACGCCGATTGCAAAGGGTTGAACCTTGACACGAAGGTCAAGATTGTTAGCGTCTTGGCCCGACGGCGTCTTGTAGTGAAGTTTGTTGTTTGGATTGTCAAACCACCATTCGCCATCAGCATCGATGAGTTCTCGCTTGCCTTCAAGGAAGTAAGCATGGTGTTTGGTTTTCCAACCCACACCGGTTCCATCGTAAGCGAATGTACCGTTGGCTGAATTCCAATCGGTAATGACGCGACTGTTGGTACGGAATGAACCGAGATTCATGACTGCAATGGCGCCCACGGGATTGAGGCCCGTTGCGTTGATGGTTTCGTTGAGTCCTGAATGCACGCTTGTTTCTGGTCCAGCATCTGTCAACCATCCTTTCGTGTAAGCATTGTTGGAACCGGTCAAGGTTCCCTCTGCCCAATACGACCGATTGAATACAGTCTCATCCGAAAACTGTGCGTTTGGCCATCGAGCAGGAACTTGCTCTTCGTAGGCCAAGAACAACTGCCAGCCATCTTCTGAAAGTGTTACCTCTTGGATACCATCGCTGTCAGCAGCACCCCAAACGCCATCCAACTCACCGGTGATGCTTTTCGTACCATCAAATACAACGCGAGCGTCTTCCGCTGCACGAATCAGGAGGTTGTCCTTGTTATCCACAGTGACATTCTCATGATAGCGTCCCGAATAGAGAATGATTTCATCGTCTGAGACCGAATCATTCAGTGCGTCAGAAAGCGATGCTTTAGGACAGGACCACGTCCCCTCCCACTCATCTGAACCGTTCCCTGAATCTACAAAGATTGGCGTCCCTGAGTCCCGAGTGATCGAAGAGCAACTGGCTCCAACCGCAGATACATCTTGTGCGTCCAGCAATGGAACACGATTGATTTCTACAATTCCTGCAGAGAGGGACATGGAGAGCATCAACAGTACCAGAATGACTGATTTTGCACTGTTTAGTTGTCGCTCCAACATCATGCTATCCGCCTCCCCCTTTAGGGGGAGGTGGGAATTGCCCAAGGTAAGTGGGAGCCCTATCATAATCGGCTTACAGGATAAATATTCTACGGCCAAGGTTGTGAAGCAGTATATGGCCAGCCTGTTTTGCTGGTGTCAAAGCCGAGTGAAGTGAATGATTTACGCGATTTACGCCACACTGGCAAGAGATAGCCAACCTTTGAACGCTCCCCAAAAGACCAACGCCACGGACAGCGGGAAAAACGAGCCACCCAATGCTGAATCATAAGCAAGGATTGTGGTTGATCGTGCCCTCCAGGTACCAGCCATGATGCGATATTGACCGCTCCTGCTGAGCCCCGAGTTTCCGACCAACATGTGAGTTCGGTCCCCTTGAGTGGGCCGTCGAGAATCTTCACTCCAAGTGTTCGGGCAGATTGCGCCATAGGCATGATGATGGCGAAGCGATCAACAAGCCGTGAGCCTTCGTGACGTTCAAGCGACCAACCCGCCTCTTCTGCGAGTTCGCGAAAGACACGGATAGCCTCAATGGGTGAGACACTGACTTCAATGTCAAGTGTTACTCTTCGCACCATGAGCCTTCGAATCGGGGTTGGGTGTTGAACCCTTCTACGAGAAAGCTCACGCTCAGGATAGTGTTTGTTCTAGTGTGCATGCACGGTCGTTCGCAGTCCCGCCCGTTAAGGCGAGGTGTTGCCGCGAGGGAACCGAGTTTGTCAACCGTGCATCACGCGAAGGAGGCGAGCATGTCGCGTCCAAGAGTGCGCTCGGCGGCGCTCGATACCGTTTCTCAACCGAAAAGGGATCCAAGACCGTCGAAGCCTGCTTCCTCTTCTTCTTCCTCTTCCTCTTCAACAGGGGCAGGGGCGTCAGATCCGCCAGCGGCGGCAGGAGCTGCTGCTGCAGGTGCAGCAACGGCTTGGGTCATGGCGTCAGCGATGTCAACACCAGCAAGGGAGGCAACCAGGGCCTTCACTCGGGCGTCGTCAGCATCGACTCCGGCGCCCTTTAGGACGGCCTTTACCGATTTCTCATCAATGTCTTTTTCAGCAGCGTGCAGTAGCATAGCAGCGTATACGTATTCCATATTTTTTCACCTCAATTTTTGTGTGTTCAGCCGAAGAGGCTTCCGAGTCCGTCAAATCCGGCCTCTTCTTCCTCGTCTTCCTCTTCTTCTGCCTCAGCTGGGGCATCAGAAGCGCTCGTGTCAACAGCGGCTGCGGCTGAGGCTGCTGCGGATGCAGCGGCGCCCATCATGGCAGCCAATTCGTCGTCGAGTGCGTCGGGGCTCAGTGTGCCTGCAACGCCAAGAGCGCTGACATGGGCACGAGCCACCAAGTGTGGAAGGGTGTCTGCAGTTGCGACCGCCGCTTCCAGAGCAACAGCCAGCGCTTCTCGGCTGGCCTTTGCAAGGAGTGTAGGCATCGTTTGCGTGGTGAACCACGTGATGTTGCAAGCGAGGTTGAATCCACCAGCAGCGTAGCTGATGAGGTCGGTCTCGAATTGCTCATAATCGATGTCAAGAGTTGCTGGAGCGAAGAGTGTGCCTCCCTCAAGAGTACCACACAAGCGCAGTCCAGTGACCATTGGGTTGATGCCAATCTTTGACAGCATCATTCCGAGGTCGCCTTCGAAGACTTCGCCTTCTTCAAGAATCACCGTTCGCTTTTGGATTTGGACGCTACCGCCCATGATCTTAGCAGGGATTCCAACGGAGTTGAGGTCACCAACAATGGGGCCAGGAGGCATTCCAGTGTCCATTTTGTCAACCACGATTTGGTAAGGAGCAACGTCACCGGGCTTTGCAGCTCGGCCGGCTTCTGTCTTCTTCAATGCCGAGAACATCTCAAAGGAGTTCAAGGAAGATGAAGAGATCAACGCAGGTTGTACAGCAGAAGCGTAGAGTTCATCGAGTTCTTCAGCGTTGAAGCCTGCTCGGGCCCATGCAATCTTCATCAGTCGCTTCTTTGCAACTTGAATCTTCATGTTTTTGCGAAGGTCAGCACGCATGCCGATCATTGCACCTGCAGGAACACCGTGGATGTCGATGATGGCAATCGTACTGCCGTCAGTCAACAAGGTGTGAAGGTCTTTGACAGTATCCTTCTTCCATGAAACGACCTTTGGAATCAATTGACCACCTCAATGCGTTGTGCTGGACCCATGCTTGTCTTGATGAACAGAGAGCGGATGTTTCCGACGCCACGTTCCAACTTGTTGGTAACACGGTTGAAGACTTCCATGACGTTGGCCATGAGTTCTTCGTGAGATTGCTCAACAGTTCCGAATGAAGCGTGGAAGGTCATCTTGTCACCAGACTTGATGATTACAGTGCTTCGTAGACCGTTGGCGAGAACACCAGGGTCAAGGGAAGGAGGGACAGGACGAGGCATCTTACCACGTGGACCAAGGACGACACCGAGGTATCGACCGATAAGTCCCATGTGAGGGACTTCGGAAAGGAAGAAATCAAATTGATTTGCTACTTTCTTAGCACGGCCTTTCTTGCTGCCAAAGTCTTCAATGTCTTGAGGAGAGAAGACGGTGACGCCAGCTGCCTTTGCTTTTGTTGCTGCTTCACCAGCGGCGAACATAGCAATTTTGAGTTCACGACCACGGCCAGAGGGAAGACGGATTTCTCCCTTGATACGGTTCGTTGGGTTCTTCAAATCTACGTCCTTGATGGTGAACGAAATGTCCACGGATTCGACGAATTTACGCTTAGGAGCTGATTCAACAGCCGCCTTGATTGCTTCACTAATTTTATCTTCCATATTATTCACCCCTGCGGTCTACGAAGTGCTCAAGGCACCTCTTCCGCGGTCCGTGATTTTCAATTAAAACGCTCGTCCCATTCTCCTTTGTTAATGATCGCGAGGGCTTCATTGGCCCAATGACCGTCAATCTTCACACGCATGGCCACGCAAGTCCCGATGACTTCCTTGGTTTGTGCTTTCAGATCTGCTCCGGTCAAGTGACCTAGGGCTGCCTTTGTTCGGGCCACTTCCATGGCCTTCTCAAGAGGTAGACTTTCGGTCGCGGAGTCAACGCTGCCATTGCACTTCTTCACACCAAGGGCTTTCTTGATTTGGTCAGATGTGCTATTTCGGGACATGATGTCAACTCCATCCACAGACGTGGGTATCTTGCCGACTTAACACCCCTATTTAATCGCGCCGTG
>JAURAI010000012.1 GCA_030829545.1 Candidatus Poseidonia sp. | reverse complement strand
TTTTGCCAACCGTGATTGGAACGCCGTTGATTGGATGGAATCTATCGGGCCTTCGAAGTGGGCGCGTACAAATCCCAAACGGATCAGAATCTGCCGAGATCGCTCTTGAACCTCTTTCGTGAGGTGCATGTCGGAACGGTACCCTATCATGAGAATTTCACGCGTGGGTGTTGAAAGGGTTGTTTCACTGAAATGTATACCTTGTACTGGTTTGCTCACCTTTCTTGTAGAATCCACTAACATCCTTGTGCATGTATTCTAAATGGTCTTTTTCCGTTGCTGGTTTGCCTACAAACTCCCACCTTGAACGATGTTTTTCTTCTATATCGGGGTGCTTGTAAGAATAAGTTGTAGTTCCTGCAGGATGCCATGATTCAGGAACGTAGACTTTCCTGACAATCCCATTCGAAACAGCGAGAACAAGCTCAACTCTTTCCCTTTTTGGCCCTAACTTCCAAATCCCTCTTGTTATATCGTAAAGTTCACCTTCAGACATATTTGGTCGCCAATGTTGATTTAATCGCAACATAAGGATTCTGTGCTTAAAATCTGCTTGCTGCGGATTAAGTTTGATTGCAATCTCTTGAATTGATTCCCTCCCAGATTGAACATCATGGCCTCGTACTTTGTTTGTTAGTTTTCCATGCCCTAATCCAATAACATCGATTAGTGACCTTTCGATTAGAAGGGCATTTTCTTCCGTTAAATTCCGAGCAATAATATCAATCCGAGGTTCTTTACCCATCGTTTTGAGTCCTTGAATCCATTCAACCTTTTCCGATTCCTCACTGGAATCAAGATGAGATAGTGCCCTGTTTCCAGTCCCTTTACCGATATATCTGATTTCTAAATTTGTCGGATCTACATATGCATATACATAAAATCCAAGTGACTCCCAAACTTCATTGTGGATATCCATATTTCAAGACAGTATACTTTTTCTTATAATTATGACCAAAAACCAATTGTATATACAAATCAATTCGGATAAGTTGCAAGGGGTCATCCGAAACCCCTTTGCATTTTATTTCCCGATTCAAAGGGGATTCAGTGGGTCGATACAGACGCTACCCTCTGCCTACCCATTCAATCAGAGGGGGCCCTCTGAGTAAGCGGTCTTTATATCAAAAAAAAACTAGGACAATCCATGCCAAAATCCGCACGTGAACTGGCGTCAAAGTGCGGGCAGAGAATCAGAATTCGGTTTGCTGAATACCATGGGTCTACTGCAAACTTATGGGATAGACTGGGGTGGACTCCGATTCAACTAGCTGAACACCTTGAACGCCATTTTTACAATGACATGAGTTGGGAAAATTTCGGTTCATGGCAAATTGATCACACTATTCCGTTAAGTTTGGGAAGGTGGGACGAAAATTTTGGCTCAAATCAAGATAAATTGAATGAGTTGCAAGAGCGTGTTGACAGTGGTAATGAACCGCCACATGTTTCGGATGCGATTCTAAGCATAATTGAAGATTATAAGACTTCAGAAAAGGTTTGGAGCCTTGATAATTTGCGTCCTTTATTCACAGAAGACCACGTTATGAAAACCGAGTTTGAACATTATCTAAGTAATAGAGGTGCTCGCATGGACGAGTACCATTTGCTCTGCGAAGTTCTGTACGATTATTACGGCAATTCTCCCGCCAAAAGAAGAAGGATGAAAAGTTATTATCATCACAAATGGCCAAAAAAATGGATTCGGGAGATAAACCAAAGAATTGAACTTGAAACAGATTCAAATGCAAGAACAATTTCTTCATGGTGGGATTATCATTCGAATTTGCGTGTTGAACCTCGATTATGCAGTGGCTTAACAATAATGGATTTTCCATGCCAGTACAAAGCGATGAATGGTGATGATATGTGCTACTTACATTCAAAAAAGGAGATTAAGAAATGCTCCGAAGAAGAAGTCGAATTACTGAAGGAAATGATAGTTCACGTTCCGACAATCCCAGCAGGTTTCTTTTCGAGAAGACTTCCAAATTCAAAATCTCGTTATCCCAGTGAAGATTATTGGAAACTATGGATAAATAAATTTCCGATGGATCATCCAATCTACAGAATGTATCAAAGAACACACTACAATCTTGAAAAGACAGATATCGCTTCTATGCTCATCAAGTATGCAACTCCTGGAATCCATTCATTGAACACACTTTTATTGAATCATGATGTAGACACAAAGAAAACAAAATGGCAGAAATTTTGGAAGGCTCATGAGATTGTGCTTGAAGAATTTCTTGGCAATAATTTCGCTTTGCCCTAATTGTTATCCTAACGAATCAAAGGGTCAATGCACAAACCCATTGATTCGTTTTAGCCCAATCAAAGGGCTTGCAGTGGGTCTTGTCAGACGCTACCCTTTGATTCGATTGGACCTCACCGTCGCTTTCTGTTAAGGAAGATCAGCGCTCCAACGGTCGCCGTTATGGAGAGGTTGAAAGCAAATCCTGGAACAGCGTCGGCTTCTTGTTCTGCATCGTTATTCGTCTCTTCCGTGCCGTTGTTGATGACGACTTCTCCGACGTAACGTCCGTCCGTACAGGTCCCTGTTCCAACGACCACTTCCTCCCTCGAATCAGAGAGAACGGTGGCGTTTTTCACATCAGTATTGAAATCGTCCCGTTCATAGAGCGATGTTTCGATGACGTAGCAGCCGGGCTCAATTGAAAACGTACGGTTGTATTGTTCCCCGTTGGAATTGATGTCGTTCCACCACCACATGGCATTCACTTCTCCATCATCCATTGATTTTACGAGAATGATTGCCGTATAGGTTTGGCTAGGTTGTAGTTCACGAACTTCTGCTTGGTATTCATAGGTCCATGGAGATGCGTTGTCAGAGGGAGTGTTGGTAGCTGCAATCGTGTTCACAGTGATGTTTTCATTCCTCACGACGATTGAATCAACATCTTGCCATAACCAAACCATGTTGTTCTCGTGTTTTCCAGTGTCCTCGCCGACAAGCACCCGCCCATCATCAAGAACAAGCAGGTTGTCGGGTCCTGCAAGATTGTTGATGTCGCATTCGTAGTCGTCCGAAGCGGTGTAAGGCCCTCCAATGATGGCTGGGTCGATTCTGTTCACGTTCCACTGGTTGCTCATCGTCATTCGGTAAACGATGCCGCAGTAGTTCTGCGTAAGGTCAATGTCGCCCTGCCCGTCAGTCATGGCGTTAGCGATGCTCGACATGGCCAAATAAAGGGTGTCTGGAACCTTGGGGTTGAAGGCCACGCCTTCCATTTTATTCCATTCGTCGGTGGCTCCAAGAGCCGCCGCTGCCTTTCGAGATTCAAGGAAGGCAACTCTGTTGTCTGCGGCAGTTCCAATCACTCCGTCCCCATTGATGTCGTCATTCAATTTGGCTTCAGCCCAATCGTTGATCTCGGCATCTGAGATGTACGAGTTTTCGCCAGCTACAAAATCTGCCGTTGTAATGCCGTCGTATTCGTCAATCCATGTTTGAACTTCTGCTGATGACGATGAAGCCAATTCAATCCAGTTGACATCAAATCCTGCAGTGGAAGCATCCCTGTTCTCGTCTTGTGAAACATGCGCCGCATACAGCGTTCCTTCGCTCAAATCGCCTGCCGTATTGGCGATGAACTTGTACAGGACCGTGTCGTATCCGTCATCGGTCAAATAGACGGTCTTCTCGTCGGGCATAACCTCTGCATTTTCATGAGAGAAACGGCCCATGGCGAGATGTCGATTCAAATCAGGGTCGGCAGAGTCTGCGTTTTCAATTTCAATGATGTAGCCATAATCGTAGGGATTCGGGTAATGCCCTAGATAATCCGCGAGTCTAGTTTGGTCGTAATGGTAGCGGAAGCTTTCGTCGTTCCATCGCTCAGTGTTGTCAAAATACAGTTCTTCTGAAAACAGAGGCGTTCCCCACGGGCTGATGCTGCCAAAACAAAGCACCCAACCTCCGTTAATATCGCTCAAGTCAAGCATTTTACTGTTCAAGACATCCCATTTGGACGATGTTGAATTCCATTCAATATCCAGTTGACTGATACCAGCGGGGCGGTCTTCCCAAGCAGTGTAAAGGAAACCTCGAAGCCCGTCGGCGGTGGCGGGCACATAGGCGTTGTAATCGGGCTTCTGACTCAGGTACAATTGCGCTCCATCGTCTGCAGCGTAGATGCCTCCCGCCAACCCACCTTCGGTCAGCACATCGCCGCTTTGCAGGAGGACCTGATATTCACCATAGGATGTGCGAATGCCGTGCCAGATGTCTTGCGGGCTGCTGGAAGTCTCCAGTGCGGGAACCGTTTCAGGAAGGTTGTTCCAATCAACTCCGTGAACAACGCCAACCGTCGCTTTGTACTGATCGGTGTCAGGATGCATGGCGTTGACGAAAAAATGGCCGTTGGCATCAACATGCATGCCTGTGACTTCGGCTTCCGGAGGCAACATCATGATACGCGTCATCGGGGCCGAAGACTCAGATTCATCGCTTTGAGCAACAGCAAATGGCAACATGTTGAGGATGAGTAACATCCCGATTGAACAGAGAATCAACGCAGACTTATTGCCCATGTTAGCCTCTGGAAAGCGAGCGTCAAAAACGTTCCTCCGGACCCGTGCACCAACCAGTCCGTTGAATTGAAGTATTTACTCAAGTCATGTACATAAGACTATTAGTAAACAGGTTTCATTGGTGAACAGGAGTAATTTAAATGGCCGGCCAAATTTCAAAAATAGGATTCGTAGCAAGCATGTTGTCAGTAGTGGGTTCGTTGTACGTCTACTTTATCAGCGGAGATCAAAATCTTGGTATCTTTGTTGGCCTTTGGGCACCTACTCTGATTCTTGCTTCGAAGGAAATCGAAGAAATGATGAAGTGAGATTCTCATTTTCCAGGTTGGCCTTAGGGTATTTGCAAATCAACCTTCGGTTTGTCCTCTTGACTCGTCAAAGTTGAGTGCATCTCGCGGAACACCAAGCATCGCTTGTCGTAGTGATGAGCGAAGTTCGGTCAATTCACCATAACAGACCAAGACATCGTCATAACGCAGTTGAACTTCTGCATCCGGATTCCATACCAAACGGTCGCCTCGAGAGAGGGCGAATACGGGAATTGAGGCAAAGACTTCATCCAAACGCTTCCCGACCATTTTTGGATGGTTACGCAGCTGGAGAGAAAGGACACCCGAACCTGGAACCGTTCGCAATAATTGGTCGAGGTCAACCTCGCTAAAGGCCGTGTCTTCCATCACGTAGTCAACAATAGCCCCCGCTACATTGACACCGCTTGCTTTCTCAATGCCTTCGAGGCCAGGCGATGAATTGACTTCGAGGACCAAAGGACCGTCGTTGCCTTCCAGCAAATCAACGCCAGCGATGTTGAGACCCAATACGCGGGCTGCTCGGCAGGCTGCTTCAGCGTATCTTGGGGGAAGGTCAACGTTTTCAACCGTCCCGTTCAGGTGGTAATTGCTTCGAAATTCTCGGCCTCTTGCACGGCGGCGCATGCAAGCAACCACACGATCCCCTACCACCAAAGCGCGAATGTCTTTTCCGTGGGATTCAGCGATGTATTCCTGCACGAGCACCGATTTACCAGTCATCAAGAGCCCCTGCACGAGGTTACGAACTTCAAACGCAGTGTGTCTTAGGAACACCCCGTCGCCTTGGGTGCCCTGTGTGACTTTAACGACGACAGGCAAACCCCCGACGATGTCGATGGCTTGTTCAATATCCAAAATGTCCCGAACGTAAACCGTACGTGGAACCGGAATACGGTTACGAGCCAAAATTTGCGAGGCATGCAATTTGTCTCGGCTTTGCAGAATGCCTTGGCCGGTGTTGGCAGTCCAAATTCCCAACTGCTCGATGTGTCGAAGCACGGCAACACCGTGCTGAGTGATTGAATGGCCAATACGCGGGATGACGGCATCAAAAGCGAAGTGCTTGCCTTTGTGGAGAACATCGACACTCCCATCTGTGACCATCAGGGAGAATTTCATTGGGTCGCATACTTCAACACGCAATCCCTTGTTACGCGCCTCCTCGACGATACGGCGCGTGCTGTACAGACGCGGTCCGCGACTCAAGACGGCTAAACTAAGCCCCATAGCATCACGACCGGGGAACTCGTTTTTGATGCCATCGGTCATTCCCGGGCACACGTTGGGCGGTCGCGCCTTTCAAGTGCTCGGAGGCCGTGGAGTCTTTCATGTCGGATGAGGAACTTGATGCGGCTGGAGCACTTTCTGTTGATGAAGATCAAGATGAACTCTTGGAAGAACTATCTCTTGAAGAACGGAAGGAGCGGCTCAAAAAGGCTCGCTGGAACGTGTTCATGTATCTTGGAGTTGCAGCTATTCTCTTCGCCTTCGCCCTTTTCCCCATGCCGTTCTCTGCCGAGTACGATGGATTCACCCAATCCGCTGAAAAAGACGTGGGCCTCGTATGGGGCGTTCCCGTTGATGGCGAGGATATCTTTGACGTTCCCGTCCGCTTGACGGTGACTGCAACAAAACCTCCTTCCCAATCCAACGTCCACATCGGCGTATACATGATTGAACAGGAGGACTGTGCATCAAACCTTGGTGCATACACCACAGAAGCCCGTGAAGGCGCCTCACATTCCTACCAGTACAAAGAAACGAAAGAGAGCGTTCAAGTTGACGGTGAGTATGAATTCGAATTCGCCATTGACCCCGGCCATTATTGTGTTATTGTGGAATACATGAGCGATGAAGGAGAGAAGATTGGCCAATCTACAGACGGGCTAAGCGTTAGCGGAAAATTATACCCGAACCAATTCTTTGGTGGTCTTCTGGGCCTAACTTGTCTCTCGCTCTCTGCATTTGCCTTTGTTGGCGCGCAAAAACACGGCAGCGTCCTTCGTTCCATCCTTGAGGGTGAAAATGAAACGACGGAATCGAAGGTTCTCTCGGAAGTCAATAAGTCCAGAATCGCTTCTGGTCCAAGTGGCCCCCCCAGCGCAGGACCCAGTGGCCCACCTCAAGATTCAGAGCAGGCTGGCTCCCCTGAAAGCGCTCCTGTTGCTTCGCCTGATGCTTCTAGCGAACCTGCTGCGGCGGAAGAAGCAGCGTACACCTTTGAACCTGCAGAAAACGGATATTTCTACAAGAAAATGGCTGACGGAAGTTACGACCAAACCGTCTTTGTCCAGGGTGAAGATGGTGAATACATTCCCTATCAAGCGGAATGAAGAAGCAAAAGCGTTGCCAGAATGATGCAAAAACCTGACAAAACAACGCCACCCTTGAAAGGCACGAGGCTCACGCTTTGCTGAGGCATGACCATGGTAGAGACTCCCACCACCCCACTCACGGTGGCGAAACTCAAAGCCCTCTGCGTGCTTAATGACCTCAGTAGCACAGGCAAAAAAGCAGAGTTGCTCGAACGATTGCTTGAAGCAGGCGTTGACAAAGAAACCCTCGGCATCGAAGTCTTCGACGAAGAAACAGCGACCTTCCATTCGGTGACTGATGAAAGCGACGACATCGCTGAAAAAGGCGAAAGCGAGGAGGTTGAAGCCGAACCCGTCATGCTTTCGCTCGAAGATGACGACACGATGACACCAAGTGTGGCTGAAACAAAGCCATCCGTGCGAACGAAGGCATCTTCAACTCCATTAACCCAAGAGGATGAACCCGATGACGACATCCTCGAAGGCGAAATTTTAGAGGCTGACCTCATCGATGACGAACTCCCAGAGGAAGCAGCCATTCCGGCACCTGAGGAACTTGCTCCTCAGGATTCTCCTTCTACGGCCAAGGCACCGTTGACCCTCAGAGAGATGCTTCAGCGTCCGCAGGCTGTCGCCGTTATTCTGACACTGCTCATACTCGGTGCAGGTGGCTGGTATTATGTCAACAATCAACTTGAACCCTTCACGGCCGACTCTCTTCGATATGGGGATGAAATGCGGTACGTGGTCAGCGAAGGCTCCTTCATGGCATCCGATGAGTACGTTACCCTGATCACAGACCAGCTCAATGACATTGAAGAATACTGCAAAATGCGTCTTTTGTTTGACGGTACGGGCTCTTTGGCCATCACCGACGGGTCGACCTTGGAATTGACCACGCAACCCAACGAGGACCGCCTTGGCGCCGTCGCTGCCAAGGGCGGGCAGGGCATGACATGGCTTGCAGTGGAGAGTGTTAATTCATTCAGTTTTTCAAAATTCAATATTTACGGGCACGTTCCTACGACGAGTGTAACGGGCGGACAAATGTGCCCCGATTTCGCCGAAGGAAGAGAAGGAACGGCCGATATCGGAATCACACGTTGGACAGAGTTGCGAGAGCAAGCCACACTGAGCACCCAGGTCGATATGACGCTGCAAAACACGGGTGGAACCTACGACGGAACGGCAATGGCATACGGTGTAGGAGGACTTCTTGGCGGTCTCGAAACATTGTCTCCCGGCCTCGGCCTCATCCTTCAGCCAGTAGAATTGGCTGATTTTTTCGGTAATAATTACATCACGAACGATGCAACGGGGACGAGTTCGGGATGGGAATGGCGAGTGATTGGAAGCGAAAAAATCGGCTCCACAAATATGTGGAAGGTTACTGCGAGTCATCGGGACATCCAAGATTTCTGTTTGGGCTATGCCACGATGAACCTCTGGCTGGATGCAGACAGTCCGTGGGCAGCACGGCAAACTGTTGACGTGGCCATCAGCAGTGAGGAAACCAGTCGGAGCAGTTGTTCCGAATGGCAGAAACGTGGTATTGATGCAGCCTTGCCTGAAGGTGAACTTGAACTGCATCACGCCTTTGAGCGCACCTACCTCCAACGAGGCGTCAAGCAAATTGAACTTGGAAAGTCCTATGATAACCGTCCGCAAGCCAATGATCTCAACCCTGACGAGAACGACCTGGTTGCATGGGGCGTCGACGAGGATCACCTTCCCGATAATTCGACCCTCCGAGACCATCCTCTCGACCTCGCTATGACGTGCATGGATGAATTCGGAAGCGAGGCCAGTGGGGCCACCACAGCACTTGACCAGAACGGGTATGTTTGGCGGGCTTTGAATCAAAAGAACGTTTCTGCAACCGAATGGAATATCTCGTGGGTAGCCACCGATAACACCGCGGGGTGGGTTCTCTTTTCTGTGAGTGGTGATGCATCGAATTTGCAGTGTGAATACCTCTCAAGGGGCGCCTATGACGATTCAGTAACACACAACCGTGACTCAATACCGGAAGTGTTGCCCTTGGAACAACTTGAGGCTCGTTTGATGAATCAGCAACGCTTTGCAGACCTGACCGGTGAGGAGGCTCTGTTTACTTCAACAGGTCTGCATGACGACACCAGAGTCGGCTACCTTGTTGTCGTGCCTGGTTCTGGTTTCGGTTTTGACATCACCGATATTTTTGACTCGGTGACGGGAGCAACCACCGTCGATATGCAACGCCAATGGGACGGCGGCGATTGGGACCACACCTTTTCCCTCCTCGCTGATGGGACTGACGGGCGTGTCGTTGGTTGGACCCATATCGCTGTTTTGGAGGCAGGTTCGTGACCGATGATGAACGCGGACTTGACCACCTCATGGAACAGAATGAGGCAGAGCTCTCCTTTCTTTCAGCCTACGGGGGCGTTGATGGCAACCGGGAAGTCGACGGGTCCAGTATTCTCAGTGCTCTAAAGCGCTTTTTACAGGCGGGTGGACTTGCTTGCGAGGGCAATGATACTGCGATTACCTTTGCATGCGGAGAAGCCTCAGTATCATCCGAAGGTTGCGAATTCATCTTCAGCGGAAAGAACTTGCCTCTCGTACAAAGCGATGTGATTGCGTCGGGTTTTGACAAAGGCGTTCTTGCATCGGACCGAAGCCATGTTCGGGTGTTCATTTGTGACTGGTCGGGCGAACAACGACGGTTCGTTGAACGATTGGTGGAGCACCACCTTCACGGCTAACTCAGCATCATTGGCGGCGTACATAGGCAGCACAAACGAGGACTGCCATCACGATACCAATGCCAATTGTAGGCAAGAGGCCTTCACCCTCATCGCCCGCAGCGGGAACATCGCAACCGTCTCCATCTGCGTGAATGCCGCTGTATGTTCCGTCCGAATAGTAGCAGGTTGACCAGGTCTTGTACCAGTCACCTTGCGGGAAATTTTCAGTTGAATCGTCCTCATAGGTTGCTTTGACGCGCCAGTTGACATAGGAATGGTCTTCAGGAGGCGAAATGCTTGCTGAATACGTGCCTTCTTCGACAGTGGAGTCCATGATTTCAGGCGGGTTGCAAACACCACTGTTCAAGCAAATTTGTGTGGTGATGGCGATCGTTGTACCGTTGGCCTGTGCCTCTTCATCCAACTGGACGGTGAGGGACCATGATGCCCCATCTTGAGACGGTGAAGTCCGTTCTACAACAGAGAATGGGACCTCGCTTTCATCAGGGTTGATGTCCTGTCCATCCTCGCTTCCGGCAGCAAGAGATGTTGGAAGGATTGAAGCCAAAAAGAGAAGGGACAAGAGAACCGGAAGGGACTGCCTCATGGCTAAATTGAGGAGGTCGTCCTTCTTTTAGGTTCCTCATGCAACCCCATGAACCCCTCATTCCATCTCCCAGAGTTCATCGCCGACCCAATGCAGGGTCTTCACGCCCTTACCCTTGGTTTCTGTTACGAGGTTCTCAGCGTCGTGAACTGCCCAGCCGAAGGCCAAGGGCCGCTTGTGCGTCATGTCTCGAATCCACACCAACTCGCCGGCTTCAACCGAATCTTCTGCTGCGTGAATGCCGGCTACCATGCAATCAGCGCCGTTCATCAAGAACGGAATGGCTCCGTGATCCACCTCAACCCATTTTTGGGCGTCGAGGTTGTCGAGGAAGCCGCGCAACGTCAGGAAAACACAACGTTGGTTTTCATCGTCAACCACTTCGACAACAATCGGCGTCTTTTCCACGAATACCATCGTCCAAGGCCCGTATTCAGCCATTTCAAGAAAACCACCATCCACATTGAGGTCCACGCCAAGGTCCTGCTCGAGGCGCTTGAGCAGTGGTGCGATGATTTTTCGGCGCACAGGGCGTCGTTTCCGCATCGTCCATTCATTCGTCATAACCCCTGCTTGAGAGGCTGGATTATCATTCTTCGTCAACGCGTTCTTCATGTGCACCCGCTTCTTGCCCCGTACATGGCAATGTGGTGCACGATTCGAACCTTCAGCAAACACGCGATTGAACTCGGGAATCAACCACCCAGTGAGCCGATTATTTTCGTGAAGCCTAATGGTTGCTTACTTGAGAGCGATGTCATCCCCGTGAGTGCACATCCCGGAGAAGTGCACCATGAGGTTGAATGTGTCGTTGTCATCGGCGAAGGCCTTCAGCCAACGGGCCTTGCAGTGGGTTTGGACCTCACGGACCGAGCCACCCAATCTGCGTTACGCGCCGAACAATTGCCATGGGCGAAGGCCAAATGTTTCGCCGCCAGCGCTGTAGTTGGCAACGTCGCACCGTACGATGGAACGTGGGAGGAGCTGACCCTCAACCAGTTGGGCTTGCATCTGAGTCTCCGCGTCAACGACGAACTTCGTCAAGCGGCCGCTCTGTCCGAGATTTCTGTGACGCCGCACCAACAAATCGAGGCACTCAAGGCATGGTCGCCAGTTCGCCAAGGCGACCTTTTGTTCACCGGAACTCCCGAAGGCGTCGGAGAATTGCTGCCAGGTGATGCCCTGCATGCTCAACTCTTGAACGCCGAGGGGACGGTCCTTTCGGAAATCATTGCGCGCTGTGAGTGAGGGTTGCTTTCATATAGCCTGTGCTGGTCGGTGGCGACGCAGGAGGCTTCATTATGGCTCAATGGCACGGAATTTCACGACGCAAACCATCAGGTGGACGAAAGGTACAGGCACGCGGTAAGCGAGCAACTGAAATCTCCACTGAGAAGCAATTCGCCCTCGTTGGTGAACCCAAGCGCAAGGTCTACCGCAAGACCGGTGGCAACATCATGGTCCGCGTCATGGCTGCTAACCAAGTCAGTATCAACGATCCAAAAACTGGAAAAACCGTCCTCGGTGAAATCCACAACGTGATCGAGAACGCTTCCGACCCCAACTACGTGCGACGAAATATCTTGGTCAAAGGCGCTGTTATTGAAACCAACAAAGGCCACGTCCGAATCACATCCCGCCCAGGAAAAGACGGCGTTATCAACGGCGTTCTTCTCGAGTGAAGCAAGCGACGGCTTCAAGGATGCGGGGCACAACCCCCTATTGAGGCGAGAACATGGACCATAACCCAGACCGAATTTGTGTTTGGCCGGGCTATTTTGATTTGAAATCCTCGCGGCGCAGCGGACGACGTGTTCCCAAGGACGCTTCCGTGCTCAAGCCGGATTTGGAAGGCTTGTTCATGGCAGCCCGACAGGTCGGGCTGAAAAAAATCAAACGCGAAGAGAATATTTCTCATCCACGACGCCCCCACGGACGAGAAGGCCGACTTTGGGTTTCAGCAAACGGCGCTAAGGACTCAATCGGAGCAGGTAGCAAAGAGGAATTGTTGCAACTCATCGGAGGCCAATGGCGGCAAATACAACGTGACCAACGACAGGCTGACAAGCAACAAAGCGTGAGTCAGCCCAAAGCAGGCGACCGACGTGCACGAGCCCAACGAAAGACATCAGCCAATCAAGCAGGCGGCTTCAAGAAACGTAAGAGTTTCAAAAAGCGTTGAATTTGGAAACATGCTTTGATAACCTTTGGCTTCAACTTCTTACCATGCGAACCGCCTTAGCCTTGTGCCTTGCTTTGCTTCTGCTCGCTCCATTGCAGGGGGACATCACACCTGTTGATGACGCACCACCCTTACAGGAACAATCATCCAACGAGACCATCATCACGGTGGACAGCACCAACCTTCGCTTTTCTCCGTCCAGCGTGACGGTGGAAGAAGGCGAAACGGTACGCTTCTTTTGGAGTGGACAGGCACTGCCTCACAACGCCGTGGAAGCCAACGGCGTTTTCGACTCAGGAGAACCCGAACGAAACGTCGACTATGCATTCACGTTTGAAATCGGCATGAACGGTACCTATGATTTCGTCTGTGAACCTCACGCAGCATTCGGCATGGTAGGGCAGATCATCGTCAATCCAGCACCCATGCCGCCGCCGACCAATCAATCCGACAATGAAAGCAACATGAGTCAAGAAGAGGCCATGGATACGCCAGCCCTTCCCGTTGCGATGGCTCTTGCTACGGTCGTTCTGGCCGCTGCTGTTCAAAGTCGCCGGGATTAAGGCAACGGGTGAAGCCAACCAAAGACATCTTCCTCGGTTTCGTTCTGAATACCGGTCAATGCATTGTAGAGTTGGGTCGTAACTGCACCCGGCTTCCCATCTCCGAAGACCTTCTTCACTCCTCCGTGTGTGATTGAGCCGATGGGTGAAATCACAGCCGCTGTTCCACAGCAAAATGCTTCCTCTGCTTGGAGTGCAAACGTTGCTTCGACCTTTCCTTCAACCACTTCATAGCCGAGGTGGCGTGCGAGTTGGATGATGGAGTCGCGTGTGATCCCTGGGAGAATGGTTCCCGTTAATTCTGGCGTGTAGAGGACACCATCGTTCAAGCAGAAGAAATTTGCAGCACCGACTTCTTCAATGCACGTATGTGTTTCAGCATCGAGGTAAATGACTTCAGCGTAACCCTTCGCTTTTGCTTCCTTACTGGGTTTCATTCCGGGTGCATAATTCCCAATCGCTTTGACACCACCAGAGCCTCCGGGTGCAGCGCGGTGATGATGCTCTGAAATGAGCAAATCAATGGCACTCATGCCGCCTTTGAAATACGGGCCTACTGGGGTGACGTAGATCAAAAAGGTGTAGGATGGAGCGGGAGCCACGCCGAGAATCGGTCCACTTCCCATCAACAAAGGACGGACGTACATGGCGCCTTTTCCAGTGGGAGGGACCCAGTGCTGGTTGGCATTGACGACCTGCTCAACAGCGTCGACAAAGACTGATTCAGGGACGGGGGGCATCTTCAATCGATCTGCCCCTCGTTGCATGCGGCGAGCATTCTCTTCAGGACGGAAAAAGACGATACGGCCGGTCGAGGTTCGGAACGCTTTCATTCCTTCAAACAGGCCTTGTCCGTAATTCAGGACACCTGCAGCAGGGGACATAGGGATGTCGCCATAGGGTTGCAATCGCCCCGGCATCCAAGGTTCCCCTCCTTCGGTTTGAGTGATGTACATCGTTTCGGTAGGGGTGAGGGAAAATGTGAGGCTGTCCCAATCAAACGATTCATTCATCTACAGTTCACCTCGGTATCATGTGCCATTGAATTGAGGCTTTCAAGCATTCCTCTCCATTTCCATGAATAAAGCATGCACTTTGGCGATGGTCATTGAAAATCTTCTACAGATGGGTTCTAATGGGGTCGTAAATTCAATGTGGATGGAGGCTGAAGTATGAAGGGTCAGATGGGCATCATCAGCGGGCGTTACCGGTCACGGGAACGGAAGACGCCAGATGGACCCAAGCCTGAAACGGTGCTCGAATTATTTGGCCGCAGCGACGAAGGTTCATCCATTTGCCTTCTCGTCCATGGCCAACGCCCGACCTTTGAATGTGCACCGATTGGGGAATGGCACGTGGATGAAGGCATTCCACCCTTCCTCGTCGACCGCATCAAACACGTGAAGGCCATGGAACACGTGGTCGATGTGAGCGGCCCGGTCATCAAATGGACTCAACTCGGTGAGCGTCCAGTTTGGACCATTGAAACTGAGCAACCTTTCCACGTCCCAGCCTTGCGCAAAACGCTCCGAAGTCAATCTTGGCAGGTTTTTTCCGGTGACATACCCTTTGTGAACCGTCTTTTTCTCGATCGGGATATTGGCATGCACGTCGCCTTCACAGCCGATGTTGTTGACCGAAGAGTCAACGAAGATGACAACGACATTCTCGCAGCAATTGTTGACGCAGGAGGAGAAGGCCGCTATCCCGTCGACCTCACGCTCCGATGTGATGTCAAGCAATTACAAGCCGCTGAACCCTTCCAAGTACCCTTCCGAATCTTTTCGTTTGACCTCGAGACGAGCATTGAGCACGAGACTGTCTTGTGTGCAGCAGCGTGGATTGAGGACATCGGTACGGGCCGTCGTGAAGTCTTCACCTATCGAGGCGATGAAGCGGACATACTCAAGCAGCTCACGGCAACGGTACGAGAGCAAGATCCCGACATCATCACTGGGTACAATATCGATAATTTTGACCTGCCACGTCTGGCCGACCGAACTCAAGCCCTGAAACGTGGATGGGAACTTCACACGGAATTGTTCGGCTGGGGGCGCGTGCCACAACGAGAATCTGAACTCAAACGCCAACGCGACGCTTTGGTACCGAAACGACAGAGCAATCGTGCTTGGAACCTCGCAGGGCGAGCAGTCATGGATACGTGGTGGCAAGCCAGGCAAGCACTCAAACCGCGTCGCGAAACACTTTCATTTGTCGCGACGCTGCTTTTCCCCGATGATGAAGACAAACACAAGATGGATGTTGATGCTTCCAATATGGATGAGGAATGGGCCACGCGACCCGATGAGGTGATGGCCTATTGTGAACGAGATGCGGCTCTTCCTCTTGACATCCTCAAGGCAATTCAAGCAGTCCCTCGAAAAGAAGCCGTTGCAGCGGTGGCCAAAGTCCCGTTTGAAACAGCAGCGAACGGGAGTACAAGCCAACTCATTGATTCCTTGGTCATCCGCCTGGCTGACCAACAACGGGTGGCCGTCCCGCTCACGGGTTCTGCTGAGGCCAAGGTGGGACAAATTACGGGAGGCTATGTTCACGATGTCGAAGCAGGGCTCCATCCTTGGATTGCAGTGCTGGATTTCAAGAGCATGTATCCCTCGATCATGATCGCTCGTAACATCTGCTACACGACACGCGTTGACCCGGCCCAATCCTATCAGCCGGTTGAAGGTGAATCCCTTCATGAAGCACCTACAGGTGCAGTGTTCCGTCCTGCATCGGCTCGCAAAGGGATGGTCCCTGCGCTTTTGGAGAACCTCATGGCTCAACGAGATGAACACAAAGCAGCACTCAAAAAAGCACAACGTGAAGATCGAACCGTCGCCGTTGAATTTCACGATTCAATGCAGTACGCAGTAAAAATTCTCATGAATTCCTTCTATGGCGTCTTCGCAAGTGGCTTTTACCGCTTTACGCATCGTGATTTAGGCTCTTCGATTACTGCCTGGGCGCGTCAAAACATCAAGAGCATCATCGCAGCGGTAGAAGATGAAGGCCACGGCATCGTTTACTCCGATACGGACTCAATCTTCGTTCGATGCCCGATCGACCCTGAAATCCCTCGTCGGATGGAAGAGGAGGAGTTGGTCTTGCTTGAGCAAGGTGACAAGGCAGCCTTAGCAAAAGAAAAGGCCTACAAAGAAGGCGTTCAATCCATGGTAAAATTCGGCAAAGAACTGGCGAAGCGTTACAGTCGTGAGTCCGCTATCCTCGAATTTGAACGAGGCCTTTCAGTCTTCTTCAGCCACGGTGCAAAAAAGCGCTACATCGGCCAAGTGGTATGGCCGAGCGAAGAGATGCTGATACGCGGTTATGAAACGCAGCGTACCGACTCATTCCCCTACCTCACCGAGACGATGAAGGAGATCTTCAAATTCGCTCTTGCAGACCAAGGTGACGCCCTCGTGGAGTATGCCATTCACAGGGTTCAAGACCTCAACGAGGCCAAGGTCAATCCGCAACGCCTGGTATTGGCGAAATCCTGCAAAGGCCGCGTGGTTCGCACACCGGTAAAATCTCCTGCGGACGTTGATTTCACCAAAGATTACGCCAATCCCGATAGCATGGCTCAGGTGCGTGTCGCTCGCCGCCGCATTGAACTTGGCCTCGGGTTCACAACGGGCATGAAGGTCTCCTATCTCGTCACCGACGCCAGTCGTAGTCCAATGAAGGTGACGCCTTGGCTTGAAGCAGAATCAATGGATGAGGAAGCCTATGACGGACGATTTTATGCCGAGCGCCTCGCTGCTGCACTCGGGCGTATCACCGAAGCCTTTGGATGGTCTGCAAAAGATTTGATGAAAGGCAATAAACAAGCCTCATTATTTGACTTTTGAAGAGACATCGTGAGGAAGCCCTTTTGATGAACCGACTACCACGGTTGTTCATGGGAACCATGCTCAAGTCCATACTCTTGGCCGCATTGATGCTCTGTTCTTCGATGGCTGGCTGTCTTTTCGAAGAAGATTCTGGCGGCTCATCGGATGACGTACTCGCCGTCTTCTCCTTCTCGCCCAGCAAGAACGTCCGAGTGGGTGATACCGTTACCTTCGACGCCTCAGATTCAACACCCAGTGACGGCTCCTTGACCTATCGATGGAATTTTGATACCGTCAACACCATCGATATTGACGCAACCGGGCAACAGGCAACATGGACCTTTGATGAGGCTGAAACCTTTGAGGTCAAACTTGAAGTTTCAGACGGTAGTACGACTTCTGAACAATCTCGTACCATCACCGTCGTAGAGGCCAGTGCTCAGCCTCCCGTAGCGACCATCACACAATACGCTGATTCAGAGGATTGTGAAGACGAATCCATCAATGAACAAAGCAACATTGTGCTTTGGATTTGCGCTCGTGACAAATCGACGACGGACCGCTCGGTCACCGAGACGACGACCGTTGAGTTGGATGCTTCAGAATCCGATGCGGGCGATTCCTCTCAGTACATTGGTGCTGAGGAATACGTTTGGGATCTTGACCTGAACGTCGATAAAGACAACGACGGAGACAGCGAAAACGATGAGGACCTTGTAGGTCAGACCGTTGATTGGACCAATGTCCCTCCAGGCGAATATGAAATCGCTCTGACGGTCACCAATGATGTTGGAATGTCTGATAGCGATACCATCCGTGTCTACGTGTCCTATGCTGGTTACTGGAGCGATTTTGAAATTGGCGCAAACAGTTCCAGTGGGGCTGCAGAAATTGATTTTGACGTGACCATTCATTACGATAAAGAAGCAGCAAATACCGTGCGTAAGGTCGTAGGTGAACTGGAATATCCCGAGCAGGATGACGATTGGATTGCAGGAGGCTCTTCAGCTCAAAACAGGAATAAATTGGACATCTATGCCTTCAATGAAGAAAACGAAGAAGCCTCCAACACATCGAGTACCGAACCCGACTCAAGAGATGACGGCGACTGCAATGACGATGAACAGGATTGTATTCATCTCATGCTTTCATCGTACATGTTCACTGATACGGATTCTACCTACGGGGACGGGGATTGGACGTTGACCATTCGTAACGAACGCTGGAATGACATCCACATCGACCAATTTGTCATTCGTTTGCACTACAAGTGAAGGTAGGAGTCAACAACATGCGCCGCACCCGAATTGTCGCTACCATCGGTCCTGCTTGTGATGACCTCCCCGTTCTGACATCTTTGCTTGAGTCCGGCGTTGATGTTTGCAGATTGAATTATTCACATGGTGAGCCCGCTGACAAATCGGAATTGTACCATCGCATACGTTCCATCGAAGATCATCTCGGCCGCCCTACCTGTATTATGGCCGATTTGCCAGGTCCAAAATTGCGTTTGGGTACCTTCCCAGAGGTTGATGTCCTTCATGATGGCGACGAGATCAACCTCATCTGCGGGGTGAAGGATTTAGAGGCTACCAACGGGACACATCTCCCCGTTCAATACGGAGGCCTCTCAGCTGAATTGAAGGTCGGAGACCCGATTTTGTTGGCTGATGGCCTCATACGCCTCACCGTCCTTGAAGCCCCAGGGGAACCCAACGCCTCCGTGCTCTGCCGTGTTGAAGACGGAGGGCCGGTCAGCAGTCGTAAAGGCGTCAACGTCCCGGGAACGCTGGTTGACCTTCCTGCGATTGGTGAGAAAGATAAACTCGCTATGGCACACGCTCTTGAGAACGGAGCGGATTACATCGCAGTGAGTTATGTCCGGAGAGCAGACGATCTCCTTCCTGCAAAGGAAGCGGTCAAAGCCGCCAACATGCACGTTCCCATCGTCGCGAAAATTGAGCACCCCGCCGCACTTGAGAATCTTGAATCCATCATGGACGCTGCTGATGCAGTGATGGTGGCACGTGGTGACCTCGGAGTCGAGATACCACTGGAGAACGTTCCCGTTGTCCAACAACAAATTATCGACATGGCGCTTGAGCGAGGGATGCCAGTCATCGTTGCTACACAGATGCTGGATTCCATGACCTATCAGCCCCGCCCGACTCGAGCCGAAGTGAGCGATGTCTCCACTGCCATTCGGCATGGAGCCACCGCAGTGATGCTTTCGGGAGAAACTGCTTCTGGTAAATATCCTCTCGAGACGGCTCAAACCATGATTCGGATTGCCGAAGCGACCGAACAAGGCTTGGACTCCTATCAACTCCGACCCAATGCCTTGGCGCGATTCAGGTCGACTCGTGCCGTGGCACATGCCGGAGTTGAGTTGGCAACTCAAGCGGGGGCAGCACGTATCGTGGTTGCTACAGAGCACGGCAATGCGCCCCGTCTCGTATCTGGTTATCGTCCTACGATGCCAGTGACTGCGGTCAGCGATCGACTCAGGGCTCTACGTCGCACATGTCTTCTCCCTGGCGTCGACGCCATTCTTTCCAAAGAACACGACCGCGGCTCACGTACCATGAAGCAAGCCGTTGAACAACTGGTGATTCAAAAACGAATCAATCCAGGAGAGCGAGTCGTTGCGATCTCAGGAAGTCCCTTGGCAATGCGAGGGGCTACCAGCACGCTGCGTCTCTACAAAATAGGCGACGAGGGTGAAATACTGGATGCAGAATAAAGTCCTGATACCCCGAAATTTGGGCCAAAGGTGAAGTGGTGACGCGTCGCGCTTTTGATATAGGGGTTGCTTTTCGGAAGGCTTGCTAAGGAGCGATTACCATGCCATCACAATGGGAAGACAGAAAAAAGCCACACCGCAATATCGTGTTTATCGGTCACGTCGACCACGGAAAGTCCACAACTGTTGGACGTCTCCTCCTCGACTCCGGTCACATTGAAGAGCACGTTATTGTAAAGAACGAAAAACTTGCAGCAGAATCCGGTAAGGCTGGATTCGGTCTTGCGTACGTTATGGACGGACTCAAGGAAGAGCGCGAACGTGGTATCACCATCGACGTCGCTCACAAAGAGTTCTTCACACCTACCTACTACTGGACCATCATCGATGCTCCCGGTCACCGTGACTTCGTCAAGAACATGATCACCGGTGCTTCCCAAGCAGATACCGCAGTGTTGCTCTGTGCAGCCAACGACGGTGTCAACGCCCAAACCAAGGAACACGCGTTCCTTGCTAAGGTGCTTGGTGTCAAGGGCCTCATCGTCCACGTCAACAAGATGGACATCTCTGGTGTCGACTGGACCGAAGAGAAGTACAACGCAGCCTGCAAGGAAGTGTCTCAACTTCTCCGCATGGCTGGTTTCAAGCCTGACGATGTTCCAATGATCCCCGCTTCCTCGTTGAACGGAGACAACGTCTTCAACAAGTCCGACAAGTGCCCATGGTACAACGGACCAACCCTCTTCGAAGCTATTGACGCTACCCCAATGCCAGACAAGCCATCTTCCAAGCCTCTTCGCTTGCCAATTCAAGATGTCTACAAGATTTCTGGTATCGGAACCGTGCCTGTTGGTAAGATTGAAACCGGTACGCTCAATGTTGGAAAGAACGTTGTCTTCAACCCCTCAATGAAAAGCGGTGAAGTCAAGTCCATTGAGATGCACCACACCATGGTCGACAAGGCTGAACCTGGCGACAACGTCGGTTTCAACATCCGTGGACTTGCTGCAGACGATATTCGCCGTGGTGACGTTGCTGGTTACTCAGACAGTCAACCAACCTTCGTTCGACACGACGAAACCTTCGTTGGTCAAATCCAACTTATGGACATTCCAAAGGCTGTTTCCGTTGGCTACACACCTGTGTTCCACGCTCACACCGCACAAGTTGCTGTGAAGTTCATGGATCTCTTGGAAAAGACCAACAAGTCTGGAAAGGAAGCAAACCCTTCCTTCCTCAAGACTGGTGACGCTTGCTTGATTCGCTTCCAGCCTACCAAGCCAATGTCCATTGAACAACTTGACACCTTCCCGGAGCTTGCTCGCTTCGCTATCCGTGACATGGGTAAGACCGTGGCCGCTGGCGTTTGCATCAAGATCGAGAAGAAGTGAAAACAGTCGAGTTCAACGTTGACTGAATGAAGCATGGAGGGATGAGTATGGCTGCCGTAACCGTTATCAAATTGACTGGTCAAAACCACAAAGATATTGATACCGTTGCAGGCCAAATAAAAACCATCTGTGACACAGGTGGTATCACCCTTCGTGGTCCTATCCCACTACCAACCCGTCATTTGGTTGTCCCTGTTCGCAAGGCACCTGACGGCGAAGGCAGTGAGACCTACGACCACTGGGAACTTCGAATCCATAAGCGCCTTCTTGAGATGGACATCTCAACTGGAAAGGATGAGAATGCACTTCGTCTCGTGACGAAGATCCCCATTCCCGATACAGTCAGTATTGAAATCTCAATGCGAACCGTCAACTGAAGAACAAGATTTGTTGTTGAAGCGTTTCAACGCTTTCATTCAGAGTTCAGCACGTTCAGCGACGCCTACGTCTACCAACCAAGCGGCGGTTTCCTCGTCGAGGAAATGAATATCGCCAGCCTCAAGGCTGAGTTCTTCACCTTGGTCGTCGATGATTGGCTCGCCAAGTGTTTCCAGAATTCGTACTCGGACGTTCTCTTTCTGTTGCTCAGAAGTTGATTCGGCTGGAGTAACTTTCTCCTGCTCCTCAACCTCTGGAAGGGGTAAAGGGGGCTCATCACTGATTTGTTCGAAGGGTTTGGATGAGGGAGCTAATTCCATTGCTGCTCCGTGTTTTGAAGTTGCAGTAGGTTGTGCTTCAACAGGTGTATTCCCCGCAGGTTCCTGAATATCGGCCATCAAATATGCCTCTTCATCAGCCCAATCTGGTTCAGCAAGCAGACGTTCTTCTTCGTCATCTTGCATATCTGGAAGTTGAGGTAATTCATCTTCAAATGCCAAATCAGGCGGAGGTCGCGCTGACAATCGCTCGCCTTCGCCCATGTAATCGTCAAGTTGCATGGTGCCAGGTGCATATGCAGAGGCAGGCCCACGAAGTTCACTGAGAATTCCTTGTTGCATGCCTTGCCAGTCAATTTCTTTCTTGAAACGGTCAACATTCAACTGCAGTGCATGGTAGAAGGCTTTCTCGGCTGGGTCGTGGCGTTGCCATTCCAGCGAAGGCAATTCTTGCACAACACCTGGTTGACCCCCACTTCGTAGGGATTGACTGGCAGCGTGCTGCATCATAGCGACCATTCGCTTTCGAGCAAGTTCCGATGCAATGCGACGAATGTTGGTCTGTCGCTTCTGCAAGTTCTGCAAGCGCATGTCAATGGAACCTTTCCGGACCATCTCCTGAACCTCCAAGTCAAGTTTTGAAAGCAAGGCTCGCACCATTTCCCAGAAGTCTTGCCGAGGGAGAGGAATCGGGACATGGCGGGGGAGTTGCTGACGATGCGTGGTGAACAATTGCTCTTCGATCTCTTGCGCTTGAGCGCTGTCGAGAATCCGAACAGATGTCATTAACGGGTCGTGGAGGTGACGGGATTTGAACCCTCTTCCTCCTTCTTCAGCACGACGACTCCTCTGACGCAGCATAGACATCCCTTCATATCCAACTACTGCACCTCGCAAAGCGAGGTGTAACAAGTATGACACGCCAGGAGTCCATGATTTTGTCCCGTGGCGGGGCGATTCGTGCGCTTTTCATGTGCCTCATGATGGTCATGGTGCCTACGACACCGCTTCTCTCAAACGACCATCAACCTCTTCCATCACAAGCCTCAACGCGTATCTTTGCCCCAAACGTCAACCAAACTGCCGTGAACATTACCGATTCTGGGATGCTTTCCATTCCATACAATCGGTCCTTTACCGAGGGTGGAATTGATGTCTCACCGCGTTGGTCTGCAAGTCCAGACGCTTCGGCTCACTTCGGAATGGATTCAAATTCTGGTTGGAACGGTCAACACAACGGAACCCAAGGTATCGGCCAAGGTGGCCAACTCAGTCTGGCAACCCCCTCCTCACTAACCTCATTGACGGATTTTGAAACACTGGTCAAAACGCCCGTAGGGTGGCGAGGAATCGGGCCGGACCATCCCGTTTGGAACATCGAGCAACCCAACGGAAGTACTGCTGCAAACGGTACACCAACCCAGGCTACCGAAGGGCAGCATGTCTTGGCCACGCAAGGTCGCGGTGGACTTGACGCGAACATGAGCGGGTGTCTCATATCTCCAGTGTGGGACGTTCCAGATTTCATCGGCCAATTTCAGCTCACCTTCGATCATTGGCTCTCACTTCAGGACGGTGATGCGGCATGGGTTGAGATACGCATTCTCGGCGGCCAATGGGACTCTATCCTTCCTGATTCGGGCTATTCCAACGTAACGGGGACCTCTGGAGCACCGTTGCAATCATGGGCAGGTGCTTCTGAAGGATGGACATCGGTTCAATTTTCCCTGGATGACCAACTGGTAATCACAGGTTCAACCCTTGAACTCAGGTTCTGTTTCCAAACTTCATCCACCTCAGGTCATCGTAACGGATGGTACATCGATAACCTGAGCCTCACCAATCAGGGTGACCTCCCCGGAGCGTGGTTCCACGGCAACATGAACGGGAATTATGCAAATAATGCCCAAGGCATTCTTTACCTGCATTCTGATATCTCAGGATACTCAGGGACGCTCGACGTCGAAATTTGGGCAAACTGGGATCTTGAAGGCAGCTATGCGGACAATTTACTCACATCGGTAAGCGTCGACAACGGGAGCACATGGCGCCTGATTTCTGGCATCCCTGGGCTTCCAGGAAACGGATTTAACTGGCAGGGGACCTTTTACGGAGATGAATCACTGGGTTGGGTGCCCGTTCTCTACTCGCTTCCAGCAAGTCTTTCATCGCATCAAAATGCATCAAATGCACTGTTTCGATTTACCCTCAACACAAATCAACAAACAGGCTACGGCGGCTACGGCTCCTCGGGTTGGGAAGGAATCGCTCTTGATGACATCACACTCCACCATCGTCACGGAACGGCTCAAGCAGAACAGGTCACACTCGCTAATTTCTCGCAGCAGCCCGACGGTTTGTGGGGTCACGAAAGTGGATGGAAAGGTCCCAATTCCACCTACGCTAACGAATGGAACTGGACCATGGATTTTGGTCGTAACGGACCTTCCAACACCTCTGAATCCTTTGAACAATCCCTTACGACTCCAGCAGGCTGGTCCATTGAAGGAACGGGTGTACAAGCATGGGAAATCGGTCGAATTGGCAATACTTCGGGCTATGGACCCGGCGTCTTCTATTCCAGTGACCAAGGAGCAGCCATCAACCTGACAACGCGCTATGCCAACAATATCTACACGCACCTCACGACGCCCGAATACACGATTCCACTGAATGCGACCTCGCGCTTGGCCTTCCGTTCATGGATCTGTGCAGAAGCAAATTGGGACGGAGGTGCGGTTTCAATGTCAACCGATGGTGGAGACAATTGGTGGCTTCTGCCAGCAGAAACTCAACAATTTCACGACCAAATCTCTACGGTGAACGTAAATTCACCTTTCTTCAACCAAGGAATCATCGACGGTTCAAGTGTTCAAGGTGGTTGTGGGACGTCAAATCCTCGCCCTTATGAGCTCAAAACCTATGATGTCTCCAACCTTTCGGGCATGGCCGTCCGTGCCCGCTTTTCCTTCTTCTCTGACACCTATGTTGAGGCAGATGGATGGTACATTGATGATGCCGGCATTGAAGTCGATATCTTCGAGCCACAGGGGGAGTGGACTTCGTCTGCAGTGTTCCCCGACCCAATGTTTGGTTACGGTTGGGTCGATGGTTGGTACGAACAGCCTCAAGGAACAACGCTTGCACTCGATGTCTTGGATTCCAACCTCCAGCCCATCATCGGACATCAAAATCTTTCACTTCCAGCCCACCTTGCCATTGACACAAACGAACATCCTAACCTGCATCTGCGAGTTCGTATAGCCACCAACGACACCTACGTGACCCCTCTCATTCACAGTTTGAGCGTTGGACGAACGCACTATCTTGATGCAGAACACCTGCGTCATTACAGCGATGTCATCAACGTTTCAACGGTTGACAACAAAGGCCACCTCGTGGTCTCAGGACCCTTTGATATTGAATTGCCATCGATGAATTTTTGTCCCCACGACGGTTTTCGAATCGTTACCTATGGCAACAACCTCACGTGGACGACAACCAACGCACAATTGTTCACTTCCTACCACGAATCCCGACCGTTCATGACCTTGTTGAATTATTCCTTGCTTGACAAGCCAGAACTTTCCCGCCCTCTTTCCATTCAAGCACAGGGCGGAGAAACCTTCGAGCGCGCCAAGGTAAGTCTTGATTGTTTCAAACCGACAACCGCCCCAGAGATCCATCTCGGTTGGAACAATCTCTCCGTCTTTGACTGGCCCGTGGGGTCGATGAGTGCGACCTTCGGCTTGAATCAATATTTCGCCGATGTTGATTACCTAGGAACGACGTCAAATTGGGATCCTTACGCCCCTGCATTGCGTTACGCCCTGAACAATGATTCACTGCACTTCAACTACACCACGCTCAGCAAAGGTCCACCTTCTACCCAAGCAAAAGGTCCGACCTTTGCTCTTCTCGTATCCAATGCAAGCGCATCCACTGAAGTTTCGATAAACGGAGTGTCATATTCGGTTGAAGATAGTTCACGAGTCATCCACCACCAAAGTGCTCAAGCCTGTCCACAGGCACAGGTACGCTCAACCTATTCCTCCAACATGACCTTGTATGCCTGCACCATTGAGGTGGAACTTTTCGGTTCTGGCGATGTGAAAGTGATGAATCTTCAACATCTTCCATCGAATCAAATGGTAGAGGTCGCAATGAATGCAAGCCTCCTCAATCAAGCCAAAGCAGCCTCTTCAGGCCAAGACGTAAGGGCTACCCTTGACATTCCGCTTCATGTGGCCACGGCTTCAGGAGGGCTCAAAGTTGACCTTTGGGCAACTTCAGCCCCGTTAATGACCGAGACGATTGAAGCTCCATCCCACACTCGCTGGTTGCCCGAAGAAAGCGTCACCTTCGTCTCAAGTCATCAACGGTCCAATCCATTGGATTCAACCGAGGATGCCCCCGACATCTCCACCATTGAATTGTGGTTGTCGAGAACCAAGACCACAGATGAAGCCATGATTCATCTCAAGGTTGACAGATTGGATACTACGCCCCGTTTTGTTCAATTAAAGGGGTCAGGATTAGCCGCGCTGAACGCCAATGCATCTTCAGTATCATGTACTCAAAATACCTGTACGGTGACGTGGTCACTCACAAGCACATGGCTGCTTGATGATGTTGACGACCTTCATATTTTATCGCAGGCAACCGATACTGAAGATTTGGTTGTTGGGCCCGCACATTTTGTCTCAAAGACGGCCTTCAATGAAGTGGAAAACGACATGGAAGTCATTGATTTCAAAGTCACCGATGACTTGAATCGACGTCTTGATGACTGGTCCAACCCCTTGTGGCCCTACCATTTGTCCTCTGGAGAAGAGATGACTGCGGAGGGCCGCGTTCGCATCGAAGGCATTCCCGGTCAGTGGGTCAAAGCAGGTCAAGCCGAAATCACCGTGACGATGCGAGCAGTTCCCCCCAAGAATCTCTCCGGAGGTGTCGATGAATGGATGGGCGAACCGGTGAACTGGTCTCAACATTGGACGGTGGAGGTTGATGCAGACGGCCGGTTTACAGTTGATATCGATACTCCCGGGGCTGATGAAATCATCACCAGTGATACATGGCTGGAACTGCGCCCGAGCATCTCACGTCGTGGTGAGACCGGAGTGAATGCTTCGACCAGCAACGACATGACGGTCATCCTTTCACCCGTCCGTCTTCTCTACGATATCATTCAGCCAACGACGGGCTCGCTTCGAATTCTTGACTCAGGTAGGGAAGTCCCAGCGGACGGCCATATCTGGATGGTAGGCCAAGACATTCCATTGCGTCTTGAATTGAGTGATCCAGAAGGCCTCGCTCACCCCTTGGAAGTTTGGACCTGGTTAGAAGAACGTGATGATACAAACCGAGACGGTCAGATGGATGAAGAGGAATACCGGATGGAGAAGGTGAGCGTGAACGTTGGTGTCACCCAGGCCGAAGTGGACCTTCCTCTGCTTTCATGGTCCAGCGTCACGCCGTCTACAACTCAAGAAGGTCGAGCAAGCATCGTTGTTAGGGGCCAAGATTTGGCAGGCAATCCATTGGAGGGCGGAGGTGATTTTGGAGAGGATACAGACTTTGCCACGATTTCAGTCCAACCGAGATACGACACCATCGTGGACAGTGAATTCATTCACCTTGACCGAGTTGAAGAAACGCTGCTGGCTGGAAAGACTCACAGTTTTTCACTGACACTTTCTGATGCCAACGGCCTTGAGTCCCTTGATGAATTACGGCTCGCCCTTCTTGGTCGTTCCAATGAATCAAGTTGTTACATTCACTACGAGCCACGCTTCGCAATCACCACCTATGACGAGGCCTGTTTCATCGAAGCCCCGGAGATTCAAATCGCCCAACGAGATTTTGCTACAATCTATGACATCACGATTTTGTTCCGATTGGACTGGAACGCAAGTTGGGGCTTTGCCTCTGGGGGCGGTATTCCCTCCTTCAACGTGATCGATGAGGGTCAAGACCTCGGCTTAGGCCTCTTCCAACTATCCTCATTCGAATGGCAACCAACGACTGACCTTGAGATGCGTTGGATGAGCGTCGAAGATACGATGGCGCCATTCGGACAAACCAACGGCTCAGCATACTGGTTCCATCGCAACGATATCGTTCGGCACTCTGTTGGCCTTTACCACAACAACACTCAGTACCGGGTTCAGGACCTGCCCCCCAATGCATCCTTGGAATGGTCACTTAATGACGGGGAACGAAGAAGCACAGGAGAGGTGCCGCTATCAGCAACGGGCGTCATGGAGTTTGACATTTTGATGAATGAGAATGTGATGTACTACGATTACGGTGCATTGGAAGTCGAACTCATAGGCAATGAATCCTACAAGGTCACTCCCTTAGCCTATCAAATCGTACTCGATGATATTGCGCCTCGTTTGGCCCTGTCCCCCGAAGGTCTACCTTACGGTAACAATATTCTTTCAGGAGCGGTCACGCCAGCTTCCAACGGTTTGGATGAGGTGGAAGTGACGGTGATTGTCAACGACGATACCCACTTACCACCCGGACCCATTGAAATGCATTTTGTGTTTTTCCGATTGGGTCAGCCAGTTGAGGGGACTGAAGGAACAACATCGCTTGATTTCTATGAGCATTTAAGTCCGTACACGGTCTATTCCGGCAACGTTGATTTTGGCGTTCAACAAACTCAACTCACGCGAAGTGACATTTTGGTGGTTTGGTTTGAACTCGTTGATCGCTCTGGACGCGAGTTAAGAGGCATAGGGACACAAGAAAACGCCTTCACGATTCCACTGGTTTGGGTTGCGTTCGAACCGGCCTTTTCTGACCTGTCGGCAGCCCCCTACCGCCCTGAGGTCGGGGACAATGTTTCGGTGTATGCTCGCATCATCAACGAGGGTATTTTGTCCGGTGAGGCAACCGTTCACTTGCGCGATGATGAAGGAACTTTATTGGCAAGTGACCTCGTTGAACTCGAAGCAGATGAATGGGTCAACTTTGTGTGGCATGTTGAAGCCTGGAAAGCAGGCAGGTTAGGATTGAATGTTGAAATTGTCAATTATACGCCATCGGTGCCTATTCCTCTCGCAGATATCAAAGCAAAAAATGAGGACACATCTGCGGGTGAGATGACGCAATTGAGTCTCTCTATCCTCTCTTTGGTGATTGCAGCTGCCATTCTCTTTGTTGTTCGTCAACAGCGCCTCCAACGTGAAGAAGCCTACCATCTTGAGAAGATACGAAGAATCGTCCACCAACGATTACCACCCCCTGTTCCTCAAGACCTCCTGCAACCTCAAGAAGAGCAATAGTCAAGAAGAGAGGTATTCACGGCCAATCAAGAAGCCGGGGTACCCGAGTGGTCAAAGGGGGTGGATTCAAGCTCCTCTGCATAATGCTTCGCAGGTTCGAATCCTGCCCCCGGCACTTTCAACCCTGTTTCCAGCATTTTGAGGGTATTCTCTTAAGATGTAAAGGAAAAACCAACAAACAATGGGCACTGACTCTGATATACAGGACTTGGACCACGGCCTGTTCCAATTTTCCCCTCCAACATGGAAACACATGATCGGATATTGTGTTGCAGCGTTGTTATTCCTTGTGGGATTCATCACCTACTCCACGAGCCTGACCATACCAGATATACCACAGATTAACGAAGCGGAACTGTATTCAGAACTCCAAGACCCTTACGACTATGATTACGGGCCTGTTCAAGCGGGCTATGAGCCAGAAGAATACGCTCAAGAAGCAGCCTTCATCATCGTCAATCTTGAACTTCAACGTGGTACCATTGCATACGATTCCTGTGAATGGGTTGAGAATGATGAGGGAGGAGGGAGTTGGAGTTATTCATTCTACATGGCAGATGCTCAACGATTGACCATGGTTGACCGCCAAGGGCAACAAATTACCGCTGCCTTTTCCTATGAGAATTCGCTTTCTCCGGAAGGAGATTTTTTCAAACCATCTTGCAACAGTGGTTGGAGTCGGACACTGAAAGGTGAAGGGCATGGAAGCAATGAGAATTTCGTCATGACCGCATTTGTATTGGTTGAAGAATACCCACTCCGCTATCAACTCCTTTCAGTTCAAGAAGTATCATCATTCTCTCAAACTTCTACACCTCCCGAAGTGACCCAACGAGAAGATCGGGGTCGTTTTGCACTCCTCGGCTTTGGAATTGGGGGCTTGGTTTTCATGTACAGCGTCGAACCTTCCCTGAAGCATGACTTGCGCTCCATTCGCAACTCGAATCAGAAAAAAGCCAAGGATACAAATTCAGGGGTGGGTGTTCTCGGTCATGAAGGGCGCTTCTTCCAACACATGGGCCCCAATTTCGAAGTTCTAGGTGCTGCGGACTCACCAAGACGGAGTGCAGACAAGGATTGGCTTTTTGGAGCACCACCATTGCCAACCTCCTATGAGCGAGTGTTCGCTGGTGATGGCGATGGGGCTCTCATCAGAGAACATCCGAGTCGTTTGGGGTCGCCTCAGCCGGGCACTATTACGCTCTACAGCATCGGTGCGGTAATTTTCGCTGGTTCGTTCATTTGGCTCTCTGCTGACTTGAGAGCCCGTGATGGTTCATTTTTCCACACGATGCTTGGTTGGGGCATGACCGCCTTCGTTACGATCATCAATCTGATGTGGTTTTACACCGCATGGAAGCAATTCAAATTGCAGCGCACCATCAAAGATTTGCCGACCAGTCCGATTCGAAGCGTGGCCGTCGGCCAAGCCGAGATTGTCGGGCAGGTTCGACCTTCAATCGCTGGTACGCCTGAAATGACGGTGGGTGGTCGAACGCACCAAGGCTTGGTATTATGGCAGTGGAAATCCTACAAATATGAATGTAACACCGATAGCGATGGTGATACTCACTGCTCCTGGAATCACAAAGAAACCAAAAATGGAGGTGTACCCTTCATCGTTCACGATGGAACCGGTGGCATTCTCATTGACCCCATGCTTTGGGAACAACGAAAGGGGGAAATCGATCGCGGTCTGGTGGTTGACGAGTGGACAAGAGGTGACTGGAAATGGAATCTTACCTGCATTGGAGTTGGTGACCCGATTTATTTGCTCGGTGATTGCGAACCAAGAAAGAATGATCACCTTGAAGCATGGGGTTCTGACCCGACCCTTCCGAATGCTCTGGTAACCATGGTTCCTTCAACCGATACCGGCGAAGGTTCAGTGCTTCACTATGGCACCGAATTGGATGTTCTCTCCAACCTGCGTTCAACCTTTGAGATTTTGATTGTTCCAATGCTTGTGTTCCTCTTTGGAATTTTCATGTTCATCAATTACACGCCCTGAGGCCCTGGATACCGTCGGCGAAACAACGTGGTCATCTGAGGTGTGGTAACGGCCGCCGATCAATTGTCTGCACGAGGGTCCTTCGGACCTTCCGTGCGCTGAATCTCAACGCCGTGATTCTCAAGATAACCTACCCCGTTTTCGCCCATGAAGCCTCCATCGACGATGACCACGCGCTCGATGCCAGCGTGGTGAATCAATTTCGCACACATCATGCACGGCTCACCCGTGACGATCAGCCAGGCATTGTTGGTAGATACTCCGTTGGCGGCTGCATTGCATATGAGATTCATCTCAGCGTGATGACATCCGATTTCAACGCGTGTCCCCGAGGTGATGTTCATCGTGTCACGGAGGCATTCTTCGCCCCCGCAGAGTCGTCCGCCACCACGCGGACCTCCGTTGTAACCGTCCATGAGTACCACGTTTCGAGCAGGGTCAACCAGCAAGGCACCAAAGGTGCGACGTGGGCAATTGGATGCCTCGGCTAAGGCAAGGCACTGTTGAATGCGAATTGCGAGATGCTTGTCTTTCAAAGGCTCACCATCTTGGCTCACTGCGTCGTGTTCTTTGATTGCTTCGCACCAATTTTCATGGCTTCGGTTCGGTCAAGATCCAGTGATTCAATGACGTTGCCTTGCATGTACAGGGAGCCAATTGACAGGACGAAACCCTCACGGGGAAGCAATTGGCGGCACGCATCAACGGCTTCCCTTGGAGTTGCATGTAGGAAGATGGGGGTCGTCCGAAGGCCCTCAAAATGCCTCTCGAGAAGCGAGCGAGAAACACCCGGATATCGGCCACCCTGTGGCTCCGTGAGGAGTATGGCTTGTGGTGGTTGGTTGCGGCACATCTCGAGCAAGGGCGCAAGCATTTGTTTGAGGTCGGATTGAGGTGAGCAACCGAAGATCAACACCCATTGTGAGGGCAAGGACCCCTGAAGTTCCTCACATGAACGGGCCATGCCACTGCTGTTGTGGGCCCCTTCGAGCAGGAAGGTGAGTCCTTTGTGTGAGGATGATGTGAGGTACTGCATCCGAGCCGGCCATTGAAGGCCAGCAAGAGTGGGCATGGCTCGCGTTGAATCCGTCAGCAAATGTGGCCAAACGGCTCTTGCAATCAGCCTTGCTTCCTCAAAATAGGTGGTTGCCTGTTCTACGTCAGCCCACGTAATAGAGGCAGGCGAGGTTGGTTCATCCAACACCTTGCTTCCAGCTTTCCTTGCTTCCTCCTCAATGGCCTTGACGACCTCTTCTTGTGGTGGTCGGCGTACGATGAGCGGGGAGTCTGGTCGCGCAATAGCAGCCTTTTCTCGGGCGATTTGAGTCAAATCGTCTCCCAAAATATCGGTATGGTCCAAACTCAATGAGGTTACAGCACAGACATCAGCCTTAGCGACCCTGGTGGCGTCCAATCTCCCGCCAAGTCCCGTTTCAAGAATCAGAACATCAATGGCATGCGCATCAGCCACGGCCATGGCAATGAGAAACGTTGCTTCGAAGAACGTCACGCTGATGTTCTTGGCTTCCGTTGCATCATACACTCGCGAAAGGGCCATGTCGAATTGTTCAGAACTCACCGGTATGCCGTTCAATCGAATTCGTTCTTCTACGTCAATGAGATGCGGTGATGAAAACATGAGATGTGGAATGTTCTCATGGGTGAGTGCGGCCGAAAGAACGGCGCAAAGCGTTCCTTTCCCGTTGCTGCCAGCAACGTGAAGCGTACGATATTCAGTGGATTGGCAATGAAGCGATGCTAAGGCTCTGGCCGTTTGTTCAAGGCCCAGTGCCATACCTCGTGTTTTGGTCGACTCCAGCCATGAACGCAAGCCAGCCCCGTCCACCATGGACGTTGCAGGTAAGCGGGCAACATAGCCTCTTTCCTTTGTTCTGTCATGCTTGATTTGAACGCGAGGCTGATATGAGAGGGATGATTGGCATCACCCATGAGCGATGACGGCGACGGGGCAGTTGAACCTCGCGTGTCCAAGCGCTTTGCTGAAGTGGAGGATGAACTTCGCCGTGAAGACGGTCTTCTCACACTGATGCAGGACCAATGGAAAGGCATGACCGGCATGGCTGGCATGTTCATCGCCACCATTGCGCTTGCCATGTACATTCGACCCTACTACGATGTGGGCGAACTCCATGCATTTGGCGCCTCAGGTGCAACCCAAGTCCGGTACGTAGCCATTGAATTGGTGGCCATTTTTGCCTTCACAGCCCTCATTATTTTCCTTGCTCGTTGGGGCAAGCAATACATCATCAAATACGGTATGATGGCGGTGTTGACCTTGGCTCTTCTTTACAGCACGGTACCGCTGGCACACATGTTTGTGTTGGACTTTGATACCGAAGCCTACGAAGTTACCAACACCGAACAGCAAGCAGGTGATTTCCTCGGCACGTGGGGAGAAGACGGTTATATTCTCGCTGAGACCATCGAAACCACCGATCAACCCGTCGTCAATATTACGGCATGGGACAGTTCCAATGGATACGTATCCCCCGTCTGGTCGAACGTACACAACCATTCCATTGCTGACGGGTCCTCTCCCGTTCGAATGACGACAAGCTCCTACGGTTTGACCTTTGCAAGTGGATATTATGCATGGACCCTTGATGCATCAACCGGCGAAGTGACAGAATCATATGCGTGCTGGGAAAACAACTCAGAAGGCACACCAGTCGCCATCTCAAACATGATTGGTGGATGTGCATTAGCGGTTACCACAGACCAAGCCATGTACTTGTTCAATCCCTTCGAAGAGGTCGAACGCTTCCGTACCTTTTCCGAAGCACCGGGAGTTCTCGGCCCAGAGGCGCGCTGGCGAACACCAGGCTTCAGCCTCGCAGACGGGGCGATTATGAGCACCTTGTTGACCGACGACCAGTTGGCGTTGGTTACGCCTGAGCATGCGGGTGTTCTTCTGTTGGAAGAGACCTCACAACTTGGGGGCCTCGACAACATCACCGTTCTTTTTGAGCACGCTCCACAAGCGGATGCTACTTACACGAGCGCAGATATTGGCGTTTCCCCGTTTGAAGAAGACAATGCAAGCATGGTTCCTGAGAACCGTCGTATGATTCTGCTCGGTGAAAACAACGGCACCATCACAGGCATTGAATGGGACGGGAGTCAATCCAACGACGAAGCCTTTTCACTGCAAGAGCGAATGGTTCTGGACAGCCTTGTCACGTCGGTGACGTCGGTAAGGATCACTGATTTGGACGAATCAGGTTATACTGATTTGTTGATTGCTGATGAAGAGGAAGTGCACTGGTTGTACACCACGTCACTGGTCAACCGCGCCAGTTTCAGCATTCCAGCAGATAACGTGGCCACCTTCTTTGCCATTGGAGATGATGAAACCCACCTCGTCACCGTTTCTCAAAGCGATGCAACAACCGTTCTCCTTCAGTCAGGGGAACTCACCCAATCCATGTTCCCCCTCTATGGAATTCAGTTGCTTCTCCTTCCAACCCTGGCGGGGCTCTTTGTAACGGCGGTCCTCATGATTCTTCTCTTCGTTCACAGCGAATGGTATGTGGTCAACACCACAGGAGTTCTTCTCGGTGCCGGAGTTTGTGTGATGCTCGGGGTCACCTTCGTTCCTGCTTTGGCCATGTTGTTCATGATTCTCGCAGCGATTTACGACTTCTGGGCCGTGTACAAATCCAAGCACATGCTCGATTTGGCCGATACGATGATCGGCTTGCGCCTCCCGATTCTTTTGGTCGCTCCACAAGGGGCAGATTATTCACTTATCGAGGAAACCGAACAGGCCAAACGTTCCAATGAAACCATCATTTCGGAGGACAAAAAAGCAAGAGTCAAGCCCAAGAAAGCCAAAAAGAACAGCGAAGCGATGTTCATGGGCTTGGGCGATGTCATCTTCCCCGGTATGTTGGTTCTCTCTGCCATGCAATGGCTGGACCCGTCCGTGGCCTTTTCCGTCGCTATGACCACCCTATTTGGCGGACTGATGGGCTATCTTGCGCTCATGACCTATGTGGCCCGTGGCAAGGCGCAAGCAGGCCTTCCTCTGTTGAACGGTGGAGCGATTCTAGGCTACCTAATCGGCGGCCTCATCTTCTTGGGAACAGGAATCTTTAGTTTCAACATCTCGTGGTGATATGCATGCTTGACATGAATCTCTTCCGTGAAGAAGCCGACCTCATCAGGGCTGACCACACCAAGCGAGGCATCCCTCATGATGCCATTGAGAGAGTGATTGAACTCGATCAGTCATGGCGTAATTTGCTTCACGAAACCGACCAGTTGCGCCGTGAAAAGAACGAGGCTGCACGCGGTATAGGCGCAGCGAAGAAGGCGGGCGATCATGCTGCGGCTGATGCCATTCTCGCTCAGGTAGCCGACCTTGGTGAACGCATCAGTGCGATGGAATCCCAGACCAATGAGGCGATGGAAACCCGCGACAGGCTCCGTATGTCCATTCCCAATCTCCTGCACCACGATGTCCCTCAAGGAGCTGATGAATCCGGCAATACCGTTCACGCCGTTCACGGCGAGAAGCCGAGTTTCTCTTTCGAGCCACGGCCGCACAACGACCTCATCGAGATGAACCGTTGGGTTGACCTCAAGCGTGCGGCAAAGATTAGCGGTAGCCGCTTTTTCTTTCTCAAGGGCGACTTGGCCCGTTTGGAGTTCGCTCTCCAGCAATATGCCGTCGAATTTCTTCGTCAGCGAGAATTTACCTTCGTTCAACCACCCGTGATGATGAATCGTCAAGCCTACGAGGGCGTGACCGACCTGGCCGATTTTGAAACCGTGATGTACGGTATTGAACCCGACAAGTACTACATGATTGCAACATCAGAGCACCCTCTTACTGCCATGTACATGGACGAAACCATCCCTGAGGAACAAATGCCTCTTCGGATGGTGGGCGTTTCTCAGTGCTTTCGTCGAGAGGTAGGAAGCCACGGTCAAAGCGACCTGGGTATTTGGCGGGTTCACCAATTTACCAAGATTGAACAAATCATCATCGCTCGTCCAGAGGATTCATGGGCGCTCCACGAAGAACTTCTCAAGAATTGTATTGATTTGTGGAACAGCCTCGGTATTCACTACGAAGTGGTAAACATCTGTACCGGAGATATGGGGACAGTTGCTGCCAAGAAATACGACCTTGAAGCGTGGATTCCTGCTGCACAGCAGTACAAAGAAATCGTCTCCTGCTCAAACTGCACAGACTACCAAGCCAATCGCCTCAACATTCGTTACGGGCAACCAGGTCATCCAAACCAACCTGTTGTTCACACCCTGAATTCAACTGCCGTTGCGACATCTCGAGCGCTTGTGGCGATCATGGAACAATACCAACTAGAGGACGGACGGGTTGCGGTGCCATATGCGCTTCAACCCTACATGGGTGGTCAAACGGTGCTTGAGCCGTGCGAATGGGGTTGATATGATGCAGCGTCTCTATGCCATGTTTCTCGTTTCCTTATTCGTGTTGGCGCCGCTATCAGGCTGCTTTGGCGAAGACGAGGAGCCTCCTATCGTGGCCAAGCTCACTCCCGATGAGAACATGCCAACCAGCGCCACCCGCGGACAATACCTGACCATCAATTTCACGAGCACGGTGGACTGGACCATCTCCCGGTCTCCAGGCGTGTTCTTCATGGACGAGAGCGGTGTTTTGCGTGACGATATCAACTTCGTACTTCCAGCCAGTGCCAACGGTGTAACGATGCTGGTGATGGATTCAGAACGTGACAGCATTGACCTTTCCGTGACGGCCGGTGACCAGTCGTGGAACGCCACCTTCCCGCTTGAAGACAGTTCTGAATTGATGCTGGTTGACGGACGACGTGCTTACGAGACCATCGACATGCTCACCAATCAGTACAACAACCGTTGGTGTGCCGAAGCCTCCATTCACGAAGGTGGAGCCGCCTACGAGGCAGCCGCTGAAGCCATGGCCCTCAGGATGTGGGATATGGGCTTTGATTTCGTTGAAGTCACCCGGTACGAAGACGACCCTGCTCAACTCAATGTAGTGGGTTATAATTGGGGGCTAACGAATCCCAATGAATACATCGTCATAGGCGGGCATTTCGACATCGCCTATGCCTTCACGCCTCCAAGTGGTGGTACGAACGAAGGCGCAAACGATGACACCTCTGGCTCCACCGTCTCTTTGGAAATGGCTCAAGCCTTGGCGAAAATGGAGTTTGACCACACGGTGGTGGCAGGCTTGTGGGCCTGTGAAGAGGAAGGTTTGCTGGGCTCTCGAGCCTACGTGGCTAACCTACCTGAGAATGTCTCGGTGAAAGCCTACCTGAATTTCGACATGGTCTCTCTCAATTACCCCATCGTTCCGCTGACCGAACCCATCGTGGGACCGGGTGGTGAGTTGTTTGCACCAACGAAATACGACTGGGACATCAGCATTGCAGGAGCGAATCAGACCAACATGGATCGGATGATGGCTTGGGTGGGCACGACCATTGAGGAGGACCTTGCCTACACGCCAACAGAGGGCAACCCCATTCGGTGGCAAATCGCCGAATCCTGCGCATCAGACCACTGTTCCTTCTTCTCTGCAGGCTACCCGACCTTCAATTTCTTCAGCCCCGGAGGGGATATCTCGTTCTGGCAGGAGTGGCACTCGCCTTCCGACACCCTCGAGTTCATGACCGCCAAGGCAGGGGGCCAAACCGGTATGGAGAGTGGATTCAACTCCCTTGTATGGTCCTCGTTGGATCTCTTTGTTCGAGTGGACAACGCTGAGAACTTCTACGGCCGATGGTACGACGAAGCCGGTGAAGTCTGAGCAATGGGTAGCGTCTGAAAAGACCCACTGCGGCCCCTTTGGTTGGATCAAAACGAAGCAGTGGGTTTGTGCATTGACCCTATGATTACTTCCTAAGTTGATGTTGATTAGGCATTGAGTTTGCTGGAGCATAGATTGGCTGTCCTTGTTGATTATATCCCACATGCACATAGCCGCCTCCTGCAGCACGATGTTGTTGATTAACAACAACAGGTGGTGTCGTAGGATTTGACATAATGATACCCAGGAACATTAAAAAGCATCCAAAAGGGGCACACAAAAGGCCAACAACAAACGGGATTGTGAGGATTCCACCGATTACAAACACGCTTCCTACAATTAGCATGTTCGTGTTGGCCATGATTTTCCTATTATCCATCTAACTTTAGCACTTTCTAATCAAAGGGGACCCTCTGATTAGAAGGGTCATCAGACCGTACCCCTTGCCAACCCGTCTTACTCAAGGGACCCCCTTTGCAAAGTGCACAGTTTTCTCCCGGGAGAATTATACGTGATTGGGGGTTGGACTCACCATGAGAAATACAGATTATGATCAAGCCCAACTAGCGATTTCTATGTTAAAATCAGCGATATACAACCTTCTTAGCGAAAACAAAGAGGAAGGGATGAGAAATGTTGACGTTGCTAGAAAGTTAGGTATCCGTGGTGGGATTGGCCCTCACACCGATATTCAACATAGAGATTGGATCTCCAAAACTGTTCTTTGCATGATGGAACGCGAAGAAGTTGTTCAACAAGTTGGAACTCGTTGGTTTCTACTCGAGTGAATCATTCGGTGTATCCGAATACCCATTGCTCAGGTACGGACAAATCAAAGGGCTTGCAGTGGGTCTTTTCAGTGCCTACCCTCTGCATACCCATTCAATCAGAGGGGTCCCCTTTGATTTGTAAACAATTTCGAATCCGCCAAAATCAATAAAAATGGGAAAGATGACGCGTCGGTATGAAGAAGCCCGTACTTTTGATTGGTCTAATGTTGACGATGTCCCTCGCAGGGTGCATCGGAAATGATGACTCCGGAACCGTTCAAGTTGAATTGACCGACGACCAACTTGATTCAATCATGGATGATTATTTCCAAGATTTTGTCAACAATACAACCATCACTATCAACGATGAAACAGACAGCAGCACAAATTACTACACAAACGGCACCCTTTCACCACAGGTTGAGTACTATGTCGTTGATTATCGTTTTACAATGGACGATGTGATGGGGATTTCACCAGGCATAGATCACATGAACAACACGTTCACTGCCGAATATCGAGAATACAACTACTCGGAGAATAATGAAAGCGTGTATGAATACGAATTGGAGTGTGTTGGATATTATTTGGTTGGTCTTGCATCAACTCCTGTTCCATATTGGCAAGACTCCTCAAATTACATGTTGGCATGGCAGAATGAGTATAACAACACCATCGCAGACTTGTATCGTGATTATGCCTATGAGTCGTTCGTCCGTGCAGCATGTGATGAAAGTTATACCGGAAATGGTTCTAATTCCGGAAGCATGGCCCCTGTGACACTCTTCGAGATTGAAATCCCTGCTGGAAAAGCAATCATGTGCGAGCGAACCCCAACCATCACTATGTGGTACTCCGATGAACAATACTACCATACCGCTTATGGGGAACAGTACTCATACGCTGGAAACAACCCTTGGCCCAGTTTTTCGTATCAGACGGGGATTTACCAAATGTGGGACAGAATGATGGGAACATCGTGTTCGACTCTTCCGATTGGAAGTGCTACCGTTGATACAACATTCGAATTTTGGACTTATGAGCGAAGTTTGCATGAAGATGGAGACTACAGATTCTATGTTGTCTACTCATTGGTAGATGTGCTTGAACATCAATCCTGATTGAATCGTTATTCTAGCGAATCATAGGGTCAACGAACAATCCCACTGATTCGTTTGAGCCAATCAGAGGGTTCGCAGTGGGCTTTGTCATAGCCTACCCACTGCTCATACGTTTAAGCAAAGGGGGCCCTATGATTTGCAGGCATTCCAACATCGACCTTGACAGTCGTGCCAGCACTTCACAAGATGATCCGTTAGTTGTCCTTCAGGATCATCAACATACGCTTCTCCGTATTCATCTTCCCAAAGTTTGGCAGTTTTGTTGAATGTGGATGCTAGCTCAGGAATTTCCTCGGGTTTCGCACCAAATCCTCCATCATGATCTAGAATTGTTCCCATCAATGACATACAGTCGTTGTAGTATGAAACAGGGCTAAGCATGTGAAGGTGCCAAATTTCGTCAATATCGCTTGTTGGAGCAATAGATAATGTTGGGTTCTTCGCAGCTAATTTCAAGAATTTTTCATATCGTTCAATCGAACGAGTTAACTTCTCCGAGGACCATTCTTTAGGAAAGGTCTCCGAGCGTTCT
>JAURAI010000013.1 GCA_030829545.1 Candidatus Poseidonia sp. | reverse complement strand
CCTTGACCTTGGCCTTGTCCTTGACCTTCGCCCTGTCCTTCGCCACCTGCTTCGGATTCGCCACCGCCTTCAGTGCCGCCGTTACCTGCGCCTGCGCCAGACTCCTGGAAGTCTGGATCGTAAGCATCAGGAATACCGTCACCATCAGAGTCGGAGAATTCACCGTCGTTGGGGTCGTTGGGGAATTGGTCAGTCGCGTCGGACTTTCCATCACCGTCAGTATCCGAGTTGTTAGGGTTGGTACCCTTTGCATACTCTTCAGAGTTGGTCAAGCCATCTCCATCAGGGTCTGCATTTCCGTCACCGCCGTTGGTTGGATTCAATCCGTTCGAGACTTCCCATCCATCAGGGAGACCGTCACCATCGCTGTCTGCATTGTTCATGTTGGTACCTTGGGATTGCTCCTCAGAGTTCGTCAATCCATCGCCATCCCAGTCGGCACCGCCGTCTGAGGGGTCAAGGGGGTCAGAACCGTCGCCAGAGGCTGCCGAAACAGCTGAAAGGGCGAGGAACAAAGCCATTAGTACGCTCATCATTTTCGTTTTCATGTTTTTCACTTTCCTTTTTTGTTTTGGGTTGTTGTTACACAGAGAACCCGCTGTTCTCTCTTTCCATCACTAAACCGCACCGATTGAGGTCCAAACTGTTCATTGTTCGGTTCGCATCGACAGCGGTGGGGTCTAACGTATGGGATTGAACGAAGGCTACGCGAGTTGTCTTATGAAATTCAATATCAGAAACAAGAGATGGTTCGTACCCAAATGGTTGGGAACGCGAGGATAAAACAGTGACCCTCTTTGCAATTCTCTTGTTCTGTATTTCGTTCAAATCCTCCGTATTCATCGTTTTTTCACGGGTCGTTCATAGGGAACCCAATGTTCCCTCTACCACATACAAAGGCTCTACCCTATATGAAGAGCGCGATGGGATGTTCGGGCTAAAAACATCCTTTTCATTGGAAAAGGGGCGTATTTGGAGTAGCAGGAAGAAGAACGTAGGCGTCATGGTGGAAGACATAGCGTGCAACAATTTCGGCCAGTTCCGTGTTTTCGAAAGCATGAACTCGCTCTGAACCGTGCCCAACAGCTGGTGAAAAGAGTTTGAAGCCGTAGGGTTTTGCTGTTCTAGAAAGAGCGATCTTGGCGGCTCTAACTGCGTTTGAGCCCCTCACGCCACTTTCTGAAAGTCCAATGCCCAAGCAGTGGATGAGCATCCCTTGCCGTACACCATAACCTCCTGCTGCAGCTAACATTCCAAGGATGATGAACTGGTCACGACGAGATGCATCCCAGCGGTGTGGGTCGCCATAAAATCGCTCTTGAAGGGACTCTATGAATGATTGATGTGCTTGACTCAATTGTTTGGGATCCAGTGGCGGTACTTCTTGGCGTTGGAATTCCATCTCGTTTTTTGGAAGAATTTCGTCAAAGGGCGTCCATTGATAGTCTCCAAGTATCCAATTGTTGAATTTCTTCGAGAGCAGGGGGTCCGCCCCTCGCCAGGACCAAATGCTTCTTTGCAGCATCTCGGGCGCTATTGAATCGAACACTTCGGGGGCTTCTTGAGAGAGCGTTTTGAACGCCTCAAGTAATTTTTCGAAGTATAAATCACGCTGAGAATCGGATTTAGAACTGTATTTAGAAGAGAGATAATAATCAAAATCTGCTTCCAGTGAATTCTCATTCTTCTCAGAACTAGAACCCTTCATGTTCTTCTTGTGAGCGGAGCTTATGTTTTGTTCTTTCGTTGATATGTCTTGTGCTGATTTCATCTTTGTCCCCTCCTTTCGGGCGCAAATCCATCTTTTTTACCATAAATTATCATTTTTTAATTATAATTGGGGATTCGTGGAACCTGCTATTGGTATAATGTTCAAGTGAGCAAATATATACTCTTCAACCTTAAAATCGCTTGATCATGGAGCGATGTGGTCCGATTTCACCGATTTCATAGTGCTCGTCAATCAAGATCCATCCTTGCGATGCATAGAAGGGGATGGCGTGTTCACGAGCTTGTAAAAGACCGGTACGGCAACCAAATTCTTCGACCATGACCTCTTCGAGACGCGCGAGGACCTTCGCTGCATGGCCCCTTCGTTGATGGTTAGGTAGCGTACCCATTTGCCGGATTTGGAAGGCGGGTCGTGACGCTGTTTGAGTTGCAAGCGGCCCGAATGCTGGTATGGTGGCCGCCCCAGGACCTTTGTGATCAGCACCTGAACCGTCCGAATCTTCTGGAATGATATGAGCACGCCCCACCGCAACGACCGAGTCGTGCTCGCCGACCCATGCGTGAACAGCTTCTGCATCATCATCCAAACGTTCACTCCCAAGAGGCATGCCAAGGGGTTGGCGTAGTACGGCATACCGGGTTGCGTAGTAAGGTTCGCTTGGCTTGCCGTGCAGGGAATGCAGCATTGACATCACAATCCGCCGAAGGCGATGACGAGGAGGATGAAGAAAAGAGCCGGTAGGACAACAAAAGCAAGTGGAAAGGCTGTGATCAATCCATATCCAAGAGATTTCCTTCCCTTAACAAACGAGGTGATGATTGCACCGACATAGATGAAGGGGAGCATGCAAAAAGCACCTTCCATTATTTCAACAACGAGATTATTGTCGCCCTCATCATGGTAATCTTGGTCAATGTAAGTGACCTCAAACATGAGGGATTCCGCTGATGCGCCATCAAGTTGGAAAAAGACCGTGCCGTTTGATGGTTCATAGTATCCAATGGTTTTCGATTCGAAGTTAGAGTAATTATATTGATACACGTCAGTTCTCGACATTTGCTCGCCATAAGCATCAATTCGGATGGTTAACGATTGATTCGCCAATTCTTGCATTGGCTGATAGACGCCATCAGGATATTCATCTTCTTCGGGTTCAATACTGAATTCAAAGGTTGAATTATCTTCACTCATGGCGTTGATGGTTTCGTAACGCCAGTAATCATCATAATCGTCTCGAGATTCAGCGAACCCTAAGATGAACATCATCACGATGATGACCACAAAGGGAAGGCCCATTCCAAGAAAAAATTGCCCCCATTGCATTCCTTGCTTTTGTGCAACTTCGGGCAGTGTGAAGGCATGGCCGCCAGAAAGCACCGAGACGTCCCCCGTTAATTGTGCAGGAGGTGGAGAAGAGGCGGTTGAAACAGAGGTGTCCAATGAGCCCATGAATAATGATGTCGGGGGGGGTGAAGATGTTCCGGTTGATGCCTCGTCATCGATTGCAAAAAAAGGCTTCTCATTTGGCGGACTCGTCCTTCCTTCATCTCCTTCTGCCATGTCTTAGCCTCGGCAAAGGTTCGTTTAAACAAATCTCCTCCTTCATCCATTCCCCACGGCAATTTTTCCCAAAATGGAATGAAAACATCGGGAAAAGGCGCGTTGAAATAGGGGTTATCGTTGGCGTGTTTAAAGCACGGATGTCGGAGCGGTTACGTCGGGGATTGCAAATCCTCTTACCTGGGTTCAAATCCCAGTCCGTGCTCCAAAATCAAACGATGACTCCATTCGTGATGCGAGAGTTGAAAGCCAAACGAGAGCACCGCAGCATATCAGACCGGTCAAGGGGAGGAAAGGGACATGCCTGAACTAAATCCGAACTTGGACCTCGTGGGGTCAGGATTTGCGGCTTTCCTCGCGCCCCCTGGACCTGAAGTTATTCGCTTCACCGTTGGTCAACCCGACTTTGACACGCCGCGCCCCGTCGTTGATGAAGCGAAGGCTGCCCTTGACCGTGGGGAAACCGCTTACACGCGCCCTCAGGGCAGCGAAGCGCTGTGCGGTGCAGTCACTGAGCATCTCTCGAAATTCAATATCCAAACAAAACCCAGCGATGTCGTCATTACTCCCGGCTGCAAGCAGGCTCTCCTCTACGGAATGATGGCAGTTCTTGCACCCGGAGATGAAGTGCTTCTTCTCTCACCCGCTTGGCCCTCTTACGACGGCATGGTTCGCCTCACGGGGGCAACCCCCATTCATGTCCCTGTCAAGCGAGAAAATTATCACCCGAACATGGAGGCGTTGGAGGCGCACGTTAGTCCCCAAACAAAGGCGATCATCATCAATTCACCCAACAATCCCACAGGTGCTGTGTACACCCGTGAAGAAACCAAAGCACTGGTTGAATTTGCTGTTCGCCACGACCTCTGGATTCTTGATGATATGATTTATTCTACCTTGGTTTGGACCGATGAGGGATATACATCTCCCTGTGAATTTGAAGGCGGTGCTGAACGTACGATTACGATCGGTGGATGGTCCAAGGGATGGGCCATGACCGGGTGGAGACTTGGATGGATTACCGGTTCTACCGAGGTCATGGACGGAGTCAAGAAAATCAATGTCAGTGCTGCAACTCACGTTGCCACCTTTTTGATGCCCGCAGCGACCGTTGCCTTGGGACTTGACCAAGAGGTCCGGGTCATGGAAGATGCATTTCGAGAGCGACGTGGTGTCGCACATGAGGCGTTTTCATCACTCCCAGGCGTTGTTGTGCCTGAGCCAGAGGGTGCTTTCTACATTTTAGCAGACATTACTGGAACGGGCATGACCGACCTTGAATTCGCAACCGAAGCGCTTGAAAAGGCACGGGTACAAGTCATTCCGGGTTCACTCATGAAGGGTGGTGAGGGTTTGATTCGCATCAGTTATGCTACCTCGATTGAAATCATTCACGAAGGCGTTCAACGCCTGCGTCAATGGCTGGAATCACGCTGATGAAAGCGCAACGAGCGCTTCTCTGATGTAAATGAAACCTGTTATTACCAAACCCACCATGATGCCTTTTTGGATATCATCGCGCTTCCATTTCTCCAACCACCGCTTCCCAAGGCGAGCCCCCACAAGGGCGGCTACAACAAAAGCAAACAGAAGCAGCGGTTGGTCGGTCAGCACTGCAATGTCATTCCAAAGATAGACGGGGATGCGGGTCATATCAACAACAAGTGCCAGAACTGCAGCGGTTGCAGCGTATTCGGATTTATCCGGAAGTCGGGGTTGCAAAAACATAGCACGCAGTGCCCCCTGATGACCCGTCAATCCGCCCATGAATCCAGAACCAAAACCTCCGATTCGGTCTTCGGCTTCAGGCAAACGGATGCTCGACCATCGTTCACTTACTTTCAGTATTGGTAGCAAGACCAAGGCAAGACCCACCAAAAGGAGCAGGGGGTCAGACGGGATGACGAGGTGCAGCAACGCACCGATGAGAGCCCCGAGAAGAAGCGCCCATCCGAATCGCCTCAGTGCGTCCTTGTCGATGTGCTGGCGCAGCATGTGAGCTTTGATCGCATTATGGGCACCGTGGACGATGGCCACGCCGGCAATGGCTTGATGCGGTTCAAACCAAATGAGGAATATGGGTGTGGTCATGGTAGCAAGTCCGAAGCCCGCTGGCACGGTCAAAGCGGCTGCCAAGACACAGCCAAAGAGTCCGAGAATGATGAGGATGTCCATGTCAACACTTCCTTCACGGCTTATGTGGTGATTCCTTGAGTCACCTAATGAATGATTTCGCTGGCAGGCCAAGTTCTTGAGCCCGTTATCGGCGATGGAAATCTTCAAAATTCAACTTGAATCATACCCTCGTGCTCTCTCACTGGATAAATTGTGAGGTCTTTTTGGCGTGAGAGTTTTCCAACTACCTTTCCAAAAGGTGGAAAGAGAGGGAAGGGTGCCCATTCTTGCAGTGAGCCGTCTTCGATCTTGTGGGTGGTTTGGTGAAGGGGACAGCGAACGCATCCGTCCTCAACTTTTCCACCCCAAGCGAGCGGCCAGCGCATGTGGCGGCACAGGGCCTCAGTAGCAAAAAGAGCCCCATCTTGTCGGCCAACCATGATCATTTTTCCTCTGACAGCCACCATTTTCTTCTTTCCGTCTTTCAGCCGTTTAGCTTTGATTGCATTGTTCCACTTCATTGTATCACTTCATTGGTAGGGGGATGTTCAGGTGTTGGAGGAGATGTTCAGCGCTGGCAAGGGCTCCTTGCACCGAGGGGTGCGCACGGTGGTCGCCCACGACAAATACGCCATCAACTGTCAGGTTATTCACTCTTCGCTGGTGATGGTTCGGGTCTGTGTGGGGGAGGGCGTGACGAACTGTGGTCGTATAGGCGTAGGACCATCGGTCAACTTGTTCGCCAAACCACTGTCGAAGTTCACCAAGAACCTTGTCGGGTTCGGGCCGTTGGGCAGCATCGCCTACCAAGGTGGCGATGATGACCTCTTGGCCGTCACTTCTTGGATGAAGATTGGTGGGTATGTGAACATGCAATACCTCACGGCCCTGCGAGCCCCAACCCTCGTTAAGCAACAAACGTGCTTGAGAATAGGGTGAGCGAGAGGCCATGAAAGCCACGGTAGAGGTGAGGCGTTCTGTCGGAGTATGAACTGGTTTTGCATTGGGAAGCAACGCTGAAGTGACATGCTGTGGCGTTGCAAGCACCACGTGGTCAAAGGCATGAGTTTGATGTGCCGTGGTCACCGAAATTGCAGATACATCGACTACTTTTGTTGAGAGATGGATGTGGGTTCGGTCCAACTGGTCAGCGAGTTGTTGTGGGACGGCACCGATGCCGTTTTTGGGAACAACCATGCTGCCATGTGACATAGCTCCCCACGTAAATTCTGCAAAGGAAAAGCGTTCTGACAGCGTCGGGTCGAGCGTGATGCCTGCGAAAAGCGGCCCGAGAACCCGTCGCGTGGAAGGACGGAATCTACGCTTTCGAAGCCCATGTTCCACCGTTGCTGAGGGTCTGTCAAGCGGCCGCTCAAGATCGCTTGCTGACGTGCTGAGGCGCCATTTGAGAAAACGAAGACCGTCTCGTACGCCAACCGCTTTGAGGGTTGGGAGGAGATACTTGGGCGCCCGTAATGCATCTCCAAGAACGCGGCGGCGGCCTGTGCTTGGGTCAATGGAAACAGTGCATGAGTCCATTGGTTTTGCTTCCAATGCATCAAGGTCAATCCACCGTTGCACCGTTGGGTACGCCGTGTGAAGGACATGGAATCCGAGATCGTATTGTTGGCCTTCGTGTTCCACCGTTCGCATTCTGCCGCCAATGGTGTCTTCTGCTTCAAAGATCGTAACTTGATGGCCTGCACGTTCAAGTCCGAGGGCGACGGCAAGACCGGCGATGCCGGCACCTATCACCCCGATGTTCATCCGTTCAACCCCGTAATTTCGCCATTCCGCCATCGAGGTGGAGGATTTGTCCTGTGAGATTATCTGGAGCGTCGGTCAAGAGCCACGCCATGCTATTTGCCACTTCTTCGGGTTGATTGAGCCGGTGAAGGGGAATCATGGAAACCGAGGCTTCTCGTATCGCATCTGAGCGTAGAACCGTCGCTGCAAGGCGTGTATCGGTAAGACCCGGTGCGACTGCATTGACCCGGATGCCGCGCTTGGCATAGGTTGAGGCTGCTGAGCGCACCATCGCTTCCAAGCCACCTTTGGCTGCTGCAATGGCTTCGTGGTTGGTCAATCCATAGCTTCCGGCAACGCTGGAAACGAACACCATACGGCCTCCTCCTGATTTGATCATTGATTTCCCTCCGGTCTTCAATGTCAAAAATGCAGACGTCAAATTTGTTGCAATTACCTGTTCAAAGTCCTCTAATTTTGTTGCGTGTGGTGGACGAAGTGCGATGGACCCTACCAGGTGTGCGATACCAGCGAGTCCGTCGGGAGCATGTTCTGATGCAGAAGCTACGGCTTGTTGTACGGCGGTTTCGTCAAGTGCGTCCCCGTGAATCACCGTTGCCCCTTTGGCTTCAAGTGCACTGGTACGCTCCACATCGCGGGCAAAAAGGGTGACATGGTGCCCCTGTTCAAGAAGACGTTCGCCGAGAACCAAGCCGATATCGCTGCTACCGCCGATTAAAAGAAACGATTTACTCATACAATCCTATCATTTCTGTTAGTTTTTATATTCCTGTTTCCTTGAGCACAAAGACATTGTTTGAAAAGCAGGCATCCACAGGTATTCATGTGCTTCGAGATTCCCATCCCGATATTTTGAACACCGTTGTGGAGGCGCAGAGCATTCACATCCTCGGTTCAGGAATGAATCCAGAACGTCCGGCGCACCAAGCCATCCTTGACCTTGACAATGCGGGCTGGAGATTGGTACCGGTTCACCCACGAGATGCCGGAGGCAGTATTGCTGGGCGCCCCATTCGCGCATCGATTGAGGACGGCATAGTCCCCGAAATCGTCGTGTTCTTTTTGGCACCTGAACGAGCAAAACAAGCCGTTCAAAATCTGCTCTTTCGCTTTGACCGTGAAACCATGCCGCTTCTCTGGTTTCAGCCGGGCTCGGAGCACGAAGATGTCCTCGAAATGCTCAATGAAGCAGACCTCCCGCACATCGTAGATGACTGCATCGTTCGCTTTGTGAAACGCCACCATCTTACTGCAAATTCTCCTACCAACGCAGGCCCGTGGTACCGACAGATTGCTTCAGAAGAAGGGGATGGGTGTTCGGTATGGACCGTTCACGGCCCTCAAGAAGCATTCCATCCTCCAATTACAACCCTTGAGTGGTGTGGCGACCTTGACGATCTCCGGGAATCCCAGCATACCGTAGCCCGCTACATCCGCAGCCTTGTCCGAACAGATGAACACCTGCAAGATGCGGCTCTAAGACTGACGCACGTTGCACCTAAGGAATAACAGGAAATTCATCATCTGCTCTGAAGAGACTGCCCATAGGCCGTTGACTGAAACCAGTGTCATCGTTCCCACGACGATTCCTTGAATCGCAATGGTTCCTCAAAGAGATTCAATGGAGTACAGGGTGCCGCCGTTGCCAAAGATAGCGTAGTACAAGGTTCCGTCTGGGTGAAACACAAGCGGAAGCGGCGTGCCAGCATCCCAGGCAAATTTCGTGATGGACGTGTCGTAGGTTGCTGTTGTATCGTCAAAGGTCACGTCAATACGGAGAATTTCGTGACCTTGAGGAAGAATTGTATTCCACGAACCGTATACGGTCGCATACAGTGTGAATCCTTCATTCGGTTCGAGTCCGGGGAGAGGGGAATTGGGAGGCCTCACGTCAATACCGTTCATTGAGGTGTGAGGAGTCCAGGTTCCGATTGGTCCGAGTGTCCCTTCTGGAACGGGGTCGTCAGGTTCGTCATCCGGCCAGCCGTAGGATTCGCCTTCGACAAGAAAATTCAATTCTTCGGGCGGATGGTCGCCTTCCCAATCTCGCCCGTTGTCTGTGAAAAAATATCCGTGACCGCCGACCCAAACTCCGTCAAATGAATTCCTTACCCCGCTGGCGTAAACGCCATGTTCGCCCGTTGTAGCATTCACCCAAAGCAAGGCAGCATTGCGCTGATCTGCTTCATCACAAATGTTGCATGTTGAGCCACTATGCCATAACAGGGTCCCGTTGGGCATGATCGACACAGCATTGGTTTGGTGGTTTCCGACGGGTATGCTTTCAACCAGTACGGTCGGGTCAACAAGAAGCCCTCGGTCCGAGAAATTGTACGATGTCAATTTCCCTGCCTCTGAGACATAGGCATGAGTTGATGTAAGGGCGAATCCATGAGGCCGATCAAGTCCTGAAAGAAGAACACGGCGTTCATCGCTGGATATGTTCAATTCCTTGATTTGACCATTGTCTCGGTCGCAGATCAGGAGATGTTCGGCATCATGCCATACGAGGCACGTAGGGCCACCCAAATCGCCTGCTACCTTGATGACGGTGTATCCATCAACCACGGTTGGGTCGTTACCTGAAACATATGGATACAGTTGCCGCGCCAAAAGAAGAACCACGATGAACATGGCCATTGGGAACAAGTGGCGGCGCATGTCAGCCACTTACGGTCGCTTGCTCTGTTTCAATAATTCGTATCTCAACACCCTCATAGGTAGCAATAACGGAGATTGTTTGACCTGCCGCCCATATGTTCTGGTCGTTTTCACGAAGGAGGATAGTTTCAGAACCGTTCCACAATTGTGTGTCTTCATCACCCGCTACGATGAGACAGGGTGAGGGTGAAACCAACATTGGGTTGTTGAGGGCTGGAAAATCTGAACCGTTCAGTGCTGCAATCATGATTGTGGGGTATCGGCTTTCATCGTCAGCGTTGTAATAGGTTAGAAATTGGAGTTTAAACTGCATTCCGTGTTGCTCAATGACGTAAACGCCTGTTTTGGGGTCCACTCGATGGACTGCTAAATCATAATCATACCAGTCAAGTCGGTTTTCACTATCGGCGCTGAGTTCGCTTGCATTGACCTCTACATCGTCATCCATCGTGGTGTCTGGAATGTACGTCCAAAGAACGTCTTCGCTGAAGAATACGTCAGTCTTTGAAAACCTCATCGTGTAATTTGTTTCGTTACCAAGCCCTTGTTCGGGCAGGGCAAAATGCGTGAACGATGTTTCGCTGGTGGCATCGATTTCTGTCGTAAAGGTGAGGCCGTCGGCAGCTAATTTCGGGGACACGAGCATGGGGCTTTGGGAGGCCGTTGATTGGCTTCCAAAACTGCAACCGAACGATTGTCCGTCGACATCAACGCTCACCTGAAGCGATGCCCAGGATAGGTTCTCAGCATCGTTGCCTTTGAAGGCAAGTGAGGCAAGCGTGTCATCCGAATTATTGGATCCCACTGTCTCAAACGTCACCACCACCGTATTGGAAGTGCCGAGGTCACTCTCGTATGATAGAACCAGAGCGGACCATGCGGCAACAACCAACACGATGGCAAGACCAAAGCCTATGGCAATTCGCTTCCACATTGTGTTTTACCACGCTTACTCGTCACGGGATGTTCGTCCCATAAGGGCAAGGGCACCGATAACAGCGATAAGGGTTGAGATAACCATGAATCCTGGTGTGTTCTCCTCGTCATCAGAATCAACTGTTGACGCCGCATCGTCATCATCGCCACCGTCACCAACGACGACTTCTCCGAACATGTTCAAGGCCACGTGGGGTTCACAGGCATAGAAGAAGGTCGTGTCTTCAGTGAAGGTGTGATGGAAGTTAACCGTCGAAGCTGCTGCTCCGGAGGTAACGCCGCCTTCAACAAAGTTGGTTGACTTGTAGCCGGTGATTTCCTTCACGTTGTGAGGCATGCTTTCATCTTCCCAGGACCAACAGACAGTTTCGCCAACCGCAATGGTGACGACGTCTGGTGTAAAGGCATAACCTGACGCTCCCACACCAATGGTTACTGCGCAGTCAATGCCCTCGAATGGGTCAACTACTGGGTCTGCTGGAGGTGTGAGCACTGCATCGATCACGTGAATGACACCGTTTGATGCGGGCACGTCTGCGAGGGTCACTGCCGCATTGGAAGCACCCACAGTAACGCCCGTGGAGGACACGGTGATGTCAAGAGTATCTCCGTTCGCTGCAGTCACTGTGTTGACGCCGTCAGCGAGGTCGCCTGACATGGTCGTTCCTGCCACAACGTGGTAGAGCAGAATGTCGGCAAGTACTGCGATTTCTGCATCCGTGGTGAAGGAGTCAAGGTCGATACCAGCAGCAGCAAAGGCTGCGTCGGTTGGAGCGAAGACGGTATACTCGTCAGTTCCGCTGAGGGTCGTGACAAGGTCTGCAACGGTTAGGGCTGCGACCAAGGATGTGTGGATGGTCGTTGCTCCTGCGGTCATTGCAATACTGACTGCTGGGGTCCACATGTAGCCGTTGCATTGCACCTGACTGATGTTAGCGACAGCCTGGGTAACGGTGTTGTAGCATCCTGTGATGGATTGACCCATCATCGAATAGTTCTCAACGTACATGTAGGAATTGCATTCAACATTTGATGCCCCGGCCACGATTGTATGGGTAATGACGTTGTAGCAAATGTCACCGGGAGGTGGCATGAGGACCTTGTCAATTACGTGGATGATCCCGTTGGTTGTAGCAACATCCGCACCGGTCACGTTAGCTCCACCCACACTCACGACGCCATTGGCGACCGAGAAGGTTGCTTTGTCTCCGTTTACCATGGTGACTGCAAGGCCGTCTGTGACTGCTGACGAAGCTACAGCGCCCGAGTAGACGTGATAGAGGAGGATGTCAGACAAAGTTGCATTTTCCTCAGGAGTGTCAAAAGTGGACAAGTCAATGCCCGCTGCTGCGAATGCTTCGTCAGTCGGAGCGAAGACTGTGAACGGTCCGTCGCCCTGGAGGGTTTCGACCAAGCCTGCCTGTGCGAGAGCTGCTACCAGCGAGCCGTGGACCCCTGTTGATTGAGCTGTTTCTGGAATGTTGAGTGTTGGTTCAACAACATCGACGGGAGGGATCATGACCGCATCGATGACATGGATGATTCCGTTGGATGCAATGACATCCGCTGTCGTAACGTTGGCGGATTCAACAACAACGTTACCGTTGGTGACTGCGAAGGTGGCATCGTCACCGTTGAGCATCTCAACGGTTAGGCCGTCAGTGACGTCTGCTGCTGCGACTGAACCGTTGTAGACGTGGTAGAGAAGAATGTCCGCAAGCGTGCTGTTCTCCTCGTCAGTGTCAAAGTCTGCTAAATCAATACCTGCTGCTGCGAACGCCGCATCAGTCGGGGCGAAGACAGTGAAGGGGCCATCCGCTTGGAGGGCGGCGACAAGGTTGGTATGAGCCAAGGCTGCAACGAGACTGTCGTGAACGCCTGTCGCTTGTGCGTTGGCTGGTATGTCTTGTGTTTCGTCTGCTGACACATTGAGTGGTGTGACAGAAATCAGGAGGCAGGCTACAATAAGAAATGAGCTAATTCGCTTCATGACCAAATGCGAAGTTTCGGGGTATATAATGCGCGGTTTTTTACCTAAGCAAAAGGAGATTTGTATTCATGGACATCCTCAGCAATTCGTAACAATTGATTGTACTTAGCCACGCGGTCTGACCGAGCAGGCGCACCGGTTTTGATTTGACCAGCACGGGTTCCCACTGCAAAGTCTGCAATGGTCACATCTTCTGATTCACCACTGCGATGGGAGACGACGTTGTTGAGTCCGTTTGTCGTTGCTAAATCCATGGCTTCGAGCGTTTCTGTGACAGTGCCTACTTGATTCAATTTGACCAACATAGCATTGGCAGCCCCCAGTTCAATACCCTGAGAGAGCCGTTCGGACTGGGTGACAAAGAGGTCGTCGCCCACGCTCTGAACGCGATGACCCTGAGCCCGAGTAAATGCGGCCCAGCCTGCCCAATCATCCTCACCAAATCCATCCTCGATGGACAAGATAGGATAGTCATCAAGCCAACCTGCATACATTTCACCAAGTTCTTCACTTGAAACAACCCTGCCTTCAATATGGTAGCCGTCACCATGATGAAATTCAGTTGAAGCAACATCGAGTGCGATCCCGATTTCTTCGGTTGAATAGCCTGCACCTTCAATGGCTCTTACCATGTACTTGAGGCCTTCTTCGTTGGTTGGAAGATTCGGTGCAAAGCCGCCCTCGTCACCAATTCCACCAAGTAATCCGTCTTTCTTCAGTTCTGCTTTCAAGGAATGATAGGTTTCTACGCCAGCCCTCAAACCTTCTGGAAAGGTATCGAAACCGTGGGGCATCACCATGAATTCCTGCACGTCAACATTGGAGGCTGCATGGGCACCTCCGTTCAAAATATTCAGCATTGGTACCGGCATCAGGCCGCCGGCTACCCCACCAACATACTTCCAAAGGGGCAATTCGTGAATGGCGGCTCCAGCGTGTAGGCAAGCAAGCGAGGCTCCGAGCATCGCATTCGCCCCAATCTTGGATTTATTGGGCGTACCATCAAGTTCGATCATCACTTCATCGATGAGTCTCTGCTCGTCGACCGGTAGGCCAACAAGTGCTTCTTCGAGATGATCTTTGACATGATTAACTGCTTGTTGGACGCCTTTTCCGAGGTATCGTTGAACATCCCCATCACGCAGCTCAAGAGCCTCATAGGCGCCTGTTGAGGCTCCAGATGGGACAATGGAGCGGCCCATGAGAGCCCCATCAACGTAACAATCCACTTCAACAGTGGGTTGACCACGGCTGTCCAAAACCATTCTTGAATCCAAGCCAGTAATATGTCCAGACACAATACTCCCTCATGTTGGCCAGTGGAAGGAGGGACTTGAAGAAAGCGGGCACTGACCTTACGAGCGATTGAGCCAGCCCATCCATCGCGCCACCTGTGCTTGAAGACAGGGGACGTCATGTTCGGACGTGCTCTTAACAACCCAACACAACTGTTCTTCGAGGGGAGATATTGAGAACAATTCAATCCTGTAGACTACGTCCTGTTCTTCCTGGTGTTGGGTTCTGCAATCTTCAACGAAGCAATGAATCAAATGCCTTGGAAAGTGGTGGAGAATCGTCTGTTCGGGGCACAGAAGAACCAATGATTCGTTCAAAAAGAGAAGGGCTGCACCCGTTTCCTTGTTCAATTCGTGCGCCATTATTGGTGTGGAAGAGAACATCGCTGCAACATCGATTTGGAACCAGTCATGTTGTTGTTGTGGACGTTGGGTTGATGCTACATCGTCTAGAAAGGATTGGAGTCCGGCAACGGCGCTGGTCGCTTCTTGGGGCATCGGTGAATCCCCTCGCGCTATCCTTTTGAACCTCACGAAATTCTACATTTTAGAAATTGGCGAGGTTTTTTCTATTTTATGCCACCAAAATCCTTTTTTTTCACATAAATGTAATGAAAGATAGTGTATATTGCCGATAAAAGGTTTCAAATAGGATTTTGGCAAGGCCTAGTCATGCCCCGCATTGCTGAAATTGACCGAGCGATTCTTGCTCAACTCCGAAAAAACGGCAGGATGTCCTATGTAGATCTGGCCACCAAAGTTGAAGCCAGTGAACGAACCGTCCGTACACACATCAGAACGATGGAAGAAAACGGTACCATCCGAGGCTATACCATCCGTGAAGGCGGTGTTGGTTTGACCGCTCTTGTTCGTATCAAAGTAGCCCCTGGCTCTGAAATCGGTTCATTTGCATCCGAAGTCACAGGGTGGGATGGGATCGAAATCGTCTACGAAGTATCGGGAGAAGCAGACTTGGTCGCTCTCGTCCACGTTGACGACACCATGGCATTGCGTGCATTGTTGGACAAGATGTGGCTCGCAGCCCCCAACGAAATCGCTAGCACGACCACTGAATTGGTGCTCGAGCAATACTGATAATGCCGTGCATTATTCCTCTTCTGAGGGCTTGGGTGGAGAATAATCAATGCCGCAGGAGCGGCAGACCATTTCATCATCCCAATCACACTGACGTCGGCATCCCGTCATCAAGAATCCCTCAAGCCTTCCATTTGACCGAACATCCGATTGAATCCGTGTAAACGGTTTCGGGTTGTTCGCCAGCCAACATCGCAATGATGGCGTCTTCAAGTTCTGATGTTGTTACGTCGTTGGGGTTGCGAGGGCTGTTGTCCATTCGACCCTGGTAAACGAGGCTTCCTTCGGCATCAAAAAGAAAGAACTCTGGTGTTCGTTTCGCCCCGTAGGATTCGGCAACAACTTGTGTGTCATCGTGTAAATATGGATAGGGCATGCCGCCCTCAGCACGCTTTACCATGTGCTCGAAGGAATCGTTTTCGTAGACGACGGGGTCGTTTGAATTGATGCCAGCGAAACCAAGGCCACGCTCCTTGCAGGCTATAGCCATGGCGTTCATTCGGTCAATATTGGCGATGACATATGGGCAATGATTGCACTCAAAAACGATAACTGTCCCGTTCACTCCTGCAACATCTGCAGTCGTCATTATTGCCTCACCTACCTTTGAATTGGCATTATTGAGTTCAAATGGTGGCGCTTTATCACCGGGTTGCAGGTTCATGTCCACGCTAAGGGCTCTCCCCTCAAAATGACTTGCTTTGATTCACTCTAAAGAACGAAGAATGCTCCTAAGAGGGAAAGGACGGCTGCCACTCCGATGAGGACCTTGACAGATAGAAGCGAGTTACCAGATTCAGGAGCAAGGGGTGCTTGTTGCTGTTCGGGAAGATCAGGGATGATTTTGTCTTCTGGATTAGGTATGTCGGCATGAGCGTCCCAATAGGCCTGCTTGGCGGCTGCCCCTGCCTCAAGTTCTGCCTGTATCCTCGCCTCTTCTGCTAAGCGGGCTTCCTCGGCCAGACGAGCTTCTTCTGCTAGCCGGGCTTCTTCTGCTAGCCGGGCTTCTTCTGCTAAGCGAGCCTCTTCGGCTAGGCGAGCTTCTTCTGCTAGCCGGGCTTCCTCGGCCAGACGGGCCTCTTCCGCTGAACGGGCTTCTTCTGCTAGCCGGGCTTCTTCTGCCAAACGAGCCTCTTCAGCTAAGCGGGCTTCCTCGGCCAGACGAGCCTCTTCGGCCAAGCGCTCTTCTTCTGCTAGCCGGGCTTCTTCTGCGAGGCGGGCCTCTTCCTCTATCCGTGCCTCCTCTGCGAGGCGGGCCTCTTCGGCCAAGCGCTCTTCTTCGAGGCGTTTTCGTTCTTCTTCCGCCAATGCACGTTTGGCTGCTTCTTCCTCAGCTAAACGGCGAATGCGTTCGTTGATGGCCTCCTTATTTTTCGTGTTATATTGACTCAGAATGGCTTCGCCCATATTGCCAAATTCTTCTTCAGATATCTCTGAAATTTCCTCTTTGGTTTTTAGAAGGAGGGTTTCTATGTCGCCAATGGAGAAGGGGGCCGCCTGATTGTTCAGATGAACTCGGAAGGCTTTGTAGAATGCCCGTTGTTCTTCAGATATGGCTCCGTCTTGGGTAATGAAATCCGTCAGAGCAGTAAGTATCTCAGAAAGGGTAAGGTCTTCTTCTTCCAATTCAAGCCCTCCTCATGGAAGAGGGTGTCAAGCCTTCATCATCAACCTTTTCTCACATTCGTCCAAACGAGTCTTTGCAAGTTGATGGTCGGGCTCGATGGCAAGAACGGCTCTCCAAGACGCTTCGGCAGCGTCAAGTTGGCCCAAACCATGGTGGTGGGCCGCTATTTGGAGGCGGGCTGCAAGATGGTTGCCATCACAGCGAACCGCTGCCTCAAAGTCAGAAAGTGCGTTGTCAATCATGTTGAATTCCAAATAGAGGAGACCGCGTTGGTGCCACGCTGGTGCGTGGTCTGGAGATTGTCGCAAGGCCTCATTCAATGGCCCTTCGGCGCGTTCTGCACGGTCCATGCTCATGTAGCACGCGGCCATTTGAGTAAGAGCATGGGTGTGGTGTGGGGCGTGTTCAAGCACATGTTTGAATTCTTGACAACCGAGATCCCATTCTTCCAAATGCATGTGCGCCTCTCCCTTTCGAATCCGTGCAATAGCAAGAAGTGGAGCCATGAGGAGGAGGGCTTCCGCATCGTCAAGTGCTTTCTTGGGTTCATTGGTCGCCAAAAGAGCCGCGCACCGATTCAAGCGCGCTCGGATGTGAGCAGGGTCGAGTGCGAGGCCTTCGCTGTAATGGAGCAAGGCTTGCTTGAGGCGTCCCTGCTTGGCTGCAATGTTCCCTCTGACATAGGCGGTTGTGGGCGTTTGGCCGTGGACGTCTGCCGCGTCAACGAAGGACGAGGCTGAAACGATGTCGTTGCCGTCAAGAGCCAGAAGGGCTGACTCTGTAGCAACCGAAGGATTCGTGTCGCTCATCAAACGGCGTGCTCGAGCAAGTGATTCCTCGGCCGTATCAAGTTGGAGCAACAGGCGTTGCGTTCGGGCAAGACCGAGCCAAGCAACACCAAGTTCTCGGTTTAATTCAAGAGCGCCGTTGAAAGCTTCCATTGCAGCAGAGAGGAGGTTTTCATCGGTCTGTCCCGTTCCGTCGCGCTGACGGTCAGCGTGGGCGAGATGCAGGCGTCCCTCAACGGTATGAAGGAGGGCATGGTCAATACCTTGGGGTGTTCCATTCAGCATGGCTTCTGCATCATCGATGCGATGGTTGAGGAGGTAGCGTCCTGCGATTCTCGCACGCAATTCTCCATTCATCGGTTCGGATTGAATCGCTTTGAGCAGGGTTTCTTCGGCAGCCACCACTGAACCTTCAATTTCAAGCAGTTCTGCTTTGAGGAAAATAGCATCGACGCCACCAGCATTTAGGGCGACTGCGTGAGTGGACGCTTTGAGAGCATCTCGCTCATGGCCTTTCTTCGTGGAAAGAATTCGTGCTTTGAGTGCCCATGCTTCACCCGATTGGCGATTGAGCGTCAGGCAGCGTTCGTTTGCTTCAAGTGCCAAGCCAAATTCTTCTTCTGCTTCAAGGAGTTGTGCATAGTGAAGCCAATCCTCCGAACGGCTTGGGTCTTCGTCAAGCGCTTGGGTGATTGCTTCAATGGCTTCTGAGCGAGCACCGGCACGGGCCCTCAAGCCGGAAAGAAGAGAACGGTCTGCGGCCGTATCTACGCCGAGCGCCTCAAGGCGGCGGACTGCGTGCTCTGCTTCTCCATCACCCATCGACACGAGCAAGTGGGCGTGAGAGCGGAGCAACTCGGGATTGTCGGGGGTGATCTTCATTCTGGCCTCAAGCCAATGGCGATGAAGGGCGTCATCGCCCCGTAATTGAGCGATGTGTTCCAAGCCTTCAAGCACGCTTGCGTGGCCCGGTGACAATTGATAAGCAACGTTGAGAGCGCGTTCTGCCCATTCATAATTTTGAATGTGAAGTGCTGCTAAACCGAGTCGATGGGCGGTGTCTGCATCCAAATGCAGCGCCATCATGTCCAGGCCGTGCTGGTCGAGTACTGCTAACAAACGACGGAGCATGCTTTCGTGGCTGGTCGAAAGGGAGGGGGTGTCAACGGAGGTTGTTGTTTGATGTTGGGCAAGCAAACGGAGAACATGACAAACTTCAGCAGCATCAATAACTGTCGTAGGGTTTTGTTCGTGTTCCAAAAGGAAGGTGTGGGCGGCGAGGGAGGCATCAATTTCCGGATGGATACTGCGCAACGCATTCATGGTTGATTGGACGCTCTGTACTTCGCCAATCACGTCCTCTGTGGCCCGATTAAGGTGGTGGAAGTGGGTGGATTGAGATTCTCTGAGGAGGGTTTGTAAATCAAGCAGCTTAACCATGCGGCGACTGGTGTTTAACATCCAGTACCCTACTGCACCTGCTGCACTGATTGACAACGAACCAACGAGGATGGTGATAACGCTCATTGCCCCTCACCCGCGCTTCGCGCCTTTATGGTCTGCGGCGAAATTGTCGGTGATGGAGGTTATTTTCAGCCCTTTCTTCGCAGGCCGCTAACTGGATTCAAAGGAAGGAACGCGTGTTTTCCTCCTTCATGGACCGTTCATATTGAAAGCCCCCCCGTGACCGTAGTGGCTTGAGGCCGATGGATTCGTCAGAGAAGGATGAGGCGTGGTACGAAAACCGCCTCGCTTCGCTTGAGCGCTTTGGGTTTGACCGAGATGCCATGCTCGATTTCCTCAATGAAGACCCCGACCGTCGAAGTGACCGTCTTTCGTGGCTTGAAGAGCGGCGGGAAACAGCATCAGAAATTGAAGACAGGTTGATTTGGCTCTCCAGAACCTCCTCAGGTGACCTGTTTGACGGCCAGTACTACACCGATCGCCACCACGATGCATTCAATGTCGAACAACTCTACCTCGAATTTGAACGTGCATTGCGTGACGTTGCTCCGTGGGAGCCTCCGTTGAATCGGTCCAAGCAGTCTTGGTACGAACTCAAAATGGGTGAGACATGGGAGGAATTGTATCGGCGTCTCGGCGGACTTGATGAATCAAGCCATGCTGCCCTTTCTCCGCTGTATGATTTATTCGAGCAGCCTGAGCGATATGATGAATTATTTCGCCACTTGCAAACAGTTCTGGACGATGAAGCACGTCAACGTAGAATGATTGAACAAGGCCGCGCCCTGCTGGTCAAGGAAGGGTACGATGTCGGAACGGTGGAGGCCATGCCGCTCTTGGAGGCGTTGAATCACGTGGAGGAATGGCAAGAATTCCATCATGCGAAGGAAGATGTCTTGTTGGCTGTGCGCCAACTTATTTTCCCCTTTGATGGCTCACTTGCAACGGAATTTGAGGTGCGTTGTGACCGTGTTCATGCCGTCGATAAGAAAGAGGAGTTGAGTGCGATTCGAGACGAGGTCAATACGTTGGCACAAACCCTCGAGCGACGAAGAAAGGAATTTTCTGGACAACTTGAGCACTGGCGCCGCCAAGGAATCATCTTTCCACATGAAGGTGAACTCCATCCAAGTGAATTGATGGAATGGGAAGCAAATCACGATCAGGTTGCTGCGTCGGTTGACGTACATCTCGGCCTCGTTGAACGGTGGTCCCGGTTTGAAACAATGTGGCCTTCACGAGTGCAAGCCTCAAGGGCATTTTTGGGCCATCTGGATCAGACTGAAGCCTTGCGAGACGCGATGGATGAACTCGACCTATTGTGGAAGGAGTTGGAATTGGACGGTTTGGACCTTGTTGGGACCTATGAGCAGGCTGGCTTGGAACTTGGCCAGTGGCGTCAACGCATCTTTGATGACCCTTTGACAGCACTCGAGATGATCAGTCATGAGCGCCCCCGTTGGGATCGTAGGAAGGATCTGATTGAAGCCCTCGAAGCACTGGATACCAGTTTTGATGGTGCTGAAGACCAGGAGGTGAGAATTCATCTTCTTCGTGGAGAAGCGGTCAATGAAGCGGTCATGGGAGAGGCTGAAGCCTACATCGATGACGTTTCGCGCCGTCATGAGCGGCACCGTGTGATGCTGGAAGAGGAGTTGGCTGCCTTCCGCCGACAGGGACTCTTGCAAGAGGAGATACAAACCAATTCGATGAATCTCAAAGCCTTTGAAGCATACATCGCATCGTTGCAGGTGAATCGTTCCGTAAAGTCTGAACCTTCAACATCACGTTCTTTGCCACACCGCTTCCTTCAAGGTCTTCATCAAGAAATTCAAGGCCTTCAAAGCAAAGGATGGGCCGTTGATTCTTGGCTGGGGCGCGTTGAGAAAGAGCCAATGGAGGTCGCACTTGAATTGAGCCGCTCGCGACCCTTCATCGAAGGTCACGAAGTATTACGCCGGCGTCTCCGATACCTTCCTTGGGCAAACGATGTCCAACTCGGACTGCAAGTAGAACGTGATATGCGTCAGCCTCACATGCTTGAACGATTAAGTGCATCAATTCCAAACTACTCCTCTCGCCTTGCGGGGCGTGAAGTGGAGGATGATGGGTATGCCATCGTTCTCTGGCAACCCAAATTGATGCACGCTACGCTTATTCCTGTTCACGATGCCAATTCGCGACATGAAGACGAATCCCTGCAATCGCCTCTTGACGATGCACACGATGCCATGCTCGAGGCGATGGAACAGGGCAGTGAACCAGAAGAACCTGTCCCGCCTTCTCCACCGTTGGAATCGAAAAAACAGGACATTGTTGAGGAGGATGAAGAGGAGGCAGAGGCAGTCATCCCCTCTCCCGACATCGCAGAAGTGCCAAACAAAGCCGATGTGGAATCGATGTCGTCAGCGCCTTCACTACCAGAACCTCCCCTTGCAACGGCGGTATCGGAAGTATCTGAAAAGGATGAACGAGTCGATGAGCATGCATCGCCTCAAGGTACCGTGGAAGCACTTGAAACCCTGCGTGAACTTCTTGCCCTGTTGGGACTCAATGATCTCACTGAGCGGGTTGAAATCAGTGGCTTGGATGGAATGAAAGAAGTTCGTAGAGGTCTTGCAAGTCACGTCAATGTTGCTCCAAGAGATGTGCGGGTTGCCCGACTGCTTCGTTTGACATTACGGCTCCTTCCCGAAGGCAACGCAGACGATGCGCAACGAGCTGACCTCATGAGCCATCTCGTTAGCATGATTCCTCCTCTCAAGCGTTGGATTCGTCGAAGATTGGAAGCGAGGCATAGTGGTGCTCAAGGCCATTTCCTCAATGACGCCGTCGCTCTCGGTCAGGCACTCGAACGAATTCCCGGCCTTGGTAGGCATGTCCCTCTCGGAAAGGATGACTGGCCATTGCCGTCAACATTGGATGAACTCGAACATGAAATCAAGCGTTTATCGAAGAGTGTTATGCTCCCCTCCGCCGGTGGCGTAAAGGCCTGATCAGTTCAAATCGTCCCAAAGGGCGTCTTCCTCAATGGTTGCACCACGCGGTGCCGGCGGCAACGGCATTGGCGGCAGAGGCGCTGGAGGCAAGGCCGTAGGCTGAGGCAGGGGTGCTGGAGGCAAAGCCGCGGGTTGAGGCAGGGGTGCTGGTGAAATTGTTGCCGGAGGGGAGGGAATCATTGCGGGGGGAGGCGGCGCTGATGTCGAAACCGGTGGCCCGACAGATGGGGTTGCTTTTGGCGGAGCTGGAAGTGGTTTTGTTTCAACGGCTGGCGGTTCTGGAATTGCCGTTGGTGCTGGAATTGGCTGTGCTGGAGAGGGTAGAAGTTGAATCTCTTGAGAAAAAGTAGCGGGTTGCTCAACGACGGCCGGTGCAGGCAAGGTTGGCTGGTTCATGGCCTCAATAACGGCGTCGATGTGTTGAGTTTCAAGTGCACCCGTCCGTAAAAAGTCAACAAAGGCGGGACCGAGCAAAGCAGTGCTGTTGTGAATCAGGAAGGGTTCCTGACCCCAGCCAGAGAGATAGAAATCGTGACGTCCTCCGTGGTCTGAAAAGGAGATTCTGTGAAGGTCTAATTTGGACATGAGTAAACCAGCAATGCCCGCAAACATGAACAAACCGCCACCGAGAACGAGAAGGCTTTGGGCGACTGTGGTCGCTGCGAGGAGTCCGAAACCAATGGATGAAAACCATACCGGATTGAGACGGCGAAACAGATCCAAATGTGTGTGTGAGTATCCAGAAATATGTTCCTTCACCAGAGCCATCCGTACGTTCAAGCGACGTACACCATCAGCATCATACCGGGCTTCCACGACTCGCATCAAACGGTCGTCCATGACGATGGACGTTGATTCGTGGCCCGAGCGATGCTGGCTGAGCGGGAATTCAGTGACTTCTTCACCCTGGAGAGCCAAAATGGGAGCGGCTCGAACGGGGAAGGTCCAAGGTTCACTCACTGCGGGGTTCGAGGGATGCGGTGTTTCAGGTTCATCATCCAAGTCTGTGGACTCAGATTCGGATTCAATCTTCGGTACTTCATCGCTCAATGCTGTGCTATCAGCCTCTGCCTGAGGTTCTTCGTCAGCCGATGAGGCGACCGAATCTTCGCTTGGCCAGTCAGTCTCAATGCCTTCGCCCATAGTAGGCGAAAGCAGGCCGTGAATTTATACAAACCGATGGCTTTCAACGGTGTACTTCGGACAGCCAAACCTTGACGCCTTCAGGTGATTCGAAATCCTTGCCCTGCTTGGTTCCAATCACCGTCGTTGCTGAAGACTGGTTAATGTAATTCAACACCTTACCAGTAACTGGTCCATTGAGGATAACTGCGTCTGCAGATTCCGCTTCCATCATTGCTTCTTCGAGCTTTGAGGGGCCGATCTGGTCGGAATAGGTGCCGTCAGCAAAACGAATGATGGCTTTGTTCTTTGGGATATCATCGGTCATGTCAAACAATTCTTGAATATCAGCGGGAGCCGTTTCTGCTTCCTCGCCAATGTCGCCTTCCATGTCTTTATCCCAGTCTTTGTCGCCACCGTACTTTTCGTTGTCTTCTGCGATTTTCTTGTCGAGTTGATGCTTGAATTTGGCAGCATCTGTTTTCTTCTGAAGGCACATAGTAACCGTCTTTTGAGGCAGCAATTCCCATTCTTGGCCGACCGGAGCTTGAGCCACATGGTCTGTCTTCATGATGTCATACAACTGCATGAACAGCATTTCGCCACCGCGATCTCCGTCAATAGCGACAGTGACGCTTTCCTTGCTGTTTGCGAGGTCGATGAGTTCTTGCTTGATGTTGCCTGCTCCGTCAGCACTGATGGCGTTCTTGACACCACAGTTGAGGAGGTTACGGACATCGTTGCGGCCCTCGACGATGATCAACGAAGATGATGATTCAACGTTCGGCCCACAGGTCAAACCGTGGAAATTGGTTGCAGTTCCCACCGTAAGGACGGAGCGGACTTCTTCGATCACGGTCTTGGATGCTGCTTCTCCGGAATTCACCAATGTGAGGAGCAATTCCTTGGCTCGGTCAACAACAGCGGTGCGCTTTGTTGCACGAATGTCGCTGATTTCAACGACTTTGATGATGGCATTGCAAGGGCCGATGCGGTCAATGGTTTCCAGTGAACTCGCAATGATGGCCGTTTCAACGTTGTCCATGCTGCTTGGAATGGTAATGATGCCGTGCACTTTTCCGTTCTTGGTTTCCGTTTCGACATCAACGTGTCCGACGCGGGCGGTGCGTTGCAACTTTCGCAACTCGAGGTCGTCGCCAAGCAATCCTTCGGTTTGGCCCATAATGGCCCCAATGATGTCCTTGCGTTGGACGGTTCCGTTCACCTTAATATCAGCGCGAATTTGGTACTTCATCGCCTTGCTCTTGTTACCGCCACTGCGGTTTAAGTTGTTTTTCTTCTTCATGAGTATTCCTCCTCTTGCTCGCAAGCACCCTTTTGAAAGGCCTTCGGACCGAGTCCAAAGACGTCATTGCAGCCACACGACAAGCGGGTGAAAGTGAATGTGAACATGTAGGCCAGCCGACGAGCCCTTTTGAATCCTATGGGAAGGTTTGCGCAAGAACCCATGCTTTTTACAGACGGTTTCTTCAAGAAGTCGGAGGTATTGGATTCCTATGTGTCCGCCTCAACGCTCGGAGCCTTGGATGTTTTCAGGTCCACCGTTGAAGTCATGCTCATGGATGGCGTGCTCACACGCGAAGAGAAGCGCTTGATCATCAAATTAGCCAGTGTTCTCAACCTGGACCCCGATGAACCCGCCTACATTTACGAATCCATTCAAGCTGGGACTGAATCAAGGAGTGGTGAATTGATTTCGCCTTTGGACTTGCAGTCCATCTACACCAAAGTCTTCGAGGTCGCTATTGTCAATGCCTCCCTTTCAAAAGATGAATTCAGGGTTCTTGCTCATCTTCGCTCCCAATTTGACATTGATGATGACCAACACGCTGAAATCGAGCGTGCACTGCGTGAAATGGTCAAGGAAAAGTTTGACGATAAGGCAATGATTGACACGCTGATGGATACGCTTCGTGATTCGGTCGGGTTGGTTGGTGACTTGTTTGATACATTTCGCAGGAAAGCCAACGAAGGTGACTCGCGTTGAATCCGCGCCTTGATGATTGGTTGGAACTGCAATCGGCCAGTCGGTTGAAGAACAAACGTCGGACGCTGCGATTTTTGCTCAAGGCCTACAAGCAGTGCGTGCCGGATTTTACCAATAAGCCGCGGACCGATATCACAACAGGAGACGGGGGGTTTTCATTTCACATTGGAACGCCGTTGCCTGATTTGAGACAGTTGAGTTCATGGATGCTAACCGCTGTTCCAAAAAGACGCCTCCTTGCCAAAATGATCCCTGCGCTTTGGAAACGTCACGGGCGCGAAGACTTGAGTATGGCAGGCCTGCTCTTAGCCAACCTTTCGCCAGAAGATTTAGGCGAGGACCCTTGGATGGCTTTTATCCACCTCCTTCAACGCCGTGAGGCGTTGATGGTCGTCCTTGAAGTGGCTGAAGAAATAACGAGGGCTGGACATCCTCCGCCTTCGGATGAATGGTTGGTGGCGGCCGCAGAACAAAGCGAACACTGGCATCAATATTGTGTCCTTTTCCTATCGCTGCGAAAGGGTTCAATCGGTGCGTGCGACCATCTTGTCCGAACCGCCCCTGCTGGAGGAGAGATGTACGAGCGGATACGAAGCCGTATTCTTGAAGCGGAGGATTCATTGAGAACGGAGGCAAGTGACCCACATGACGGAACGACTTCTGCCAGCTGAAGATCCGGTCCTCGAGAATGTTCTGAAATGGACGGTTGACCGTGATGCTCGCGATGTTCGACGTTTGCTCGAATGGTTACCAGAAGCACGTTCAAGCCGAGAACGGAAAGCGCTTCTAGAGCGGGTTCGCAGCCTCCTTGAAGAATTAGAATCTGCTCTTGACAAACTTGATGAAATGCATTGAGGTTTTTGCATGGCGCTGACGGTGTTCATCTTAGCGGGCGGAAAAAGCCTGCGTATGAGAAAAGACAAGGGGTTGATGTTTGGGGGCGTCGGTCGCTTGAAAGGCATGCTTGAAGCATGTGGATTGCATGACGTTATCGTCCTCTGTGGAAGCGATGACCGCTCAATTCTGTTTCAAGGTAAGGTCTGGCCCGACCCTCCTGCGCTTGAAGGAGTTCACCATCTCATCGAGTGGGCATGCGGTCAAGTCGAAACATCGTGTTTATTGCTTCCTTGTGATGCCTTTTTGATGGAAGAAGAGGCCATTCAATACCTCCTCAGTCAATCGCAAGACGGAGGCGTTCCCCTTGATCTTGATGGGCGGCGGCAACCTCTTTTCGCACATATCCCCAAGGACTATGAATTCCCTCTTGGATCCTCTTCAGTGAGCCATTTACTGCAGCCATTGCCTTCCATACAAATGGAGATGTTCGCCTCTGCGTTTACAAATTTTAACTCGGCTGAAGACCTTCAAGACCATCAACAGAAACTGTTGACCCTTCATGGTGAACACGTCCTTCTGCAATCCATGTGAGGACTGTGGGATAGAGGCGATGTTCTTCCACTTTGACACGCTCGCTCAGGCGTTGTTCATCGTCCTTTTTCAACACGGGGACGCTGTGTTGAGCAATGATGGCCCCGGTATCCATTCCGTCGTCTACCAGATGAACAGTGCAGCCTGTAATGCTCACCTTGGCAGCGAGAACGTCCCGATGTGCATGAGCGCCTGGGAAATGAGGGAGGAGTGAGGGGTGAATGTTGACCACGTGTCGGCCCCATTTGCTAAGGAAGGAGGGGGAGAGAAGTCGCATATAGCCCGAAAGAACCACCAGTTCAACGTCATATTCCAGAAGAGTATCCAGAATTTTTTGTTCATGCTCCTCACGAGAGAGGGATTCCCCCACGGGCTGGTGTTCGATGACCACAGTTGGTAGACCGAGGCTCTGAGCCCGACCGACGCCTGCGGCATCGGCTTTGTTTGAGATAACGACTGTTGTTTGATGAAGGAGGTTCTGTCCCTGTTGGGTGCGTACAAGGGCCTCCATTCCTGTTCCTGAACCGGACAAGAGTACTGCGCAACGAAGGGGGTCTTCGTTGGAAGCAGTACGCCCACCCACTTGGCCCTCAACCATGCTAACGCCAATTCCTGTCCTGTTTCATATCTTTCCATCCAAAGCAAGGTTTTTTCTCACACCTTCCGTAGGGGCAACTGGAGAGTCACATGACTGGTCACGCTGTGTCGCCTGCGGCCGCTCGTCGACAATCATCATTGGAGCTTGCAGGAACCTATGCTTCGCTTGAGGATGAAGAGGTCATCACGATGGTGTTGGCTGAACACAAACCAAGCGCAAACCTGGTAGTTCGCAGCATTTGGATTCTGATTGGTAGTATTTTCGTGTTCTTTGCAGGCATCGGAGTGTTTCTTCCTGGTTGGCCTACGACCTCTTGGCTGGTTGCTGCAGCTTATTGTTACGGGCGTTCTTCTCAGCGCCTGTTCCGCTGGTTGCTCACCAACTCCTTGTTTGGCTCATCATTGCTTGGTTATTATCGGTCTGGACGAGCCCTCCCCTTGCACTCAAAAATCGTGATTTGCGGGCTCATTGCACTGGTTTCTCTGTTCTCCATCTGGTACATCACCATCCTCGGAGACCCTGGATTCGGCCAAACGACCATCGCTGTTGTAGCCGTCATCGGCGTTTGGTGGGTGGGGTGGAGAGTTCCCACCGTTGCTTAATCATCAAGCTTTTTTGGGGGTAAGTAACGGTCAACAGTTCGTTGGCCTGCATGTTGGTCAATACCGGGCATCATGCCATGAATGATGAGTCGAACGGAACCAAGAGCGAACCAGAACGCCATCTTCCATGCCCCGACGAGGTGCCCAAGATATGATTTATTGACGTCAGCGAGATGTCCCATAAGGCGGACTCATTTCGCCTCGCTATCAACCTTGCTAAGAAGGTCAGTGGCGGAATAACCGGTGCCCGGTGAAGACCATGGAGATCTTTCTTGCATCGGCTTCATCGATAACTTCCTGGTCTCGAATTGACCCACCTGGTTGAACAATTGAGGTCGCTCCTGCATCTGCAGCCTGCTCCAATCCGTCCTTGAAAGGGAAGAATGCATCGGAGGCGAGAATGCTGCCTTGTGCCCGTGTACCCGCCCGACGTGCTGCGATACGAACCGCTTCAACTCGGCTGGTTTGACCCGGTCCTATACCCACCGTAGCAGTTCCTTGAACCATTACAATCGCATTTGATTTCACTTGCTCACAAACGCGTACAGCAAATTTCATGCTGGCGATTTGCTCGGGAGTGGGTTCGATTTTCGTTACGGTTTCGGCCTTGGACCAATCGATGATTGGAGGTTCTTCTGTCTGGACAAGAAGTCCGCCTTCGACCGGTTTCCGAACGAGTTCTCGCTCCAAGGGTGCAAGACGGTTATTCGGTGATTCAATGGTCAAGAGACGTCGATTTTTCTTGACCATAAGGCGTTCTTTGGCCTCAGTCGTGTACCCGGGAGCCATCATCACTTCTACAAACAAGTCACCAATCGCATCAGCCGTTTCAAATTGGACGATTTCATTGAAGCAAATGATGGAGCCGAAGGCTGATTCGGGATCACTCGCAAGTGCCTGCTCAAAGGCCTCTTGCTGGGTCGCTGCCAGAGCAGCACCGCAAGGGTTGTTGTGCTTGACAATCACACAGGCGTGCGGTGATTCTGGCCATTCATCAGTTGACAGTGAGCGGCACAAACGAAGGGTTGCATCAGCGTCGGAATAATTGTTATAGGACATCGCTTTCCCAGCTTCCACACGTGCTGTTACCAACGTAGAATGTCCTTCTTTCGCCGTCACATCGACGTAAAGTCCTGCGGCCTGATGGGAATTTTCACCGTAGCGGAGCAACTGCGTTTGTTCACTGGCAGAGAGCATCGTTGTTGGGAGGTGGTCTCGTTGCGATTCCATGCTTTCTTGATGCGTTGGATTGCCCACGATGCGGTTGTGCAATTCATTGGCGATGGTGGCATCATAACTCGCTGTATGCTGGAAGGCTTCCAGTGCCAACGTACGTCGCATGTCGATGGAAACGTGTTCTGGGCTGCCTGCTTGGCGAAGGGCGTTGAGAATGGCATCGTAGCGTTCGGGATTGGTAGCAATGAGGACGTGTTGATGGTTTTTCGCGGAAGCGCGAACCATTGTTGGACCGCCAATGTCAATCATTTCCAACAGCGCCGGGTCATCAAGAGGTGGGTCTTGCTTGGCAGCGGCTGCAAAGGGGTAGAGGTTGCAAGCGACCACTCGGATGGGGGCGTAGCCCAACCGGTCTAATTCCGCTGCGTCGTCCTTTTGGTGGAGTCGGGCAAGGAGGGGCCCGTGAATGGCTGGGTGGAGCGATTTGACTCGCCCGTCGAAAATTTCTGGGTGCTCGGTGAGGTCAGATACATGGAGGACGTCAAGTCCTGCCTCAGTCAATGTTCGTGCAGTGCCACCTGTTGATACGAGTTCAAATCCGAGGTCTGCCAAGCCTCGGGCGAAGTCAACTATACCGGTTTTATTCCATACGCTGAGAAGAGCGCGGGGGGGTGTTTGAACGGTGCTCATACGGTGAACCCGTTATCGTAGTTGCCCCGTCCGATGCACTTGAACATAGCGCAGCCCGTGACTGGGTAGATGTTCTCAGTCGCCCCGGGCTGAGATGAGTTGGTCAACACGAAGAAGCCCGCAGGCAGTTTCTGTGGCAGAATCAAGCGCATGACGAAGTGTTTGCATTGGAATCCAAGTTGATGTGATTTCAGCCACATTCCCATTGGCATCGATTCCAGCATTGGCTTTTCCTTCTCGATGTTCTGCGCGCAGGGCGAGAAGAGTGTTCAGACGGTCCACGCCAGCATTTTGAGCGAGGGTGGAGGGGATGGTTTCCAGTGCCCTGGCGAAGGCTTCCATGGCAAGACGTTCCCGACCTGCTTGTTGCTCAGCAGCAATTTTGACAGCCAGCGATGCGCCCATGTGGACGGACCCGCCACCTGCAACAACCGCGTCTTCTTGCATAGCAAGCGCTGTCGAACGCAGCGCATCGTGCAAGCCGCGTATGCTCTCATCCACTGCAACACCATCGCCGCCGCCCACATCAAGGGTCACAAGACCTGCTTGTTGCGCAATGTGAAGGAAGAGTCGCTCTCGTCGCCCGTCCATTCCTTCGCTGGTTTCAATGGTAAGTGAAGTGAAGGTGCCCAGAATTGAATCGTCCATGTCATCAAGGTGGTCGCACATGGTGGCGCCCGAGGCACGAGCAAGGTCTTCAATACCCGAGCGTTCAAGTCCTCCGAGGACAAAGCATCCCGCGTCTGTTAGCGCATGGAATATGCTCGGTTCGATGGATTCAGCGCTGAATACTGCCTTGGCCCCGGTCGCTAGAACGCTGTCCACCTTTTGCTGAAGGAGGGCTTCTTTGGCTTGAACGAAACCCATCCATTGTTCAGCTGTCTCAACTTCAATATCTGCTTTGCGGGAAGAGTCTTCTTGATCCAGTGGACATGTGAGGGCGAGAAGGGTCCCTCCGCTGAGTTGGCGGGGGAGTCGGTCGAGTTGGAGTGCCTTCTCAAGGATCAGTCCCTTCACCAAACGAGTGTCACTCAGACTTCCTTGGGTTCGCTTGGCCATTCGGACGTCTTCATAATCCACCGAAGGCCCTTCTTGAACGATGGATAAGGCTTCAACCACGAGGTCGGCCAAGAAGGTTCCTTCAACATCGGCCGAAGTCCCATTCATGGCGGTCTTCGCTACCATCGAAAGGCGATTAGGGTCAGAGGAACAGGGCGTTGTGTTCTTTTCAAGATACTCAAGAGCGTGCAGGAGTGCTTCCTGGTAACCATTGATCAGAACGAGAGGGTGAAGTCCCCGTCCAAGCAACCGGCCCGCCTCTCGCATTAATTCACTTGCAAAGAGAAGGCAGCCAGTTACGCCGTCCCCACATGCCTGTTCCTGAGCCTCTGCGAGTTGAACGAAGGCTTTGGCTGCAGGATGTTTTACGAGGAGTTCGGCGACAATTTTTGCACCATCGTTGGTCACCGCAGTTTGGCCGTTGGTTTTGTAGAGCATCTTGTCAAGGCCTTGAGGACCAAATGTCCCTTGCATCAGATCGCCAAAAGCCACAGCAGCCGTCACCAGTTTTTGGGTGACGCCAAGGCCGCTTGTCACGGTTGTAGTTGGTCGAACAATAGCAACTGGGGCTCGCCCGCTACCGTCGTTTGCTCCAGCCATCAGTCACTTGCGGGGGGCTCTTGTTCTTGAACCCTTATTCCGTAGATGAATCACTTCTTCTTGGCTGGTGACTTCTTCGCAGCAGGTTTCTTGCCGTGCTTGCCGAGTTTGTGTGCCTTCTGAGACTCGTTGTGAGACCAGTGGTAGGCCATCTTCAACAGATTGAGATAATGCTCATTGCCGTCTTTCTTCATCTTGTCGTGAAGAACGTCGTTGGTCATGAAAACGTCGCCCCAAAGTTGAGCTGCAGTTCCCTTGTCGCCCTTTGGCATGTCAAAGACTTCATCGGTGGTTGGCTCAAGGTAGGAGCGCCAGACACGAGCGGGGTTGACGGCCATGGTCACTTCAACGACGATTTCGTTTTCGTTGATTCCAGTGCCCGTTTGCCAGGAATCTTCACCAAGGTCGGCGAGGAAGGGGAGGCACAGGTCTTGGATGGACAAACTGGTCATGGGGTCGGCGGCTGTAAGTGCGGAGTAGGCTTCTCGCATTCGGCCACGGTCTGCACCACGCGATGCAGTTTGGAAGCGCAACTTGTCAATGGATGTTGGAACAAGGAAGCGGATATCTGTGTAGTAAACCAACGGATTGTCATCGGATGAATTGAAGATGTGCTCGAAAGGAGCAGGTCCAGCAGATTCTCCAAGGATGTCGACTGGATAGACGGTCTTCAGTGCATTGGTAGCGACAGATTGGATGATACGACGCATCAAACGTTCTGGTGCTGCAGAGACGTCATTGAAGGTGTCAAGATATTCTTGCATGTTCAAGATATCATAGCCTCGCACCGAGAGAATGGAGTGGACGTTTGGTCCAATCATCTTCTCGCCATCAACTTCAGCTTGGCTGATCCAGCGTGCGCCACGTGCAACATCAGATGCGGCAACGAGGTCTGCATATGCTTTGAAACGGCGTGTGACTCGGTTCATGAAATCAGCTTGGTCGAGTTTGGTGAACACGGTGGAGCCGTAATTTGACTTCAGAGCATGGTCGGCAACTTGGCTGGCGTTTGCGCACGTGAGAAGATTGCCTTGATCACTCGGGTACATGATGAGGCGTCGGCGTTTTGCTGCTCCACCCAGTGTTCCGATGAGCGGGTCGGTCAAGATGTAGCCCAAGGTGGCGCATACTTCGAACAGTCGGCTGTACTTGTCTTCGTCGCTTGAGTTTCCAATCCATTCGTCCAAGCCAGGTTCAATGCAGTGGAATTCCAAAGGCACCATTTCTGAGCCAGCGCCAAAGGCTTGGCGGACCGTAGAGGATTGCATCATACCCATCATCGTGTAAAGAGAAGTCTTGCCAGTGGTGAGGTATACGTCCGAGATTCCTTCTTCACCGAAAGATGAGCGGCGGTCTGGAAGGTTTACGAGGAGGTTGAATGCAGTTGCTGTATCGCGGTTTCCATTGACTGCAGGCCAAATCCACGTGTTCGGGCGGGTCATGAGGTAACCCGATGCATCCTTGCCGAATCCGGCCGGGGAGTAGCGTATCCATCCAAGTCGGTTGTTGAACGACACGTTGCGGTGCATCAAGGAAGGGTAGTAAACTCGGTCGAGTGGGTCGGAGTCGGGGACAACGCCACGGTGGCCAAGGCCCCAAAGGATCACTTCCCATTCAGCGAAATCCTTGCCTTCTGGTGGGCTGAGGAACAGGTGGTTGTCAGTTCGGTCATCGCCTTCCAAAATTGCTCCACCCATTCGATCTTCATCGCCTGTTGAACAGAAGAAGAAGGTCTGAGTCGTGAACAATTGCTTTGGCGTCCACATGTTAGCGTTGATGATGGTCCTCTGCTTGAGATAATCAGCAATGTTTTCAATACGGCGCTCGAACTTGAAGCGGTCCGAATCAATCCATGAAGAGCCGAGCACCAGGTTGGTGTTGAGGAGTTTCGCTTCAGCGGGGCCGATGTATCGTGTTCGGGCATCGGCACGAGAGTGGTCAGAGGCAGGAATTTCTTCCCATGGGCCTCGCCTTGGGATGTAACTCATGAAAGTTTCAGCGTCGAATTTCGTTACTTCCGCTTGCGTTACAACGGCTTCAACCTGATCCATGAGCTTGACATAAGTCTCGCTCGGTAGAATCCTCTTTGTTTCTTCATATGACTTGTTTGATACTGTACGATGTTCCCACATTTTTCTTCACCTCAAAATTTCTTCATGTCTTCAGGAGGCGTTTCTTCGCCTTCCTCGGAGTCGTCTTCAGCAGGTTCTTCTTCAGCAGGTTCTTCTTCAGCAGCCTCTTCTTCTTCAGCCTCTTCTTCAGCCTCTTCTTCAGCCTCTTCTTCAGCCTCTTCTTCAGCCTCTTCTT
>JAURAI010000006.1 GCA_030829545.1 Candidatus Poseidonia sp. | reverse complement strand
GCCAGCAAGGTCAACAAGGCCAGCAAGGTCAACAAGGCCAGCAAGGTCAACAAGGCCAGCAAGGTCAACAAGGCCAGCAAGGTCAACAAGGCCAGCAAGGTCAACAAGGCCAGCAGCAAGACAACGGACAAGGTCAACAACAGCAAGGCGGCGAACAAGGCGGCCAGCAAGGTGACCAGACCAGCCAAGACCAAAACGGTCAGAACCAGAACGGTCAGAACGAGCAACAGCAAGGTCAGACGCAGAACGGACAACAAGGTCAACAAGGCCAACAATCCGAACAGCAACAAGGTCAGCAGCTTGACAACCAAGCAGAGAACGGCGAGAACGACAACGACGGCGACGGTATCCCCAACGATGTGGATAACGACGACGACAACGACGGAATCCCCGACTCAGTAGATGATTCCCCAATGGATCACGACAACGACGGCATCGATGATGCTGAAGATGACGATGATGACGGCGACGGAATTAACGACAGCGAGGAAGTCAATGACGGCGACCCCAACACCAACATCTACGACCACGACAACGACGGAATTTCCGACGCTGTTGACCTCGACATCGACAACGATGGTATTGACAACCGCAATGACATTGGCGACATGGGCGAAGATTTGTCCCGAGACCACGACAACGATGGTCTCAACGACGCTGACGATGCAGACGACGACAACGACGACATCTTGGATGTTGACGAAGCCGACGGTGCAACCGGCAGTTACCGCTACGACCATGACAACGATGGCATCTGGGATCTTACTGACAACGATGACGACAACGACGGTCTTATGGACTGGTTTGAAGTCAACGATGGCAACGATCTTACGGGTCAATTTGACGCTGATAACGACGGTCTCGACGATAACGAGGACGCTGACGACGATAACGACGGCATCCTTGACATCTACGAATTCTGAAGTTAGCACACGCAACGTCTGTCAAAGAACCGACTTTGTCGGGTACAACAGACTTCCTGGGGTTACGACCCCGGGAGGTCTCTCTCCTCCTCTTTTCTGTGCGCTTTGAAGCTGTACAGCAGTTTCTTTTGCAAGTGATACGCAGACCTCTTGGTGATACGCAAGTACTCGTATCCACCATGCCTTTCAAATAGGGTATTTCGGTGGGCAATTGATTACGAGGTGCCCGTATGCTATCTAAACAACGAAAAGAAACCATCCAAGAACGCCAACAACTCTCAATGGCATTTATTCTTGTATTTTTGATGCTCGCCAGCAGTCTCCTTGCTATTGTTCAAGGCATGACTGAAACCCAAGATTCCCCAACCCAATCCCGAATGGTCCAGGGTGGAAGCGTGGACATGGTCCCCGCTCAATCCACAGACCAAGGTGGCCAAGGTGGCTGGGAAGGAAATCACGATGGTGGATTTTCTCTAGCCCACGAGGCTCTCATGGACATGATGTGGTCTGACCCTGGCGTCTCGTCAGGAGTGATCATGGACCTTTCAGTTCTCGAATCTGTCATCCCAGCATATGCACCTATGCTTGAGGAAACCAATGCTGGTGACCACGACAACGACGGTATTGACGATTTGAATGACCTTGACGATGACAACGACGGTATTTACGACCTCCTCGAGCGATTTGACGGGTGCTACGGTACCGACCCCTACGATCACGACAACGACGGTATCCTTGATGTCGATGACTGGGACGATGACAACGACGGTATTCTTGAGGGGCCCATTGATTACGATGCCCTTGAAGCGCAAGGACTTGATCCTCGCAACGTCTCAACCGACCGCTACCTCGATCCAAGCATTGAGCATCCTTACGATGACATAGGATTGATCGGCAACTTCTACCTCGCCGATCAAAACCCAATGGACCACGACAATGATGGCGTGACTGATGAAGACAGTGACGGCGCTGGAGCTGGCCGTTATGATGAAGACGATGACAACGACGGTAGAATCGACCAATTTACTTGGCCGTGCGACCTTGATTCTGATGGCATCCCTGATTACTTTGACACCGACGACGACAATGACGGTACGCCGGATGTTGTTGACGAGCACCCTTATGATGCCAGTAAAACAGGCACCATGACTGCCGCAGCAGCGGCAAGCGGCACTGACGATTTGGAATACAACGCTGCAACTCTTTGGAACTTTAACGAATATCGTGACTTCTCTGGTGGCGTTGACTATGTCGACTGGGAACGCAACCGCGTCAACGGAGCAGGATCCTCCGCTTCAGGATTCTTTGGCGGACTTGACGACTTTATTGATGGCGCTCAAGGAACACCTGCCTTTACACAAATCTGGGATGGCGATCTCGACGGTGACGGCTCACCTAACTTCCTTGACCCCGATAACGACAATGATGGTACACCAGACAGTGCAGATACGGACGATGACAACGACGGGATTCTTGACATGGTCGACCCTGACGACGACAACGACGGTATTCCAGACACCTGTATCCAAATCGATACCAACGGTGACCAGACCAGCGATTACACCGGCCTTCAGAACGGAGGCGCAACCGGCGTTTCCATCAGCGATGGAGGTGGCAGTTACAGCGATGCAACAGATGTCGCCACATCGTCGGGAACCAGTGCAGGAACTGGCCTAACCGTCGACATCACCACGGCAGCGGGCGTTGTTACGAGCGTCACCATTAACCGCCCTGGTTCAGGCTATTCTGTTTCAGATTTCGTTACCATCACGGGAGGTAACTCCGCTGCTGAACTCACCATTTCGAGCGTGTCAACGACTGTCTTCGAGATTCCCGGTGGGGACGGAGATGGCGATGGAGTGATTGATTGTGAACTTGATTACGACAACGACCTCGACGACGATATTCGCCGACCCTTTGACCAGAATTACAACGGCGTCTACGATTGGCTGGACAGCGACCTTGGAGGAACCACCTCGCCCGACAACCTTGGAAACTTTGCTGTTGGTGGCGCAGACCTCCCATATGACACTGATAACGATAACATCCAAAATGAGAACGACTCCTTCCCACTTGACTCGGCTGCCGATGTATCAACATGGAATTGCCCAACCCAGGCTAACCCGAACCCTGTGAACCCAGACCCTCGCTGCCAGACTCGCCGAGCATCCTTCTCCCAATTCAACGATTGGGACGGTGACGGCATTAGCAACTGGGACGACGTCGATGACGACAATGACGGAATCATCGATATTTTGGATATTGACTGGGATTGCGACCTCGATAACGACAACGACTTACATACCATCAACGGCGCCCTGTACAGAGATGACGGGCCCAACGATGTTGACTCAGATGTCGATGGCGACGGCTTGGAAAACAGCATTGATTGGGACGACGATAACGACGGAGTCTCTGACCTCTACGACCCAGATGACGGAAATTGCGGTGTGCTTGATTTCGATCAAACCGATGCATTTTCCAATCCATACTATCCAGTGAGCGATGGTGGCGCACTTGACGGTTCCAACGATGGACAACTCTACGAAACAAACTCAACAGACCACTGGAACATGGTCTTCCAGCATTACCCGTTTAGCGATGTTGTCCTCAACTACAACGGCTATGACGCCACAACCAATCCGGTTACCCCCGGAACCGTTCCTGAATTTTACTGGTTCTTCTTTGCACGTTGGTCACCCTACAACGGTGGCAACGAATGGGATATTGACTCAGACGGGGATTCCCTCATCAACGGACTCGATATTGACCAAGACGCTGACGGGATGCCTGATTGGTGGGACCAAGACGAAGGCAACGACGGAACTCTTGACGTCAACGATGTCAAGATGGGAGGCTCCTACGACTTGAAGACCTGTGGATGGACTGCGGGCAACCTCGGCCAAGGCTTTGTTTGCGGCTACGCCTACGCCCTCGCATACAAAATGCCCCTCAACGGCGTCAATGCACAATTCGGCTCACCCTATTCGACACGCCCGGATGCAGCCTTTGACCAAGGGGCAACCGCAGGTGGACCCTCCGGTAACTGGAGCTGCACGCCTGTGGGGGGCATCGGCTGCTGGCATTATGACTTCGGAGGAGACGGTAACGTCGATTCCGGCATCACCTTCACTCAAATGAATGACAACCGTGACGCATACAACACCTGGATCGGACTCCTCTCAGGCATTTGGCAGTGGAACAGTGACAACGGCCCTGAGGCCGATTTCCCCGATGAATTGGGCGCAGACTTGCTCAAGAACGATGTCGATGGTGACATAGACGGTGACTTCACGAATTCAACCATCGACCTTGACGACGATTACGATTCAATCTTTGATTGGTTCGATGTCGATGACGACAACGACGGAATTTGGGATTACTTCGAAATTGACAGCAACTTCGACCTTGATGACGATACGGGCCAGAACAACGGCAATTTCTTCCAAGGCAGCAACTGTGACGACAACGATGATGACGGTAACGATGCGGACGCCGACGAAGACGGCTTCTATCAAGCCGTCTGGGACCAAGGAATCATGTCGCAAGGCTTGCGAAGCCCAAGTATCTACGATGTTGACAACGATAACGACGGAATTCCCGACGGAGAAGACCCCGATGACGACAACGACGGTCGTTTGGACGTTGACCAAGAACGACTCCCAAATTGCTTCTGGGGTGAAGAACAATCCACCTGGGACAATGATAATGACGGTATCGTAAACTGGGCTGACGATGACTGGGATGGCGACGGATTAACCAATGCCGTTGAATTGCTAGAAAGCATCACTGCTCCATTTGATCACGACAACGACGGAACCCGTGACGATATTGACGTTGACGACGATGAAGACGGTATGCACGACGAAGACGAAGTCTTGCTATGGCCTACTCGCTTTGACCGCAACTCAACCAACCCATGGGATCACGACGATTTCGGTGACGGCGAAGCACTTGCCAACCCAATGGACTCCAGCACGGGCCCTGACGCCATTGACGATGACGACGATAACGATACCCGCGTCGACCTTGACTTCGACCACACAGAAGATTCAGAATTGTCTTCTGATTGGGACTCCGACAACGATGGCATTACCGATGCCGACGATAAGATGCCGACCTACATCACGCTCAATCTTCCAGACAACCTCTGGCTGGATGCACAAAGCCCGTCGATCTTCTCGGGCCACGTCGATTGGGTCAACCCCGTTACTTCAGTATTGGAGCCTGCGCCGCAACTCCCTGTCCAGGTTCACATCGAATGGACTGGAAACAACACGACGGCCATTGAGACCATTGACGTACTTACCAATGCAGGAGGTAACTTCAGCGTTGGTCAATTCCTCTACCCGGAAGACCTTACGGTGGGCGACAACACGACCTATCGAGTGTACGCCGAAGTAACAGAGATGTTTGTGTTCAACGGAGCCCAATCCCAATCCTACTTCGTCGGAGCAGAGGCCAACATGACCGTTGACTACTCTGCATGGACCTACTTCCGAAGCGACGAACAACCTTTCTGGTTAGATTTCAAGGCACATTACGCTGCAGACTGGGATCGAGGACTCTTTGACAATCGAATCAAGAATTCCCCAATCACCTTCTCCATCTTCGGAGGACTCTTTGGAAATCTCACCGCCCCAACAAACTTCACTGGACTCGGCAACAATGGATACCGTACGGATGCAACTGGGTGGGCTTCACTCACCTTCGTGCAGGATTTGGGCATTGCTGGAACATGGAAACAGGTCCAATGGAATTCGACAGCCGACAACGGCGTAGGGCAAATTCCAGGCGCTTACGAACAAATCGCTTGGAACGATTTGACCAAACAGCACGACATCGTTCTTGACAGCAATGGCGACGCAGTACGGTACAATTACACCAATACCAGTTTACCAGCGGGCGATATTGAAATCGTCGCTCGGGTATCTCCTGAATTGGCTACTGAATGGCCGTTCCCGTATCTCCACGGTGACGAGGCTGAACCCTTCTCCGTTCGTATCATGCACCGCATGAACATTGAAGGTACGATGATCATCGACGGTTTGAGTCCAATTTACTATTATGATTCAACAGTCAATAACGGCGACGGTACCTTCGGAGATTGGGCCACACTCTTCCATCAACCAGCACTGGACGCAGCAAATGTTGACTACAACACCGTTTCAGCGTTCAAGCCTTATCCAACCTCATGGGATGGAACGCCTGCAGCCCTCACCGGTCAAGCAGCAAGTCTGCGACCCTTCCTTTCTGCCAACGGCACTCATTGGTTCATCAATCTGGTCAACGGCGGCGACGGCAACCTCCCACCATGTGGCCCGGTTGACCGAACAGACCCCAACAGTCCGATTCGCTGTGAAATCGTTCCTGAAATGAATACCGGAGAATCACTTCAAGTCATTGGAACGGTGACCAACCGAACCAACGACCCGTGGGATCAAGACCCAGTTGCTCTGCAAGTTGACGTTGACAAGAACGGACAATTCCTCGGCGCTGGTGAAACAGCATACACCCAGCGCCCGATCATGAAGGATGGCGACGCAACTTACGATTACAACTGGTCTTGGTACAGTCAATATGGTGCTGGAACATACGGCATGCGCGTTGATTTCACCAACTCTGCATACTACTTCACAGGTAATTCATCCACACTTGCTGCAACGGGCGCTTACATCAACGTTACAGTTGTCGGAACGACAGATTTCCTCACGACATCGCTACCACGTCTGTACCGAAACACGAACACGACCATTCAAGCGAAATTGGTTGACAATTCATTGCAACCTGTTCGTGACGCTCCAGTAAATTACACCTGGTCATTTGACGGCCGCACGGGTGTCAATTATACCGACAGCAACGGTTTCTTCGAGATACCATTCAATGTCTCGGCTTCCGATGATTTGGGTAATTTCACATTGCAGTTTGAATATGCAGGTACTTCCCTTCTCAAAGGGGCGACCGTTTCCCAATACGTTTGGGTTGTTTCGCGGACCTACATGCAAGTGATACAGTCGGACGATAATCTCCGGCGTTCGGGTGATAAATGGGACTTTACAGCTCAAGTCAACGATGACAACAAAACCAGCGTACGTGACACAGGCGGCACGGCTCTAACAGGCTCACAAAGTCCGAACGGAGGGTTGGTTGACGTCATCTTTGAAGGAACAGATTTCCAAGGTACACTGCATCGACAAGTTGTGGCAACCCTCGCTCCAAGTGCTGGTGTCATTTCACTACCAGAAATTGAACCCGATGGTTCACATCTTTGTTTCTACGATGGCAATGGCGACAATATCCCTGACCGGGACCTTGACGGCGATGGATTGGAAGCAGAAGAGACCGTTGGCTGTTTGAAGTCCAACATTTCTCCATTGAACCCGCAATTATTGCGTGATGACCCAGAATCCTTCCTTCCCGATGGATTCGGCCCGGTGAATGTTATTCTGCGATTCCAAGAAACGTTGCCGAACGAAGGTTGTCAGCCACTTGATGTGAGCTACCTCGGCATTCAGGGCGCATGGGACCCGTGCACACAGATTCCAGGAAACGATCACTTCAGATTGACCATGACCAACAACGCCAACGGATTCAACCTCATTGGCCGCACGGTCATGACCGTTGACGACCAAATCGTGTATACCAGCGAAATTGACCCGATGACGGGAGAAGTCGTGCCAAAGCCGATGGTTGTAACCGGTCACCTCAGCGATGAGTTGGGTGTGAACCTCACAGACCGTAACATCCGAGTCAATTACGAGATGGTTAACGGCCAAACTGGGCCGGTTGCCTGTCAGTCTGGAATGACCAATATGGACGGATTCTTCTCCATCACCTGCCCGCTCTCCGACGTGATGGCTGGAAAGGCGAAAGTGAGCGTGACCTATTCATCCTACGACAACAACGACGCCTACCGATACGAGAACAAGACCGTTCAAACAGAATTCGACGTGTTCTCGAACTCCACGCTTCAAATCACAGAAGTTGGGCCGTTCAAGTCCAGTGTTGACCAGTGGGTCGCTCAAAACGGTTCACGATATCCTGTGTTGTACCTGAAAGAATCGTTCCACGTAGATGCATTCCTTGCTCAATCCAACGGTCAGTCTGTTGGCGGTAAGTGTTTGAATCTCTACTTGGACCCTGACGAGAACATTCGCCCGCTTGCGACCGTTCGTACCAGCGACATCGACGGTACTGTCGAGTGGTTCAGTGGCGACCCTACTCAGAACCCAACCTTGCGAGGCGTTGAGACGACTGGCGGTAAGTTGGAAGGATTCCGAACACTCCGTGTTGCCTTTGAGCCAGACCGTAACGTGCCTGGTGGATGTGACAAGGACAACTCCAATGCCCTTAACGGCTCATCCATGGATCTGGAAGTTCTCGTGCGCTCACGTGTCGATTTGCAAGTGAAGCAAACATGGAGTAATTCGGGCAACAACGGTGTCGACGAAGGCCAACCAGTCTTTGGTGAAATCGCTTTGTTGCGAGACCGTCTTGATTTGGCTGTTGAAAATGAAGAAGTGATCTTCTCATACCAGTACTTCGATGACGCAACCGGCGAATGGGTGGTTTCTGACCTCAACAACAAGTCACGCACCAACGAGCAAGGAATCGCTTCCTTCGAGTGGGCCTTCGACGGAAGGAGTTGTGACGGCCAAGAATGTTCTGGTTTGTGGCGCATTACCGCTTTCTACCCGGGCTCAACCTACTTCTCGCCTTCACAGGACAACATCACACACGAAGTGTCCTACAAGAAGGCGGAAGCAGTTGCCTCTGGCGGAGGTCTTCTTTCACCAGGAAACCTCCTCGGCTTTGCAATCGTCTTGATGGCCTTGCTGATCGCTGGTGCCATCTACTACCAGCGTGTCCAAGAACGCCGACAAGTGCAAGCCTTGCGTGGTATTTTGACCGATGCAATGATGCAATTGGAAGCCAGCAACGAATACATCGCTGCTATCTTTGACTGCTACAAGAGTTTGGTGAAGCACTTCAAGAAATACGGTTTCATGAAGAAGGTCTACGAGACGGCCCGTGAATTTGAAGCGGCCGTTCGTTCAGCATTCAACATGGTGCCAACCGACCAATTGGACAACTTCCTCTCAATCTTTGAAGAAGCCCGTTATTCTGAGCACACCATCGATGCAACACACCGCGACCGTGCCATTCAGACCTTGAACGCCATTACGAACTCACTGACAATGTCACTGGGTGAAGAAGCAACGGTCAAGCGCGTTGATGTCTCCAGCCTCTATGAGAACCAGACAAAGGCCGGCCAATTCGTCGATGCTGATGGAACGGTGCGACAAGCTGGAATCGTTGAAGGCGAAGGAAGCGACTTCAAGATTTGAAGCCAACCTCCTCCTTGCGGGATGATGGTAGCAGCGTAAGCCTTGCATGGCCTAACCTTCAAAGGGTGGATGCCCTGTGTCGGTTCATGGACGACTGGAAGTCTATCATTGACCAAGCCATGCAGATTGAAACAACTGACACCATCGGTGCACATGGACTCTACGAATCAGCGGTTCGTGCGGCACTCGCACAGTCTCAGATGCTGCTCGGAGACCTCGAGGCGGCTCAGATCATCGAGTCCATCTACGGTGCGTTGGTCGCCTACTCTCAGACGGTGATGCTACGAATGAAGGCAGAAGACCCAGAGGTTGGTGGACCCGACCACGCTTTCCGTGCAGGCCAAGCTTACGGCGTCAGTTGCGTACTCAACCACCTCATTGACCGCTTGACTGACGTTGCTGGTATTACGGCACTGGGGGCTCTTGACGACTTCTCAGACACACTCCACGACGAGATCATCATACAAGCTCGCGCTGCCGGACTCATGATTGAACTCCTTGATGCAAAGGGCGACATCATCCTTGATTGAAGCCTCCTTCAACCGTTAGAATTCGGTTGGGAAACGCCACACAGCGACGCGTTGCATGTCCTAAGCGCGTCGGTGACTTCATAACGGGATGGGCGGTCGGCAGGTTGCTTCAAAGCATCGAGGGAGTCAAATGAGTAACCCAGAACGTAAGACAAACGCCCAACTGGTTGACATGATCAGCCAGTTGAAAGCCCAGTCTCGCGACACCGGAGTAGCTGTTTGGCGAGATGTGGCCTTGCGACTCTCAAAGAGTCGTAAGAATTGGGCCCAACCCAACCTCAGCCGTGTAAGCCGCTATGCCCCCGAGGGCTCAACCGTCCTCGTTCCAGGCAAGCTGCTCGGCTCAGGTGAGTTGACCAACGGTCACACTATCGCCGCCTACAGCGTGAGCAACGGTGCCCGTGAGAAAATAGAAGCCGCTGGAGGTCGATTCATGACCTACGGCGAGCTGATGAACGAAAACCCAACCGGAACAGGAGTTGTTATCCTTGGCTGATGCAACAACCTACGTGTTTGATGCAGACGGGCTCATCATGGGCCGCCTTGCATCGGCTTCAGCGGACATCCTTCTCAAGGCTGCCCGCGAAGGACGGGATGACAAAGTCATCATCGTCAACGCAGAACGCGCTGTCGTCTCTGGCCGCCCACGCTCCGTCTTGAACACCTATCACAAGAAATACGAATTGAACCACGCCCGTAAGGGACCGTTCTATCCACGTATGCCCGATATGATTCTCAAGCGAGCGGTTCGTGGCATGCTGCCTTACCAAAAGAAGAGCAGCGGACGCCGAGCACTACGCAATCTTCGAGTTGAAATCGGATGCCCTAACCATCTCTCTGGCGACCTTCCTGAAGGCCACGAGCACGGCGATGACAGTAAGTTTCGACGTGATTTGCCCGACCGATTCATTCTGTTGGGTGACATCAGCGCAGATTTGGGTGCACCCGCCCACCGCTGGAATGGAGGTGACCAATGATGGCCCGTAAGAAGAAGTCAGTAGAAATGTCTGGAAAGCGAAAGACCGCTGTTGCTCGTGCATCAGTGAAGGCTGGAAAAGGCCGTGTCCGTGTGAATTCCGAACCTATTGAAATCATGCAACCATCCCTTGCACGACGCAAGTCCATGGAACCATTGGTCATCGCCGACGCCATGAACCGTCTGAGCAAAGTCGACATTTCCGTCACCACCACCGGTGGAGGAATCATGGGTCAAACCGACGCTATTCGTACCGCCATCGCACGTGGTCTGGTCCACTACAACGGTGGAGCAGAAGGTGTTGATGAGGAACTTCGTGATGAATACCTTCGTTTCGATCGCAGCCTTTTGGTCAACGATCCACGACGCAAGGAACCAAAGCACCAACTCGGACGTGGTGCTCGTCGCAAGAAGCAAAAGTCCTATCGATGAGGTGAAAAAATGATTATTCCAGTACGATGTTTCAGTTGCGGCGGCGTTGTCGCCCACAAGTGGGAAGAATTCAAGCAATTGTTGGCGGATGGTAAGACCGACGCTGAGGCCCTCGATTCCGTGGGTCTGAAGCGCTACTGCTGCCGCCGAATGTACGTTGGACACCTCGACCTCATTGAAGAGATCGCTCCGTTCAGTGCTGCACGCAACTGAGTTTACACTCGGGCCCGTGGGTTAGCTTGGCCTATACTTGGCGGCTGGGGGCCGTCAGACCCCGGTTCAAATCCGGGCGGGCCCACCATTTTTGCTTCCGTGTGGACACTTTTTGCGACGCGAGGCCTTTGGTTTGATATGGCCTTACCTTAACGCACGGTCATGCGAACACGCAACGCCCTTGCTCTGACCGCGCTCCTTTTGATGATGTCATTGTCTCCTGTCATCTCTGCTGCCGACAGTACGGTGACAGTCAACACGACTTGGTCTGGCAGCATGACGCTGACGGGCAATGTGACCGTCGCAGAAGGCGCAACCCTGACCATCGCACCGGGAGCGAGCATAGATGCTGGCGAATATGGCATCCTCATCCAAGGGCATTTGGACGCCGATGACGCCCTGTTTTTCTCCTCAGAGCCGCCTCTTACACAGGGCTCCCACGGCCAAGGTATGTGGCCCGGTATTGAAATCGCATCATCAGGCTCCGCAGAACTCAACAATGTCACCATCGCGAATGCCTCTGCTGCACTTCTTGTTCGCGGCAGTTTGGATGGCGCTGATCTGACCTTCAACGACGCCTACAGAGGACTAAGCCTTCTTGGCGGCCAGGCAACAATCGATGGCGTTGACGCGCACCGAATGGATTACGAAGCCTTCTACATCGATGGCGGTAGCCTCACCCTCAACGATGCAGTAGCGATTGAAGTTGCAGTTGGAATGGATGTTAACGGGGATGTCAACGCTTCACAGCTAACGGTTCGAGAAGCCGGTGTTGGAATCAGAACCTCTGGAGGACACCTCAATGCAACTGGCGTGGGTATCGTCAATGCCAGCGTTGGGCTTGCGACAAAGGCCGGTGCAATGACGACGGTTTCGAGCATGTACGCCACCGGCGTGTCTCTGGCCGTGGACGCAAGCGATACCGACGGACTCACACTCACCAACGCTGTCATGGAAGGCGAGCGGATGCTCGTCGCCCAAGGAGCAACTTCGTTTGCTTTGGACGATGTTTCCTTTACTGCAGACGGCCAAGAATTGCGCTATGTTCTCGATGCAGGATGCCTTGGTTTATGCTCGCTCGATCAGGTCACAGTCAGTGACGCAAAGAAGGGAGTTGCCTGGTCCGGTACCGGTACCTTTGATGTGAGCAACAGCAATTTCCACGGTACCGAGCGAGCCATGGAAGCATCGGGAGATGGCCATCTGATGCTCGAAGACGTCACACTGACTTCTCCCGAGACTGCGCTTGCAGTGCAAACGCCAACGAGCATGCTTTCCAACGTCCACATTGCTCTTACTTCCTCAGAAGGTGTTGGTATTGATGTCCTTGGTGGAGAACACGACTGGGGGTCCATCACCATCGAGAAACCTTTCCTCTCAAGCGACACCTCCTCCATTGGCGTACGGGCATGGTACAGCACCATCGCCGCAGAACAACTCACGATGCGGAATCTCTCAACGAGCCTTCATCTTGAAGACACTCACGCCCATGTGGATACTGCCGAATTGAACATTGGACACGCTGCAGGCTTGCACCTCATCGATTCATCCTACGTAGGCACTACCTTGACCACCGTTGCGCAAGACGAAGGCGTCTTGATGGAAGGGCCTTCGACCATTCAACTTGACGATTGGACTGCCCAGCTTCACGACACGCCCCTCATGATGGCGACGGGAAGCGAAGGTGTCATTCGTTCCTTCTCTCCGGTAAATACGGCGCCCACTTCCTCCGACGCTCTTGGCGACGGTGTGCTCTATTACGGAAGTTCAGGCAATCCCTCCATTTCAGTTTCTACGGCGTATGAATTGCTTGAAACTCCGGTGACCTTTACCGATTTACAAGGGAATCCCGTTGAGGCTGACATCGAAGTCCACGGCTTCACGCTAGCGAGCAACAGCAACGGTGCCATCACCCTTCCACTGGTTGGTACTGGCTCAGTTGTCGACGCAACTCTTGATGGTGCGGGCGTACGTGTAACTCTCTATGGCGGCCAAACCGGACAATCTGTTCAGGTTCCGGTGATTCCACAAGGGGATTGGACTCTTGCTTCGGGCCAAGACGTTGTCTTGGGACCTCGAACCGACGGGCAAGCACACCAGATCAATGGCAACCTTGTGGTTAGCAATAATGCAAAACTCACGCTTCAGGAGACCACCCTGGTTGTCAACCAAGCCAACGACGTCACACTTCAGGGAAGTGCCGAACTTATTGGCCACGATGCGAGGCTCGAAGCCACGCTGATCCAAGCCAGCGGTAGCAGCATGCTGCAAGGCACCGACGCTGCCGCATTGACCATCCATGGTGAAGTCGAATGGGCGTGTATCTCCAAGCGAACGGTCAGCGCCCTGATAATTTCGGGGGACCTCACGGTTCAACCCAGTTGTGAAATTGACCTCTATGACGGGCAAGTCATCGGAGATGTTGACGCCCGCACGGGAGCTGTATTCACGGCTTATTCAGCGCTGGACGTGAAGGTGCTCGACAAAGGGGCGCCTGTCGAAGGAGCATTGATTTCAATCGATGGGGCCGTATCATTCACCGATGCACAGGGCGAGGTTTCGACCTCTGGTGTCGCCCGAACCGTCACCGATAGTGGAGAAACATGGGCCGGTGTCAAAACAGTGACTCTTCAACAAAACTCCTTCTCTGATTTCGTGACATGGGACTCCAACCAAAGCCTCTCGCACACCTTCATGGCTTCAACGGTGCCTTCAGGCACAATCAGTGACTGGTTGGTACTCGAGCGAGAGTGGAGCCCCTACACGCTTGACCAATCACTGACGCTCTCTTCCTCAGCCACGATGACCATCCAGGACGGAGTTTCCTTGCGAATCGCCGAAGGCTCAACCATGACCATCAACGGATTGCTCGATGCGGGATCCTCTATTCTCTCTTCGACCGGTTCAGGCGCTCGTTGGGGTGGCTTGGTGCTGGGCAACTCCGCAGCAGCCTCGATTGAACTCACCGGAACCAACCTCGTTGAAGCCACACCCGCGATGACCGTTTCAGGTATTGGTGAAGTTCGTGCAGACGACGTGACCTTTGCCCGCTCGGGAGCAGAAGCCCTGCTCTATGTTCAATCCGGAAGCAGTGCAGATGTATTGCTGCGCAATTCTCACTTCCAAGACAGTGGGGACGGGTGTGTCAAACTCTTCCCGTCAAGTGGTACCGTTACCATGACGAACGTGACCTTCACCTCCTGCTACGGCAGTGCGGTTTGGGCTCAACAAGTTCCACTTGCCCTTTCTGAATTGATGATCGGCGAGGCCACGTCTCAAGGTCTCTCCCTTACCGGCGTTACAGGCTACGTTGAGGACGTAGATGCTCTTTCTTTCGAAGGCGATCAGAGCATCATCTCACTCAATTCAATCAACGGCAATTTCCTTCTTTCCAACATCAAAGGTACCGTAACGGGAACCAGCGGGATTCAAGGGGATGCCAACCGGGACCTGGCCATTGACCACATCCTTCTTTACGGAGCTCCAGCCATCGATATCGATGATTCAGCAGGTTTGCTAAGCCATATTGAGCTCATCGGTAATAATTCAGGAACCGCATTCGTTTCCCATCACGGACGTTCAATGGACAGTCTGGTCGTTGAACAACTCAACCTGTCAGGATACAGTGTCGGTCTTGGGTTGCATCTTGACGACGGTGAAATCAGCGCTCCGTTCATTCTTCGTGATGCAATCATGACGGCTTCCACAGCCATTTCAACCGAAGGCTATCCCGTCCGCCTCGAGCAAACGACACTGTTTGGCACCCTTGAGATGTACGGTGCTGACGTTTCTGCAATCGACGGCAATGTCGGGAATGTCGACGCTACAGAAGGCTCCACCTTTACCGCCTATCGAACCTTTGTCTTCGACGCACGGCAAAGCGGCCAACCCGTTGAGGCGAGTTTCATCGTAGATTTTGAATCCTCAGAAATGAACGACATGCAGTTTTCTGGCACCACCGTTGACGTTGAACTCCCCTATCGTACGGTGACCGATTCGGGCGAAACCATGGCGACTTCATTGCTCATCACTGCCTCAATGGCAGGCTCTCCTTCAACCACTTTGACGCTCACCTCTCCGGCCTCTGCCGATCCGGTCGTCGTGTTCAACATCGCAGTGAATCAGCCACCAACGGTTGACTTACTGGAACCCTATGCAGGTCAACGGGTGATGGAATCTGAATACATTCGGGCAACGGCTACGGCCAGTGATGATTTGGACGACGCTTCCGCACTCACGTTTTCTTGGAAGGTATACGATGCCCAGGGCAATGCAGTTCTCCAAAGTGGAAATGAGATGATCTACAACATCACCGATTTGACAGCGGGCTACTACGTTGTTGAGGTGACAGCGACGGACTCATATGGGGCAAGCAGCACCGCATCTAAGGACTTTGAATACACCCAACTTGATACCGATGGTGATTGGACGTCAACCTGCTCAAGTGACACATGGTTTGACGCCACTATTGGGAAATCATGCGGACCAAACGTGTACGATGAAGACGATGATAACGATGGATTCAGCGACAGCAAAGACGCCTTCCCTCTCGACCCCTGTGCGCAAATTGATACCGATGGTGACACACAACCCGATGTTCTCGATTGCCCCGAAGGATATACCAGTTGGTTGACTGAAGACATGGATGATGATGGCGATGGTACACCGGATGTGCTGGAAGGCACAACGACCACGGATTCAGACACCAATCTGAACGCACTGCTTGTCGTTGTGACGCTTCTTATTCTCGGTGTCTTGCTCTTCTTCGTTCGCCTGCGTCGAGGTGGCCCGGGTGATTTGACTGGGCTTGATCAAAAACATCTGTGAGTGGATGAACAATGGAAACTTACCTTCCCAGCGCAGAGGCCGTAGCGGCAACCGCTGTGGCCGTGTTGGCTCTCATCGTTCTCTGGGATGCGTTTTGGTTAACACGCCAACGGGGCGATGTACCCGAATTGGGCGAACTTCCAGCAGGTGGCTTCGCTTGGGAAAGTGAGGGCGTTCATGAACTCGTCCGGCAGTGGGGAAATCTCGGCTCCGTGGCAGCAATGATGGTATTGCCTTGGGGCTTGCTTGAGGTCAGCAATACACCGATGATCTACGCCATCGTTTGGGATGTCCTCCTCGCACTTCATTTGATTTCACTCGTGATTCCCAAACGCTACGCCATCACCTCTACGCACCTTTTTGCCGACGGTCAGCGCTATGCCTGGGAGCGATTACGCTTGGCAAAACGCCAACCAAAACGTCGTATCATGTTGCATCGAAACGGATGGGGAATCTTTGGGCCGCTTCCGCTTGGCGGCGATGCAGTGGCTCTCAAGATAGCCCGGGCCTATATCGAAGCCATGGAACAAGCACGACGTCTTCCAGACCCGATGGAAAATGAATGATGCGTAGCCTCATGAGGTACCGCTTCGAGCCCCCTTCATGGAATGGACGCGAAGCGGCGATGATGTCTTTGTTCGATTGGACCCCGGAGAGGAAATTCATGCATCCTTGCAAGCCTTGGCTGATGAGCTTGGTTTTGACGCAGCCGCCATCACCAGCGGGATTGGACGGACTCGTCAGAGTACCTACGGATACATGGACGACGACCACAAATACCACCGCGTGACGCTTGAAGGTGGCAGTGAATTGGTGACACTGCAGGGCAACCTAGCCCGTAGAGAATCCGGTGAAGCCTTTACGCACCTCCATGCAACCTTTTCCGACGACGACCTCAAGCCCCATGCCGGCCACATGTTCACCGCGACCGTTCACGTGGTGGCAGAAATTCACTTGCGTGTGTTGACTCACGCGATCATGACGCGCTGCCCTCTTGAAAACAGTGAATTCGTGGCATTAAAGTTTGATTGATGCATCAACAAGCGATGCTTCTTATCCTGTCGTCTGCGTGTTCAACACATGAGCGGAGGTGCTGGGAAAACCGACGATTCGCCCGAGCGAATCTCCCATCTCGCTGAGCAAATTGCTCATCATTCAAACCTTTACTACAACCTCGCACAACCTGAAATCAGTGACGCTGAATTTGATGCATTGTGGGACGAACTCAAGGCACTTGACCCGAATCACCCACAACTCGAGCGCGTCGGCGCCGACATCCCGCCGGGGAGCGTGAAAGTCGACCACCTGTTTCCCATGCGAAGTCTTGACAAGGCCACAAATGATGAGGAAATCTCTCACTTCGTCAATGCAACAACTGGTGGCGCGAACCGTTTCCTCTCGCAACCCAAACTTGACGGCTCCGCCCTTTCCATTGAATACCGCATGGGCCGTTTGGTTCGTGCTGCAACCCGTGGCAGTGGAGAGCGAGGAGAGGACGTCACCCGCAATGCCAGAAAGATTGCCAACATCCCCGACCGCCTCCCGATTCCCGTTGACGTTCACGTCCGGGGAGAAGTGGTCATGCCACTGGATGTGTTCGAAGCAACATACCGTGATGTTTCACCCAACCCCCGTAATTTAGCAGCAGGCGCTCTTCGTCAAAAATACGAGGACGGGAAGGCTGATGCTGCTGACTTGGTATTCCAAGCATACGATGCCCAACTTCCTTCAGGCAGTGCCCGCCATCCCGATAGCCAAGCACCTCCAGTGTGTTTGAACGACACCGAACTTCTCATTTGGCTTGAACAGGATTTGGGCATTCAGCCTGCGCCGTGGGTGCTTCACGAAGGCGACTCTCCAGCAGATACCGCCTCTCTGATGTCCTTGCATACGACCGAGTGGGCCAAGCAACGTGCAGACTATGCTTACGAAATTGACGGCGTGGTCTTCAAACTTGACAATCTCGCCCAACGAGAAAGTTTAGGCATGACGGCTCATCACCCCCGTTGGGCGCTTGCTTGGAAATTTCCACCTGAAGAGGCGACTTCTGTCTTGCTTGATGTCGAATGGCAGACGGGGCGAACCGGCAACATCACTCCCGTTGCACGCATTGCCCCTCAACGAGTCGGAGGAGTGACCGTCGAAAACACCACACTGCACAACCTCGGCGAAGTTGAACGGCTGAACGTAAAGATTGGTGACAGGGTTCTCATCGTACGCAGAGGCGATGTTATCCCGAAGATAGAACGGTCTCTTGGACCAGCGACTCAGGACGATCTCAACGGTCGAACACACGCATCTGGTGAAGCATTTTTTGCTAAGCTGCCAGCAGCCCGTTCGATTGAACCTCCGTCCGCATGTCCTGCTTGTGGGGGCGACATTACCACCGAGGGAGCCTTTCTCAAATGCATGAGCCTTCACTGTGATGCTCGAATCTCACGTGCGATGCTCTATTGGTGCCGAGCATTGGAGATGGATGGGATTGGAGAAAAACTGGTGGAACAACTCCTTGAGGAAGGGGCCATCAACACACTCGGTGACTTGTACAGGATGTCCATGAGTACACTTCTCAACCTTGAACGAATGGGGGAGAAATCAGCGAGCAACGTTCTCAGCGAAGTCGAAAAAAGCAGGCACATGACGCTGGGGCGATTCCTGCACGCCCTTGGCTTGCCAGGCATCGGACCGGAACTGGCCTTCTCTGTGGCTCGTGAATTACGAGATGCTCATGGATTGATGTCCTGGCTTGACCAGGCGCATGCCGAGACGGACGACGATGCGTTCGGCCCAGCGGAAGACGAAACTGGCAAGCACTACGAATACAACCAGGCACTGCGTCGTTTGATGGCGCTGGAAGGTGTCGGGACCATCGTCGCTCTCCATGTACGAGATGGCCTTGAAGCCAGACGCAGTACGGTAGAAGATTTGCTCAATGAACTGGAGATCAGCCCTGAATCCCAACTGAGTGAAGGAGGCGTCTTTGACACCATGACCTTCTGCGTAACGGGAACCTTATCAAAGCCAAGAAAAGAGATTCAGCAATTGATCACTGACGCCGGTGGAAAGATTGTGGGCAGTGTTTCTGCCAAACTCAGCGTATTGGTTGCAGGTGAAAAGGCAGGGTCGAAAAAAGCGAAAGCCGAGCAACTTGAGGTCGTTGTTTGGAATGAAGCAGATCTCATGAACCATCTTGAGACAGACCCTTCAGACGTTCAAGCAGACGAAGAGGTCCAAGCGAATCAGCAACCCTCGCTGCTCGACTTCTCGTGACTTCAACCGTAGAGCATTGCATTGCTGCTGGGTGAGCCTTGCTCATTTCCTCCAGCAGCTTCCATCAAAGCCTTGAGTTGTTCTTCCAGCATTTCAGCCTCGGCGATGAGCGGTTCTTGTGGGAGGTCCATGCTGGGCAACAAGGTATTCAGCCGCTCAATGAGGGCTGCTGCTGCACGAGCATCAGGGAAACGCGGGTCGGCTTCAACCATGATCGACATTGTACCGATGCCACGACGCATGGCTTCGCTCAAGATACCGCCGTTCATTCCCCGGATAACGCCTTGCTGAAGCAAGGGGATGCCCATTTCTTTGAGCATCTCTCGTACTGCTTCATTGCATCCAATTCCAACGACATCAATGGCCTCTGTATCCTCGTATTCGACGACAGGGTCAACACCATCCATACCGCTCTTCATCCCAGCCTTAGGAAATGCATCAACGACGATTCCAGCGAGCACTTTGTGTTCCTTTGACCACTCAAAGAGAGCCCATACGATTTTGTGAACAAGCGTTTCAGGAACCACCATTTCACTCATGAGCAGAATGACCTGGTCGCATCCATCAATGGAGCACTGAGGTTTTCCAGCATAAGCACGGATGGGTGGGAGGGGGACACCTTCCTGAATCAGAGCAAGAGCGGGCAGACGGTCATCGACCAAACCGCCTACAAACTCAAGGTCAAGATGGTCAATGAGGTAATGGGCAACAATGCTTGAGACCATTCCAACACTGGGGAAGCAGGTGATTACCATTGTGTTTTCATGTTCAATGGTCGCATTGATACGTAGGCTTGGGGCATCCATATCCTTTCGTGAAGCCCGCTATCCTTCAACACTTTCCCTCGCCGCTCCATCAAAGCCTTCATCATGCAAGGCGCAAAGCGAAGTTCATGGTGGACGTAGAAAAGAGGGAAACACGCCCTCATCAACTCTCTCCTTCTGCATGGAATCGCTACGAAACCTGTCCCAGAATGTATTGGTTGAGTCGGCAGCGTCTTCCACGCAAGGCTGGAATGGCAGCATCGTTGGGAACGGCTGTTCACGCTTCGATTGAAGATCTGCTCAACATGAGTCTTGACGGGCGCGTTGACGATGAAGCCGGCTGGCTCCCTCTCGCTGCTGAAGGCTTTCTCAAAGACCGCTGGGAAGAGGAAAAAGCAGTCTTTCTTGCAACACCTCGCCGCCCTGACTGGAAGGAAAGCAAATGGAACGAGGCAAAGAAACAACAGAAAGGCGGAATCATCCTCTTACTCGACCATATCAATGCGAGAGAATTACCGCACGAACGCATTACGGTGGCGCTATGGAAGCACCTTCAATCGCTTGCTATTGCTGTCGAAGGTGAACTCGTAACAAGCGATGCTCGGCTCATGGGTCGGCTCGACCTTTTGTTAGCTGAACTTGATGAAAAGGGCGCTATGAAAGGGTGGCTGGTAGCGGATTTGAAAACAGGAAACGCCCCAACAAAAGAGCTGAAGACAGAAGTCAATCGCCAACTCCGAATGTATCGCGACATATTGCTCGCCAACAACCCCGATGCGCCCCCTGTACGGACTGAAGGCTGGTATACCAAAACTGTCTCTAAATGGGCTGCAGAAGGCGATAGCGTTCTCGAAGAAGCCTATGCTGCATGGGAAGCGACACAGCCGACCACCATGCCCATGGATGCTCAACCCGGCCCCGAGACCTGCGGTGGCTTCTGTGAGTGGAAAGCATGGTGTCCACACTGGTGGACTTGGCGGCAATCCTCCGGCACGTTACATCAAAGTGATTTCAGCGACGCAGTTGTCCTTTTACATCGCTTTGATGAAGCAACTGGCGCAGCGGTCCTTGAATTATGTGAACCGCTTGATGAAAGCGGACGAGCGATTCCAACAGGGCAGCAAATTACCGCTCAATTTGATGGTCGGGGCAAGGAGGCACTGGAAGATCTCACGGCCAGCGGACATCAAGGTGCTATTTTCCTCGGTTCTGTGATGACCAGCAGGAGAAATTGGCGCGTCGGACCATGGTGCGATGTCTTGCCGTGGTCGCCTCTTCCCGATGACGTTCCCTACGAGCGAGTCTCATGAAGCAAGATGTTCGCGAATGAGATCTTTGGTCGCTTCACATTCGATCCCACTGGGCGAGAGGAGCCAACCGACATAACTCGGTTCGGAGGATTGAATCTCATTGATGGAACGGCCCCTGTGTCGTCCAAAGGTGACGATAAGTTGATCCTCATCACGTCGAATTTTCCCCAGTGAATCCACGGGCTCTAAGTCATTCAACCCCCTTCCAAGTTCCGAAGCATCTTTCGCCCCATCGCCGTGGACAATCCAGCGTTCTAATTCGGGTATTGATTTGCGAAATGACGCAGCGTTCTCGACCGAGAGTCTCCAAAACAACAACATGGTAGCAGCGGCATCAGCAGCAGCGGTATGTGCGGCTTCAAGACGGATACCGTGCCTCTGGCATAACGAGCCGAGGTTGTGAGGGCGTGGTATCTTCAAGCGGCGCACGAGTTCAAGTGTGTCCATGATCGCTTTTGGTTGAGGCGCCAATCGTCCAATGCGAAGAAACTCATTTTTCAACATGGCAAAGTCGAATTTCCTCACGTTATGGCCGACAAGAATGGCACCGTCAATCAATTCTGCAATTTGGTCTGCAACTGCTGAAAACGTCGCCTTCCCCCTCACATCGTCGTTGTAGAGGCCATGGATTCGACTCGAATCGTAAGGTATTGGTATCTGTGGGTTGACAATCTGTTCGAGATTGACGGATGTACCGTCTTCAAGCGTTCCAATCAGTGCAAACTGGACGATTCGGTCTCGCTGGGTCGACACTCCGGTCGTCTCAAGGTCAAAGGACAGTACTTTCTCGCCTTCGAAAAGGTCACTGCCCATAAAGAAAGAACGGAGGGCACACTCTTTCAACATCACTCTCAAACACGATGACTCACTGTGGGTGAATATGGGGATTCGAGATTGGTTGAAAAGGAAGGATGCATCTCCAATCCCAGCCTCAAACGATGACCCTGCTGACGAGCCTGATGAAGGAATTGCTTTCGCGGAATTACAAGAACGTCGTCGTCTTGAAGCTCGCTCGCTTTTTGATGAAGAGGACGTCGTGGTTGAGGCCGAGGAATTGCAATCTGCGCCTTATGATGCCAGTGAAGGCGGTGTTGACGATCTCCATGATTCGAGCGAAGAAAGTTTCACCCACGCTGATGAAATTGAAATTGAAGACGTCTCCCTCCTCGATGACCCCTATGCACATGCGAAAATCGAGGGAGATGTGCCTGAACCGGTTGAATTTGATGAATGAAAAATGAGGCATTTGTATCATCGCTTTAACCGAACTATTAGAAAGGGATGGGCCAACGAAGTTCCATGGTGCGCATCAAAGGAAAATGGAAGTTTTCTGTTTTTGTTGGCCACCTCCTCCTCTTATCATCCTTAGCCGGGTGTACGGGTGTGCTTGACTCAACCGTCAATCCCCGAGCCACGCTTGAAGCCTACCCGACCCTCATTCAAGAGGGTGAAATGATCACCCTTGATGCTCGTGAATCATCACCGATTGAAGGCGTCATCACCAATTACGCTTGGGACTTTGGAGATGGAACGACTGCTGAAACCATCGTAGGCTTCACTTCACACAGTTATTTGGCCTACGGGCAATACATCGTCCGCCTTACTGTAACCAACGACCAAGGAGGCACTGATGACGCCTCAGCCTCCATCGTGGTGAACGGCGCTCCATCCATCAACATCAGCATGCCAACATCGGTCAGAGCAGGTGAAACCGCTCTGCTCGATGCCTCCAACTCTTACGACCCTGAAGGGGACGCTCTGACCTTTGCATGGGATTTGAACACCGCCGAAGACAGCGACGGAGACGGCGATCTGTTGAACGACGCAGACGCAACCAGCAGCGAAATCTTCCTCGATACCTCTGCATCAGGCATCATTAACGGTATGCTTAGAGTGGACGATGCTGCGGGCGCTTTCGCCCTCGAACCTTTCGAAATCAATGTCACGACCCGCACCTACAAGGTGACGTGGGTAACTGAAACGCTTGACCTCACATGGGATGAATACCTCAATCAAGGCGAAACATGGTCAGGCAACATGACGCCTGGCGATAGCGGGCGCATCATGGCCTTGCATGCGGTGCTTGAACTCGATCAAGACGTTGCGCCACCCCACGACAACTTTACGTTGGCACTCAACATTGTTGATGATGGATTCAAGATGGCAGTAGATACCGAGGCTGGCAATTATACGACCAACCAACCGGCGAAAGGAGAGTTGAGTGTTGAAGATATGAACTCTCCAGGAGAAGACGGCCTGTACACCTCTGACTCACCCGAGGCTCTTCTCGAACTGCTCCTGCTACGCTCAGATGGTGAACGAGGACAAGGCCTCTGGATTTGGTCGGTGATTGCACAGCAGTCAGACCCCGACCCTGTGATTGGAGACTTGGATCCTGACCCTGGTAATGATTGGACGCTTACCATCGAAGTCATCATCATGCGTCCCTCGCTCACTGAAGTTGCGATGAGCGATGGCAGCGCTTGAAAGAGAAAGGTGTATGAAGCGGAGCCGACTGGATAGGAGCGATTACGATGGTTGACACGGTTGAAATCAGTCGCATCACGCTACGAGATACCCTTTCCCTTGACCTCTCAGTATGGATGCATCACCCAGATGACTGGGATTTCCGCCCACAACTTCACTATGCCAACAACACGCTCACCATCAATTGTGGAAATGAGGGAAGAATCCTCGCCACAATCGACCTTGACGACGAACAGGACGAAATCCTTCAACGCGACCGGGTCGCTGAACTTCGAGTGAAGTTCCAAGTTCACGGTATGCATGGCCGCCTCAATGATATCCACCCAATCGTTGCTGATGGAAAAGCCAAGAAACTCGCAACGGCTAACTGGAAGACAACACAACCGGTTGTTTTTGAGTAAACTCCCAGCGAATCTTTGATAATGGTTCACTGAGTTTTGTCCCCTTATGCCTCACCAAGAAGGAAAAGGAAGTCAAAAACGAGCGAGATTTGAACGGCTACGTCGCGAAGTACGCCGCTTTGTCTTCGCTAATCCTGGCTGTTCCGCACAAGCCATCGTTGCCAATTTGAATCATGATAAGAAGCTACGAAATCACGGATTGACGCCCCGCAAGGTTGGCTTCTTCATCACTCGGCATCTCAAGGAGTCCCTCACATGGTGGCAGGACCATCGCGCAGGTCGCCGTGTTTACGGGCCGACAGATGAAAGTACGGGTTGAAGCGGACATTCTAATTGCTTTCTAAGCGGTTTGCTCATGTAGGTTGCGTCTTAGCGGTAGACATGGAGGGCGAGGTTGCAGCCTACTTCGATTTGGATGGCACCCTGCTCAATGCCTCCAGTGAAAAGACGCTCACGACTTACTTGGCTCGGCGGCGTCCTTGGAGAATTCCCTGGGGGGCCTTGGCATGGACGACAGGCTTCATCACCAACCTCTTGCGGGGGCGGGCTCTGTACGACGCTGCCCGAAATCGCGGACATCTTTCTCTTGCTTCTTGGAAAACATTGGAACATTATTCCAATCACCTCGCAGAACACACGCTGAAACAAAGCATCTCACGGGCGGCTTGGGAACGTCTTGATTGGCACCGATCTCAAGGCCATCGCCTTGTTCTCGTAACGGCGACCGTTGCACCAATGGCAGAGGCCATGGCGGAAGTTCTCGGCATGGACGCCGTCTATGGTTGCGGGCCTGATGTGCGATCAGGAGTGCTTTCGGGTTCCGAACGTGGATGGAGCGTCCCTCGTCGGAAAGGCAAAGTTCCGGTCGTGCAATCTGATGCAGAAGAAAACGGGCACGACCTCTCACGGTGTTATGGTTATGGAAATACGCTTGCCGACTCATGGTTCATGGCACTGTGTGGCCACCCCATCGCCATCAATCCCGAACGACCTTTGTTGCGCCATGCGCTTGAACAAGGTTGGGAACACTACGAATGGATTTGAATTCTTTAAGAGTGCTGACACGACAACCTTCTCATGGATGGTTTGGGCGCTTTATTTGGTAACGATGATGATGGCAATGATGGTGGAACAAACCATGATTCATTGAATGAACAACAACAGCGTCGAGGCAGCATGCTTGAGACAATGCTCATGATGTCAGAGGCGTCAAAGCGCGCTGCGCATTGGGTTGAGGAAATTATCAGCAACAACGAGGGTCGAATGAAACTGGACAAGGAAGGCCGCCTTCTCATCACGGGTCAACTGGCTTTTTATCGCGTGAATATCAACGCCTTTCTTTCAAAGTTCAACAACCCCTTTGATTACAATTCCTTTGATTCCGTGGAGGTTCACCCAAAATCTGGCTTGGTTGAATCGCCTAAGACAGCATGTGTTCAAATCAGAACATCCGGCTCCATGCCAGCGTATGATTTTCTCGGAGGTTACATCCTCGGTCTGATGAATGACAGTGGTTCTTGGTTGGAAGAAAATATGCACCCACTCCGCCGAACACTCTTTGACATCTACGGCTTGTCTCGCTCCCCTCTAACCGAAAGCCTGTCCCGTCACTTCGCCCAAGCGGTTAATGGAGTGTTCAATTGGGAGGAAGACACCTTTACCTTCGAAGGAACAAATGGATGGAGTTGGCGAATCAACTTCGCTAATCCTCTTGCACGTGGGTACGAAATCATGTATCAAAAACCACGCCAAACCTGGTGGAATCTCATGTTCTCCGACCATACCAAAGAAACAACAGGCCACCACACGATGTCAGGGTTCTTCGGACTCGTTGAACATCTCAGCGAAGCACCAAACTTCTTGAGGACTGCTTCAGAATGGGAAACCGATCCAATCTTCATTCGAGAGGTTGCGTCCGTCTATCCTCCGCTCGCCAAGGTTTTGATTCATCGTATCGAAGAAGAAGGCTACAGTGCTGACCAAATCTACAGTTTTTACGACGAGCCCATTGAATCTAATGAGGCTGAGCGTGTGAGCATCCTTGACGACATCATTCGTCAAACAGTTTGGGCTTGAAGGGAAGGAGTTGGCGGCCCCACCGCGATTCGAACACGGGTTCGAGGCTCCGCAAGCCTCTGTGATATCCAAGCTACACTATAGGGCCGTTTCGCTCCAACGGCCACCCCAATATAAGCGCGAGGGTGACCTTGCCCAAGCACCTTACAAGGGTTCATGGGCGTCCATCATCAGCAGCCACCATGGCAGTCACCTTGCAACGCTCTGTTGAATTTTCAATGATTGACATGGCAAATGTGGCCTACTATCCGAGGATTTACGATTTGGCTCATCGTTTTTTTGAATCCGCATGGGAGCAAATGTGCGGTGTGAGTTACGTAACGATGATCACTGAACGCAATCTCGGATTCCCTGTTGTTAACGTCACCTCGGAATTTCATGCCCCGCTTCGTTATGGCGACATTATTTCAGCGCAATTGTCCATCAGTCATCTCGGCACGTCTTCCTTAGGGTGGACCTACCGATTTGAAAATCAGGACGGAATGGTTGTTTGGACGTCCCAACAAACCACGGTATGCGTGAATATGGAGACGATGAAAAAGCAGGCGATTCCCAACGACCTTCGGGAAGGACTGGACGAGCACGTTCAAGGAAGTGAGTGAAGATGGAAATCCAACCCACACTGCACGTGCGACCCGACAAGAAGGGGCCAAAAAACATCGCAATCCTTCTTTTCATCAGTGCTTTCCTGGTCGCCGGAATGGGGTATCAAGACTGGCAACTTCATCATGAGGGGCTCAACGATTCCCAAATTGAGGTTTTTCTCACGACTCCAAACAGTCAGGAAGGAGAACCAACTTCGGTAGAGGATTATCGAGATTTTGAAGCCTCAGTCCAAGAGGAAAACGGCTACTTGATTCGGGCTGTTGCTTTGCTTTTCACCGCTACTTGCCTGCTGGTTGGTTCAGTCCTTCTTCGCAGACTTCAACGACGAGGTGCTATCATCTGTGTCATAGGAGCGGTGACGGGGTTGATTGGCGGCGTTGCCGGTAGCATCGTGATCAATCAAAACGCCCAAGAATATCTCGGAGAAGCGATGAAGTTGACTTATGAAATCTGGGTTTATCTGTGCGGATCAATCATGGGACTTTGCCTTGCCGTTGCTGCCTTGCCCCTTTTGAATGCACGTGCACGCTTGGCCTTGACGCCCAGCGTTCAACTTGATGATTCTGGAAATGATTCTAAATTAGATTCGAATTCAAGTTATGATTCAAATTTGAAACAAACCGAAGAATCATCAAACAAAAAAACTGAGGACAAAGACACTAAAATCACATACAACATTCAAAATATATCCATCCATGATTCAGTTGTAATTGACTCTGATTTATCATCTGGTAAAGAATGAATCACTCATCACTTGGCTTTGGCCATTTTTTGCCCAGTGCTTTGCGCAGGTCGTCATCCATGGTGGCGTTCCACCAGTCACTTCCTTGCCAAATGGCGTACTTACCTCGGATGCCTCGTAAATCTGCTCCTTTGAATTGGCAATTTTTGAAATTCGAAAGGTTCAGGCGGGCCTTTCGCAAGTCAGCCCCTCGAAAGTCGGAACCATCAAATGCGGATTTCATCAAATCCGCTTCAACCATTGAGGCGCGACGAAAATCGCACGCCGTGAAGTCACCTTCGGTGAGGTCAGCCTGGTCAAAAATGGTTCTTCGGAAGTTTGAGCCGGTGTGGCGTCCTTTTCTTAGAATTGCTTTTTTGTGATTTTGATAGGAATAATCAATCACAATTGCTTGTTCGGACGTGGATTCATCATCACGAGGGTCACCTTGCCCTCCACCAGACATCACCATTTCCTGCACCTCAAGCGCGAGAGCGCTTGTCGAGGTGTGCTTGGCCTTCGGGTGTAAGGGTTGCGAAACGATTCTTATCGTCCTTACCTGAAGGGACCACTAGGAAACTCCGTTCTTTGAGTCGGTTTAGATACAGGGAAAGATTTCCCGGAGGGTCGATACCGGCGTCGGAAAAGAGTTGATTGACAACCCGTGGAGGGCTGTCAGCCACCCCTTCGACATCACGGAGATAGTGGATGGCACCGAGGACTTGGTCGGGCTTGCGAGTGAGTGCGCAGTTTTCCAGAAGGGCGCGAAAGGCAGAGCCTCGGTCGGGAAGGCCGGCTTCCCGAGCGGCTGTGACCGCCGCTTCCAGCGCCTGTTCACGAGCGTCGCGAATGCGTTCGAGCAGGGCCGTCCAGGTATGTTCCATCTTGGTATGAGCGATTTGTTCGTCGATTTGGATGGCGGCACCTTCCAAATTTATCTCGATGTCTCCAGCCTGTACACTTAGTCGCAAATGTTACGCCCTCATCTGCAATGTTTCATCAATCATTCATAACCTTATGTTGAGAAAAATGATACATTTTTTACCGATTTGAAGCATTCAATAAGGCGAAACCGCCTTAACGGGGGGGATAGAGCGAAGAGTTGAGGCCCTCATGATGCAGCGTCGCCATGTCTTCGGATTTTTCTTTGTCTTCCTCTTTTTAGCTCCTGCTTGGTCCGGCGCATTTGCTTCTGCAAATAGTACACCAATTGCCACATTTTCGACAGGTTCTGCTGAAGAAACGATGACCATCACCAACGGTCAACACAGCACCATTGGTTTTGATTTGGAACGAAATACTACCATCACCACATCCAGCTTTTTCATCAAGCCAGACAATTCGGGAACTTCACCTGGTGTCCTATCGATGGACATTGATCAGGACGGTCTTCCGGAATGGTCATTCAATCAAACGGGCTATGGAGATTTTGGGCAGCAGAATGTGTTTGCCTCTGGACAGGCCAACGTCTCTCAATTCATCGCTCCAAATCTCGCAAACACGAGCGTGTTGAATTCTCCAGATTTCTACCTCCCCTACGGTGCAACATTAACCGATGCAACCGTTGGCATCCATTTCTCACCGACCCTCACGGGTGGATTTTTCCCTCTTGGCTTCATTGAATCTACGGACCATGGTGATTTCAACAACGATTCCAACGACGACTTCGTGTTTTTGTCACGCTCAAACACCAGCACCCAGGGCAATGGGACGGCTTTTACGACAGCGAGTTATGATTCCCAAACAGGTCTTCATTTCAGTGGATGGAATCCGACCTGCATGAATGCAACAGATGTTTACAGTGGAGACCTTAACGGTGATAATTACGACGATGTCATTACCTATTCCTCCGATGACGATGAATTGTGCATTCATTTCCACAACTCAACCACCATGAGTTTCGACTCCTCCGTGAATCTCACGCATTCAAGCGATTTCGTAGCGCTGGATTTTCTGGATTTGAACGGCAATGGCATTGACAACCTCGTCGCCATCCGAACAGGAGGGAAGGTGAGTTTCTATCAATTCAGCAACAAAACGAATGCGTTTGGGGAAATAGACACGCTCACTGTGTACCAACAAGGCACAACAACTACACTCACGCTCACACATTTCTTTGCAGATTACTTCTCGGGCACATTAAATCTTCCAAGCCTTGTTGTAGCCGACCAGCAAAATGATGGCGCCCAAATCAGTTGGAATTCAGCTAACGGGGGAGCCCTCGTCCGCCAAACTACCAACACGATTTCAGGCATTGCTCCTGAAGCCGTCGTCGGTGACTTCGATGGCGATGGAGATTTGGACATCGTTAGCCCGACACCGAACGGGCACCGGTCCATTGAAAACCGTGGAACAAATGGTTGGGACGGAGATTCTCACACCGGTATTCTGGATTTCACCAATGCGACGATTCTGGACCATGATTACGACATGAACGCCTCCATCCTCTTTCCCAAAGTTGGCCAGAGCGATGGGAATCCCGCCACTATCGAAGGCAATCTTACTGCTTATCAATTTCAATCCACTTGGCAATCTGCCAACCGAATCGATACCTCCAGCACAGAACTCCTCGTCCCGTGGAGTTCACCCCGTGCAGTCTTTTCTGGCGATATGGACGGCGATGGAATCGCAGAGCACATCGTCCATGCGGGCGAAGGAACCAATCTTGGAATCTTCATCTCAGCATGGCATGAAATCGCCTATGACGTAGACCAAAACGGGCTTCCAGACATTGAATCAAAAGGCTACTCTGGAAACGGGTCAAATGGACTGAGCATGCTCAGCATTGAGGACCCATTTGGCAACTTAACCGCACAACTGAACACGCTCTCAATGGGCAGAACTTACTCAACAGATGCCTATGGAATACAGATGTCGAACATCAATTTCACCATGACCTCCCTCACGGAAGGACATTTCATGTATTCCAATTTGAACATCAACTACATCTCTGAATTCCTCGTCGATACCAATCCTCATCTCTCTGGTAACCTCACCAACGTGCTCAACCAGCAAATGACTGCCGGTACGGGGACATTCCTCGTACCCCTCCTGTTTAATTCGACTCAAAACGGAAGTTTTGTTCTGGCGAACCCCTCACTCATCACCACGCCTGGGGCGCCAAATTTGGCGCTTCCACCAACGCCTCAACTTCGCTTGGTTGACCTTCAATCAGACCGTGTTGGCATCGAGTGGCAAAACATGAGCGATTTTGGAGATGATCTGTTAAATTTCTTGGTATACAAAGCCAACCAAACCGAATCGATTGACTTGCAAAACGAGCATGCTTCTTCCATGACCAACCAAACGGTCGATTTTGATGTCAGTCCCGGTGATGCAGTGACCTACTGGGTTCGCAGCGTGCACGCCTTTGGTGTAACAAGCAATCTTTCGGCGCCAATGAATGTCAACGTTCCTTATCCGCTTCCCCCATCGTACATCCCGAACGTCACGGCTACGGATCGACCCGATGACGACGGAGGCATTCTCGACGTTCGATGGGATGCTGGCGATGCTTCAATAGAACAACATCGTGTTTATGTCAGTAAGGTGAACATGACATCAATCACTGGAATGACGCCGACGCTCCTGACCAATGACTCCACCTTTAACGCCGCCATTTCCATGGATGATGCCGGACAGGCAATCGAGAATGGCGTGGCATACTATGTTGCGGTTGTCGGAGAAGATGCTTTCGGAAATTACTCGGAAAGCGTCACTGCAGTTGGACCAGTATATGCCCGAAACGATACGGCGATAAAAACGACCATCGATGTGAACTATACTGATTTCTCAAACGGTTTCATTCCCGATAGGATTCTGTTGAGTACACAAAGCGGGTTGGACGCCATTGCTCATCTCCATCATGATGGAGTAGGCCTTGCCAACAAAACACTCACCCTCCATATCCTTGGGGCGGCACAAAACCTTGACGTTGATGCCGTTACAAACAGCACAGGACACGCCGTCTTCACCATTGAGAAATTAGCAAATATCGGGCCCATTGATGCCTTTGGACCAATGGCATTGGAAATCACCTATGCTGGTGACGAGGGCGATGAAATGACACAACCTTTGTCGGCTGCACAACAACGAGACGATGCCTTCGGGACGGCTGAGACCGTTCTGACTCCAGATACCTTGATTCCTCTCGCCGACGATGGCTCTTTTGAAACATTTGTAGCCGTTGACGCACTCCTGACCTTCCAGCAAAGTTTGCTCGCCAACATGCAGATTACGTGGACAGCAGTGGATGCTAATGGAACAGAAGTCAGCAACGGTACCTCCGAAGTTCGGGGCAACCTCCTTGAAATCGCAGGCACGGGTGCCTACGATGGATTGCTCCACCTCTACCTCGACCAAACCAATCCACAATTTTACACAACCAATATGATGGTCAGTACTTCCTTTGAAGCGTCCATTGTCACCGAAGAGAATGAAACCAACGAGACCAACCAGACCACCGGTCCAACCTTCCCCGACGTCACCCTCCCCGCAACAGTGGATTGCGGAACGGCGACCTACGAATGGGACAGCAACGCTACGGACGTTCTCATCACCTGCACGGCCACCAACCCCAACCCCTTCGACGTGATGGTTGGATTTGCATGGAAGGTCGTCCCGGGCACGCCACCCGCTATTGAAGTGGTGCACAACGAGGCAGATGGCAATACACCCTCCCTCACTGCAGAGGCCAATGGTACCGTTGACCTTACGTTCTCTTTGGTTCGAAACGGCCCAACGGAAGGCATGTTCCCAGGAATCCAAGGTGAAGGCTACATTGTTTACCTCACCTGTTTGGACATCGGCGATAACGCCTGCGATTCTATGACCGAAGACATGGCGGCCACCGAGGGTGAAATCGTCTGGACGCTGGGTGAGATGCCGGTGGTTGAGGATTCAACGAAGAACGTCGTGGAGGATGATACATCAAGTGCAATGACTCCCGTATTGGTCGGTATTGGCATTGTCATCTTCATTGCAATAGCCGTTGGCGTTGTGATTTTCATGCATCAGCGAAATGATGATTTCTTTGAAGACGACGATGATGATGATTACTACGAAGAAGCCATGGCTGCTCCCAAAAACCAAACTGAAGAGCGAGTTGATCTAAATGCCTCACGCTCTCTTAACGAGCTGAAAAAGGAAGGAAAAGAACTGCACGAAGAGGCTCCCGAAGGGCTTGCTTCCTCACCAGTTTTGGGAAGCAGCGCAGATGCCTTCGAGTTCGGTGCTACTGCAGAAGACGCCATCCCGGAAGCGGTCGAAGATGAAGAAGAGTGGACCGAAGATCTCGAAGAAGAAAGCGGCATATCCGTTGATGAGCAAGGCACTGAATGGTGGGAAGATGAAGAAGGTGTCTGGTGGTATCGCGAAGAAGGCTGGGAAGATTGGGCTGTTTGGGAAGAATGATTCTTCCGTGAGCCTTTTCATTGGCGATGCATTGGAACGAAACTGGAGGCAATGACATGGATGCGAATCTTCAGTCCTACGCTCTTGTCTTGCACAAAGATGCCGACCCGACGACCGGCGGAGTAGCCATCTGTGGTTTTACGACTGCGGGAATGGTGGGCGTCATCGCGACCTCACATATCATCAAAGAGCTGGGATTGAAGCAATTGGGAACGGTCATGAACGCCGCTTTCCCAGCAGTTGCCTTGATTCATAACGAAGTTCCTAAACATCCCGTCCGCGTTTACCAGGGCGACGGCATCGGCGTCTTCACATCTGAAATCCAATTCGGTACAGAGACCGACATTCCCTTTGCGACCACCGTACTTGATTGGTTCACAAAGGGTGGATTTGAACACCTTATCATCATTGACGGACTGGTTCGCCCCGAGAAGGAATTGAGCAACGGAGAATTGTTTGGCGTTGGGTCAACCCCAGCGGCTCGTGCACGACTCAAAGGCTTGGACATCGAACCCATTCAACAAGGAATTGTTGCTGGCATCACGGGCTTCTTATTGGGAGAAGGTGACCGCCTTGGCATTGATGTAACCGCTCTTCTCTCAGAAGCCAATCCGATGTATCCCGACGCACGTGCTGCAGCCTTGGCCGTTGAAGCCATCAGTGACATCACCGGAATTGAGATTCCACTCAGCGAATTACTTGAAAACGCTCGAGAGATCGAAGACAACGTTCGCAACATCATCGAAAACGCCTCACAAATGCTGCCTGCACCCGAGAGCGAGAACGTGACGGATATTGACCCGTCCTTCGGCTGAACGCTCTTACGGCAAGTGTGTTGAGTCGCTTTCAATCGCAATCCACAAGGGACCTGATGCAATCGAGAATGGTTTCTAAGGGAGCATCTGAGACGAAAAACGGATCGATATCAGGAACTCGTGCGGCAGAAAAACCAGTTTCCTGAATGGCTGAAAAGAGAACGTCCATTTTTGGTGCATGAGGGACGCCCGCCATGTTTGGTACATCATCGATATGCAACAGCAGGTGTTCTCGACTCATCAAATCCGCTGCCTGAGCGATGTGTCGAACGCTACGGCGTATCTCTCGCTGGGCGTATTCTTGGTCGTCCTGGTCCCATTCAAGTCCAGATTGAATCGCATCGGCGAGCTCCTCTTCAGAAGGAGAGCACAACTGGAGGGCGCGTTCCTCCGTCATCCTTCCAGCGATGTCTTTGTTCCAGAGTGAACCAACCCATAACGGACCGCTTCCACGCTCAACTTCCTCGGGCGTTGGATGTTGCACAAAGCGATACCTTCCTTCAGGTTCACGAATGCGCCATCCCATTGAATCCATCACCTTTGATGCACGTTCTTTGCTCCGTACAACCTTCACGCTGACACGAACATGATGGCCATCAAAAAGTGCCAATACCGGCTCAATCACGCGATCGTGTCGAGCCGCTGTGGTAGCGACCAAACCGAGCAAAACACGAACCGCATCATCATGTGCATAGGTGTCCACAATTCCCTTTGCTCCGTACCTGCGTTGTTGAGAAGAAGCGCTTGAACCTGTGAGAGCAGCTGTATCGGTGGCAGTGACTTCGAGGAAACCCACGCGTGCAAGGCCTTGGATTGCAGCATCTAGGAAATTGACGGGGGAGCCGAAAGGGTCGAGGTCAATCCACTGATAGGCCGCTTCCATCAGGGCTATTCGGGCATCGTTTTGCATGATGAAAAGACCGTTTTCCATCACTCCTTGCGGAGGCCGTTCGTAGCGGTCATCCTCAAGAGCATGGTCAACACGAATGTGAGGTGGAAAGGATTCGTGTGACCGCTTCAGCCAATTCAAGGCAAATTCATCCAAGTCATTGGCAGCGATGCGAAGGCGGTGCTGAACCGCTTCTGGAATTTCATTGCGCCAGCGGCGAACACGAACACCCGTAGCGCACAATGCATCCAGTGCGCGAAGGTCGTGACCGGGTTTGACAAGCCAGTGATGCTCCAAAGCGTCAGCCAATAACATGAGGGAGCGAGTTCGAGCGGGGGCCATGGCAGGATTGAGAAAGCCTGGACCCGTCCGTTTAGCGGGACCACGCGGCATGTGAGTGGGCCGCTGCTGGTCCTCACGAAGATGAACCAAGGTTTTACCCTCAAGCCAAAGGTGTCCAGGCCGAATTGCTTCGTCTTGCCCCCCGGCCATACATCTGCGAGATAATTCTCCCTCAAGACCGCACCGATGTATATCGCATCAGTAATGTGTGAATTCGACGCCTTCAAGAGCGTGGCTAACACGATGCCCGTCGTTGGTGACTTCACCCACGACGGCCGTACCGGGCAATCGTTGCTCCAACCAAGCGAGGATGCTTGCAGCGTGCTCTTTGGCTACGGCAAGGATCATCCCAGTTCCCATGTTGAACGTGCGATACATTTCACGGGTTTCCACCTTTCCAGCAGCTTGCAACCATGCAAATTCCGGTAGGACGGGGAGAGGTGAATGAATGGACCAACCAAGCGAATCATGCAGGCGTAGAAGGTTGGACAACCCCCCTCCGGTGATATGGCAAATGCCGTGAATGTTGTTGATGGAAAAGGATGCTTCTCCACGAGCGGCATTGAGTAAGTCCACAACAGGGTCACAGTATATTCGCGTGGGATTGAGTACCACTTCGCCAAGTGTTGCTTTGCCCTCTGTCCAACGAAGCAGTTCACGGCTTGGATGCGTCGCATCAAAAGGTGCCTCGTCTTCGTAACCGAGGCCAGCATGTTCAACGATTCGTCGAACCAATGAGTAGCCGTTGGAATGAATGCCTGAGGCGGGCAATCCGATGAGGACGTCACCCGCTTGGAGATGTTCACCGGTGATGGCTTCCCCCTTCGGCAACCAACCAAGCGCCGTACCGGAGAGGTCGAGTTCCGTGACGATGCCGGGAAGTGAGGCGGTTTCTCCACCAGCCAAGGTGACCCGTGCCTGCCGGCAGGCTTCCGCTAATGAGGCACCGAGAGCGGCATGAATGGCAGGGTCCGGTTTTGGCACGGCAACGTAGTCGACGAATGCGATGGGTTCGGCTCCGACACAGAGGAGATCATTTACGTTCATGGCCATGCAGTCGATGCCAACGCCCCCCCATTGTTTGAGAGAAGTGGCAATTTGCAATTTGCTTCCCACGCCGTCGGTTGCCATGGCCAGCAGATTGTCACCAAATTCGATGAGACCGCCAAAACCTCCGGGCAAATCTACCGGTGCACCCGGGCTTCCTGGCGCCCTCACGCTCTTGGACAATGCACCGATGAGTGAGGCAACAGCCGAGCCTTCCAAATCGATGTCGACCCCTGCACTCGCATAGTCCATGGGCTCGTCCATACCTTGTCCACGCGAAAGCGTCTCATGAAGAAACCGCTTGAATCACTTGCTCAATTTGAACGAAGCGCCGTTGACAAAAGAGGGAGGGATACATCGAGTCGATGGTCAATCCCGCTATGAGTTCCGGCAAATTCCTCGTAGTGATGAGGTACATTCAGTTCCTTCAGGCGCTTGGCAAAACGGCGGGTCCCATAGTGAATGTTGTACTGGTCAGCATTTCCACAATCGATGAAACAGAGGCTGAGACCCTTCAGAGCCTGATGGTATTGTTCGACCATGTTGAGTGGGTCAAAGGCAAGCCACCGGGCCCATGCATCTTGGTCTACTTGGCAGGTTTCGAAATCAACGGGTAAGCAGACGCCGATGTCGTCCGTGTCATTTGCTTCACGAGGGTCATAGGATGCCGCTAGAGCGCACATCATCAGGGCGTGAAAATCAGCACTTCTCATCGATGGTGATGCAGCGATGTTTCTGACATAAGCCTCACCGGATGCGTGTGAGGCGAGATGCGTGATGGTTTCGCCCCATGTTCCACCGTACATCAAATCAAAACCGATGTCTCCTGAATGCGATGCGATGGCATGCCAGGCTTCAGGGTGGAGCATTGCGTTGACCATGGCGCCGTAGCCACCCGAGGATTTTCCGACCAGTCCAAAGTTCCCATTGGTTAAGTATCGACTGTTCAGTTCTTTTTTGAGGTCTTCAGCCAACCATGTTGACCATTGGCCGGTGACGGGCGAGTCAACGTATTGGTTCCCGCCCAGCGACGTGAATGTATCTGGCATGACAAGGATGACCGGCTTCATGGCAGCGCTCGCTACCAAGCGTTCGTGCCGTTGCGGCAGTGTTTCTGCGAAGGCCTTCCAACCTGCTCGTTGCGGGCCACTGCCTGTGAAGGGTGCAAGATAAACGATAACGGGCAATTCTTCACCCTTCTCCATCGCTTCAATACCCTCTGGTGAAAGGTGAACCAGTACCTCGCGCTCTTCGGGGTCGTTCAGCCGATTGTTGAGTCGTGCAGAGGAAAAGCACCATCGATCAATTCGGCCTCGGATGGGCGTGAAGGCGTGGGCAGGCATGGCGAGCCATGCACGCTGCTCTTCAAGGCCTCTGCGGTCACGGCGATATTCCAATGGACACGGGGAGAGGTGAGAAACGGAGGCCTGTGTGGCATCACTTTTCCAGTGGAAGCAAGGGGGTGCAGAGTTCGCGTCTAAGTCATTAAAAACCGTTGCAGATATCCCTTAGTCTCCGGCGGTGAATACGATGGCAGCGATTCAAGAATTTGACCTCCCAGCCCGATGGACTTCCCTGCTTCAAGACAAGTATTCCGAGGCCGTTCACAACCTCGCAAAAATGTGGCCAGACGAGCGGTCACTCAACGTGTCCTATCGAGAGGTGGAAGGCTATGACCACGAATTTGCTCAAGACATTCTCGCAAACCCTGAACACCATTTCCTTGCGGCGAATCAAGCCCTTCGCCAATTCTTGCTCGATGCAGGTGAAGGAAATATCATGCCCTTCATACGAATTATTCACCTCCCCAGCGACCAAGTGAGGACGGTATCTCAACTCCGTGCGGATGACATCGGGATGCTCATCGCTATTGATGCGGTGACAACTAAAATCTCCGGAGTTCGTCCCCGCCTCTATACCGCTGTGTTCGAATGCGTCGCTTGCGGCCATACGATGGAACTCAATCAGCCAAATGAACAAGAACTCATTGAACCGCTAGAATGTTCTCAAATTGACGGAGGATGTGGCCGGCCAAAACGCCAGACACGCTTTTTGCTACAGCAACAAGCCTCCTTCCTGATCAATTCTCAATTCATTGAACTTCAGGAATTACCAGAGCAAATGAAAGGCGGTATTCAGCCAGAGCGAATCATCTGTATTGGCGAACAAGACCTTGCTGGGCGCCTCAATCCGGGAGACCGCGTTAAGGCCAACGGCGTTCTTTTCATTCGCTCTCAGCGCAAAGGTGGCAAGGACACGCCCGTGTTTGACATCTTTTTGCGAATCCATTCACTTGAGCGACAAAACATCCCGCTCGAAGAAATCAGTATTTCAGAAGAAGAAGAAAATGAAATCAAAGAAATCGCTCGTGACCCCGAAGTTTACAACGTTCTAACCAACAGCATCGCGCCCTCAATTTTTGGTATGGAGCGAATCAAGGAATCGCTCATGTTGCAATTATTTGGAGGCGAAGCCCAAGTCAATGAAGACGGTACTCGCAATCGCGGGGACATCCATATTTTGTTGATGGGCGACCCCGGAGTAGCCAAGTCCCAACTCTTGCACTACATGTCAACCATTTCACCCCGTGGCCGTTTTGCTTCAGGGCAATCTGCTTCAGCCGCAGGATTGACCGCGGCAGCGGTGCAAGACGCTGCAGCCGATGGCCGATGGACGCTTGAGGCAGGGGCCCTTGTCTTGGCCGATCTTGGCCTTGCAGCCATTGACGAATTCGACAAAATGAACACTGCGGATCGCTCCAGCATGCACGAAGCCATGGAACAACAGAGCATCTCCATCTCCAAAGCCGGTATCAATGCGAGCCTCCGCACACGTTGTGCTGTTTTGGCCGCAGCCAACCCGACCAGCGGCCGTTTTGAGCCAGTGAGCGACGTACCCTTTACCTCGCAAATCAACTTGGCTCCCCCTCTCATTTCCCGTTTCGATATCATCTGGTTGATGACCGATACTCCCGATGAATCAAGCGATGAAAAAATCGCCAAACACATCATCCAAAACCGGTCCAAAGGGAAGAGCGAATTATTGGTGAATGATGGCACCATCCCGCATCCTTCAAGAGATGCAGCCTCACAGAAAACAGCGGTCAAAGTCAACGGCAAGTATCTGATTTTGCCGAGGGAAGTTTTGCGCAAGTACGTGGCCTTCTCAAAGCGTAATTTCCATCCGAAGTTGAACGATGAAGCCAGGGCCCATATCGTAGCCTATTACGTCAAAACACGAAAGCAAGGAGGGGATTCATCCGATAGCGTTGCGATCACAGCACGGTCATTGGAAGCCCTCTCTCGGCTGGCAGAAGCGAGCGCTCGGATTCGTCTTGACAACGTTGCAAACGTAGAGGATGCGCAGCGAGCAGTCCGATTGACGGAGACATGGCGTCATGAATTGATGGGCGAAAACTTTGACCTGACCACGATTGAATCAGGAAAGAAAGGAAAGGTCCGCAATCAAGAGAAAATTATCATTGACATCGTATCGACCCAGCAAAATCAATCGGGCACCAGCGCTCAACTGCTGGATGTCCTCACCGAAGCGGAACGCCAAGACATTCCACGAGGCAAAGCCGAGGACATTATCGATAAATTGTGCCGAGATGGACGGATGATGCGACCTTCAGGTTATGATACCTTACAGGTTGTTTGAAGCGTCTTCAAGGGTTTGGCTCATGAAGGGTGAGCACCTCGCAGGAGCATGGCCGGTGAACCGCAAGGCGACATCACCCAGCCAGGTGAATTGGACCCCGAAGCTCTCGGCTTCATGTGCGGAATAGAGGTTCACCAACAACTTGCAACGGGGAAATTGCATTCCCGTCAAACCGGAGAACTCTACGACGTGACCATCGACACAATACCGGAAGCCTGGCCTCGATACAATCGGAAATTGCGGGCGGCTCGTGGAGAAGGTGGAACCATCGACGTTGCCGCACGCTTTGAATCAAAGCGAAACCGTTCTTTCGTATACGTTCAAACACCCAACTCCGGGCTCATTGAATTGGATGAGCAGCCACCCCTATCCTTGGACCAATCTGCTCTCGACATCTCACTCACCGTTGCAGCCTTGCTTTCTGCGCAACCCGTCACAACCGTCCAAACCATGCGAAAAACGGTTGTTGATGGTTCAAACACGAGTGGCTTTCAGCGGACATCTCTGATCGCAACATCAGGAGTTCTCCAGACCGATGGAGGGCCTGTTGGGATGGACGTTTTGTGCCTTGAAGAAGACAGCGCACGTAAACTGGACACCATCGATGTTGAAGGCGGGCAGCAGGTAATCTACAACCTCGACCGACTTGGCTTGCCACTTATCGAAATTGCAACGGCACCCGACATCACATCTCCAGACCACGCAAAAGTAACGGCAATCGCTTTGGGGCGCGTCTTGAGGCAAACTCGAAGGGTCCGACGCGGCCTTGGAAGCATTCGCCAAGACCTCAATGTCTCCATTGGGGCGGGCGACCGTGTTGAAATCAAGGGATGTCAGGACCTGGCATGGATCCCCCGAATTATTCGCTTAGAAATGGCTCGGCAACTGCACTTCTACCGACTTTCAAATGACTTGAGAGCCCTCATTGATTTGCCTCCCCTTCCGACACATCGGTCAGAGGATGATGAGGCCACTGAAGCGTCGGTTCAAGCGCGTGTCGCTTCCCACCTTCCTCTTTCAATTCACGATGTAACCGATGCTTTTTCCGCGTGTGAGTCATCCATGGTGCAGCAGAGTCTTTCCTCTGGAGCTCTTATGCTTGGCTTGCCCCTTCCTGCAATGGCTGGACGCTTGGGTGTCAAAACCCTTGATGTAGACGGTGCCCAACTCCCTCGACTCGGTCGAGAATTGGCAGGGGCTGCGAAACTTGCAGGCGTCAAAGGCATCTTCCATTCCGATGAATTACCAGCATACGGAATCGGGCCAGAGGAAGTGAACGCCGTCCGTAAGGACCTGAATTTAGGTGACGAAGACGCCTTTGTATTGTGCTGTGCACCGTCTTGGCAGGCAAACCTTGCCCTTGAGGCAGTGCTCGCTCGCGCCCGCCTTGCGTGGCATCGAATACCACAAGAGGTACGAAATGTAGTGATCAAGAAAGGTGCACCAGACGACGGAACGACCTCCCCCATGCGTCCCTTGCCGGGTCGTTCTCGCATGTATCCTGAAACCGATGTACCGCCTCAAATGCTCAAGAGCAGTCGTTGGGACGATATTTGCGACAACCTCCCCATGTCGGATGAAGCGCGAGCACATCGCCTCGGCGAGTATTCAATTTCAGAGGATCAAGCCTCTCAGATATTGGCCCGTGAACTTGATGATATTTTTGTTGAACACGTAAGCCAGGTTCCTGCGAAAGCCTGGGCTTCCTTGCTGCTCGCACACGATGATGTAGAGCCACGCTTCCTCGTGATGGCCATCATGATGAAGGAAGACGGGTCACTCTCGAGAGAACACATCGAAACCGTTCTTGATGCATATCAGCAAGGAGAAGTTGATTCATTTTCACTGGCTGAGTATTGCCAACGTCACGAACTTGCACCTGCTGACGTTGGTGGATTGGCTGAAATCATTGAGGGCATCATCGCTCAACGGCTTGACTTTGTCAAGGAGCGAGGCATGGGCGCCATGGGTCCCCTCATGGGTGTCGTGATGCAGGAAGCAGGCGGGGCAGATGGAAAAGAAGTCAGTGCCCTGCTTCGCGCCGCTATTCAGTCCGTTATGGAGTGAGTCCATGCGTTTTGCAAGCACCTTTCTGATTGCTACCCTGCTTCTTCTCCTGCTTCCACTCAACGCTGCTGCTGAAGAATGGTCACTGGAATGGGAAGTGGACTTGGGAGAAGGCTACATCACCACTTCACCAGTCATGTTCAACGAACATCTCTTTGTTCGCACGTCTGGATTTTGGACGGCTGAAGAGCGCCCCCAAGTGTTCTCCTTTACTACCGAGGGAATGGAACGATGGAACCGAACCAGCCCGACAACGGTCCAGCACGATCTCTCGCCCCTGCAACCTGTCTCCAGTGGTCAAGGCGAATGTGGCAGCTGGCCCGACCTCTTGTTGATTGGCTGGGCTGATGGTGTGATTGAAGCAGTTCACCCGTCCAACGGGTCGCCAGTGTGGTCTGCGACCTCTTCGGTCAACGGATGGGGCATCACCGGTGCCATGGCACTGGATGAAGACCATGTTGTCGTTCCGACCAGGAACGGAATGCAACGCCATTGCCTCTCAGACGGGTCATTGGATTTCTCGACGAATCTATCTCTTGGATGGAGAAACGGCGTCCTCGCAACTCCCGAAGCATTTTGGCAGGGAGACGAAGAAGGCCGTCTTTGGATGGTGAATCGAAACGGAAGCGTTGGACCTTCCGTTGATGTTGGGGGGTCCATTCGCCATGCGCCGCTGGCCGTTGGTACGGGGTTACTCGTCCACGTTCAATACCCCATGGAAAGCAAGATCATGCATGTTGATACCAGCACCTTGGCCACCACCACGCTGCTCACATCTGGGCCATCACCTGCGATACCGATTCAGCAAGGCAATCTGACCGTATTTGGAGACAGCAAGAACATCACGAGTGTGCTCTGTCAAGCGACATGCATGATTATCGACCAAGTTGAAAGCATCATGAACGGGGAATTCAGTTGGGCGCCATCGTCCCAAATTTACGCACCCATTAACACTCCTGAAGGCGGATGGCTGGTCATTGAAGTCGATGCGCAGGGACGTTTTTTGTCAAATTCAACGTTCAACACTGTTCACGATGGCTACGGTACGGGGGCTCCAGCCTTTGGGACAACATCTCTCTTTCTTGGTAACGACGCGGGCTGGCTCATGGCCTATACGAACTCCCTTCCTTCAGCGGACGCTCCAGGTTATGATTGGACTCCGTTGCTGGGGGCATTGCTGATCGCCATCTTTTCCACCGTACTCGCCGCTATCACTCGTTCAAACAGAAGTGAATGGGGCTTGCGACTCTTTACCATCATGGTCCTTTCTTTGTCGCTTCTCTTGCTTCCAGATATCGCCCAACAATGGTCCGAACGCCTGCCTGCAGTGAATGAGCCCACGGTTCAAGGGTCGTGGGATTCCTCATGGCCAGAGGCCTGGCTTGGAACACAAGTTGTGGTCTTTGACTTCGGGGACGAAAGGAAAGTAACCCTTGGAGGCTTCTTAGGTCACGAGAGCGTTGAGTCACTCACCGAAGCAGCTTTGGAAGACGCCGACCTCATCGCCGAGATTGAGCAAACTGACCTCGGCCCCTATCTCGTCTCCATTGACGGGCAAAGCGGAGGGGGTTGGGAATACTTTGTTGATGGTGAACGGGGCGTTCTAGCGATGGATTCTGCGAGCATTGAGTCGACCACAATACTCCATTGGCGCGTGGTGTGAGGTAGGGAATCCTCAAGGAGGCCGCCCTCCTCGGCTTGTTTATGTTCCAAGCATTCGGTGTCCACGGGCCCGAATTGACACCTGTTGCCGACGTGGTGATCGATGTCGCTTTGGTGGTCTTGGCATTCGCCTTTTTGATCACCGCCCCGCGCTCTTCTCGCCATGATGCCGCTCTCCTCGGTACGATGGTCGTAGCCGTGACCGCTCTTCGGGTCCTCATGCAACCACTACCGAACGTCCAACCCGTCACCGTAGCGGCTCTTCTGATGGGGGCTCAACTCGGGGCGCGCCGAGGAGTTGCCTTTGCCATTCTCGTCACGTTGCTTTCCAACATGCTCATCGGGGATGGATGGTGGACGCTGTTCCAAGCGGCAGGATGGAGTGCAGTGGCCGTTTTAGGCTCACGACTTACACTCATGAACAACGGTGATTTCAACCACGGGCAACTCTACCTTGCCGTCATTGGTTCCGCGTTCCTCTTCGACGCTCTTGCCTCACTCTCGATTCTCACGCCAGGGATGGGGTTGATTGATTTCACCATCTATCTCGCCCATGGAATTCCTTTCGATATTCTGCATGCATTGGGCAACCTGGCATTCGCCGTTTGGTTTGGCCCCTTTGTTCACCGTCAACTTGGCGGCTTGGAATCGTCCGATTCATTCGAACAATCGGTTGTGGAGCACCATGTCATCAACGGATAATGCTCCTACCATGGCGCTCATCGTTCGAGAAGACCTCAATCTCTCAACGGGTAAAACAGCGGCTCAATGTGCCCATGCAGCCGTTGAAATCACTCTTGTAGCACGGCGACAGTCCAAACGCCTCTTTCAGGCGTGGCGAGAAAACGGAGGGCGTAAAATTGTCCTTCATGCAGAAAACATCGAAGCTTTTGATGAGATCGTTGCAGACATCGCTCACGGCATCGTTTGGCATCTCGTCAAGGATGCAGGGCACACTGAAGTCGCCCCCGGCACGGTGACCGTGTTGGGAATGCTCGGGCCGCGTCGCTCCATCGACCGCCTCGTGGAACATCTTGGAACAGTGTGAGGGATGATGATGGGACTGCGTTCTTTTCTTCACCGGCTCACCGCGCCACGACCTCAATCTCGCATCTCCGTGAGCTCTGTGAAATTGGTCTGTGTTGTCAATCAAGGCTTGAAAATGGGAAAGGGCAAACTCGCTGCTCAAGTCGGGCACGCTTCGGTTGAAGCATTTCTCAAAACCGGGGTCAGTCATCCACAGCACGTGGAGGCCTGGCTGGCAAGCGGCCAGAAAAAAATCTGTGTCAAAGTTCCCGACGATACTGCCATGAATGAACTCCTCGAGCAAGCAATCCAGCGTTCAATTCCCGCTCTTATCGTTCGGGATGCTGGCCACACACAGATTCCCCGAGGCTCTCAAACGGTTCTCGCCCTGGGGCCCTTTGATGAACATGCTCTTGACCTTCTCACGGGCGATTTGAAACTTCTTTGAAGAACATGGACTTGATGAAGGAGGGCGTGGAGCCAACCTCATGCGCGAACACCCATCATCCCGCATCGACTTTCGCTCCGATACGGTGACCCAGCCAACCAAAGCCATGCGGGAAGCCATGATGAATGCCCCAGTGGGCGACGATGTCCTCGGTGACGACATGACCGTCATCGAATTGCAAGAACGCGTTGCTGCAATGTTTGGGAAAGAAGCAGGATTGTTCATCGCATCCGGGACCATGTCAAACGCCATTGCCCTCAAGACACATACGGTTCCCGGTGATGAAATTGTATGTGACAAAACAGCCCATATCTACCGTTACGAAGGAGGCGGCTATGCAGCCCTTTGTGGCGCCTCCATTGCTCTGGTTGAAGGAGAAAAAAGCCTCATGACTCCTGAGCAGGTCAAGGCATTGATTCGCAAAGCAGATGGTTCGGGAAGTCATTATCCCAATGGAAGTTTGGTATGTGTTGAAAATACCTCAAACCTTGGTGGGGGAGCCTGCTACGACTTGGCAACGCTTGATGCAATTGCCGAGGTTGCGACATCAATGGACTGTAAGACCCACGTCGATGGGGCTCGAATCTTCAACGCAGCGATTGCAACTGGCGTGGACGTAGCTCGCATGTGCCAGGCCTATGATTCGGTTTCTATCTGCTTTTCAAAGGGCCTTGGAGCGCCCATTGGGTCTGTTCTCGTAGGCTCATCTGATTTTATTGCCCAAGCCCATCGTTGGCGCAAGATGTTTGGTGGAGGCTGGCGGCAGGCTGGCATCCTTGCAGCAGGATGTTTGTATGCACTTGACCATCATGTGGAGCGACTCAAGGAAGATCATGATCGAGCCAGTTATGTCGCAAGTGAACTCAACTCACTGGAGGCTTTCTCAGTTGACTTGGACACGGTTCAAACCAACATGGTCTATGTTGAATGCAAGCAACCTGCATTAGAAGTTGCAGAGATTCTGGCCGCCTCTGGCATCGATGTCTTTGACATCTCTCCAACCCACATTCGGATTGTCATTCATCTGCATATCACCGATGAAGATGTTCAACGCCTCCTTGAGGTATGTGCGTCTGAGTTTTGAACGGACTTCAAATAGACTCAGCATCTATCTCTCGTATGAGTAGGTCATCTGAACCCACTGCCTGCGTTCATAATCTCGCCTCTTCTGAAGAAGATATGATTTGCGATTGGTGCCAATCAATTCTTGACTACAGTCCAACCACAGGCTGGTTTGTCCCTCTTCTCCCTGCCGAACATGAATATGCAATTTCCCTCTTTGGAGGGCCGACGGTGACGTCACGGCGGCGATGGAAATCTCTCTCGGAAAGCATGCTAGAAACGAAACATGTTGAATGGGCCAGACTTCCATATGAGCGAGACCCTGTGGAGTATGCACCGTGTACTGAGCATGAATTAACCATGTTATCGGAGGCCGTTGCTCGTGGAGATGAATTGACTCAAAGCCAAGAGCACATACTCTCGGAAGGTATTCTTTTTCACGATGGGTCAAAACTTCAATATATTGACCAAACATTGTTTTTGAACGGTGTATCGTTGTCTCAGATGAAACTCACAAGCATCTTGCCCATTCTGTGCGATCCCCAACTTCGAAAGGGTTGGAATTTGCCCTCGCTTCTCCTCGGGTTGTCGTCGTGTTCGCCGCTCAATAATATGGATAACTATCAGTATCGTTTTGGACCCCGAGAAACCATGGCAACACCCTACAGGCCTCTTGCTGGAATGTTAGACTGGCTCTCAAAACGTGTGCGTGTTGACCGGTCTTTGGTGGAGAAAAAGCACGCTTATCACGGATACCTTTCGTGGGCCCATGACATCAATCAGCGTATCGTAACAACCCAGAGGCGGAGGTTGTATGCTTCTTTCCGTGACGCATTGGTGAACCACCCACAGGGATTGTTTGAGACTTACAAACGCCCGTGGATGGAAGAGTGGCAAGAACTCCAGGAAGCCGAACAGGCCCCTGAAATCTTGAATTGGGCATTAAAGACCGACGGCAAGCATGTCTGTTTGCGCGTTCGGACAAAGTCAGGCAACACTCGCGCCATCAAAGTTCCAACCCACCCAATGCACTGGGCTTACCTGATTTCCCTCGCGCTTTCTCCAGTCAACTCCGCGCCAGGCAAACTTCTTCTTGGGATCCAACACAATTGGTCAGTCCCTTACTCGGCAAAGGAAGAACCGAGTCGGCCGTTGGTCAAATCATTAGAATTCTGTCATCAAATCGTCAACGGCCTCCCTGACCACATTCATGTTGAACACGCCACGATGCTTGCCGTCGGCAAACTCGGTCATTTTTACCAGGTCAAGGTGGGCACAGGTCAGCACGGTGCGCCCTACACCATTGAGCACATACGCCGGTTGGACCACCATCGCCATGAATCAATTTGCATTCACAGCGGGAGTCACAATACCAGGCTCCCGCTCGGTGATGTCTTGGGCGGTGTGTTGCTTTCAATGGTGAACGATACGACCGCGAGTGAGAAGATACCGAGTTTAGGTGAAATACTTGCTCAACACACTCCTTTTGGATTTCCGGCCGCATCACCTCCACGCCACTGGGTTGAGGCGCTCGATCAAGAAGCGTTGACTCACCTGAAACATATCGCCCACCCTTACTATCCTGCTTGGTACCGGAACGATGAACGCGAGTACGATGAGATGCAAGAGGATCATGACCTCCCTCGCAATGCTCGCGGTATTGCTCTTCGGGGCCTCATCAATCGAAATTTTGGGGCCGGACGACAAGGGGTGGCCGTTGAATCAAGCTGGGTTGAACGCTTTACGCAATCATTTGATGTTCACGGCCACTTTCCTTACGAGGAAGTTGTAGAAGCATGGCGGGGAACGGTACGCCCCTACAATCCAGACACAAATCCGATGCGAAGAAATCATCCTGGTCGCTTGTACGAACGCCGTCTCCATCGTCACCTTCACAGGATGATGCCCCATCGACGTCAGGGAGACGTGCATGAAGCAGGAAACATCCGTGATGGTGAACGACGTTGGGGGCAGGTATACGCTCGCGTGTGGGAAGTCCTTCTGCGTCAACCCATCGGATCAACCATTCACGTCCCAACCGTTTCAGGCGAGGCTCTTTCCTTTGAGCACGCAGGCCTACGAGTCTCGGTTCGTGACGGACGTGAGCGCCGTTTTGTCAATCGGATTGCCAGGGTTTTAGGGTACGTCCGCAGTGAAGAACGCGATGGATACCATGTCCACACACGACGCGATCATCCCCGCCCAGATGCACGTTTACAGTTGAGTACCTGGCTCAATGAATTGCAAAAACAACAAGGGGTTCGAAATGCGCCGCCTCGATGGTGGGATTACATCAATATCATCGCAGCCCCAAATGCATTGGAGAATCTGAATTGGCAGCTTCACGTTGATTTGACCGATCTACGTCAGGTGGAACAAAGCGGTCTGGGCGAGTTGTTGGTCAATCGTTACGACGAGTGACTGAAGCCATCACAAGGGCCGCCATGGTCGCAACAAATGAAAGAGCAGGAGTGTCTTCGCTTTCCTTTGGCTCATCAAGTTCTTCTTCAACAACAATCGGATTGACTTGGTAGATGAGGTGCACTTCAAGGTCATCACCATCAAATGCTGGTGGCAACTCAATGGATGCAGTACCTTGGCGTTCTTCTCCGAGGAAGAAAATGTCCCTCAAGATGTGCGGGTAGGTTCCCAGGCCATTGGTGCCTTCTTCAAACTCTGCTCCGGTTTCAACCACCCAAGCGGTGACTTCAAGCGTGGCATTCTCTAAATGGACATCCTCGATGTCCAATGCCCATGTGACAGTTCCACGTTGCGTTCCTGTCGGCGTCCATGAGAAGGATGTTGAGCCATCACCAAGCCCGAGGCTTTGATTTGCCATGTTGAAAAACTCGACGTAGAGCGAGGCCTCATCGGTCACGCTACCTTCCTTCATCATCGTTCCATTGAACACAACACCCGGGGGCTGTTGACCATCGGTGATCGACGTTGCTCCGTACCTGTTTTTCCAACGGTAGTCCAGATCCTCCTTGCCAAACGGATCTTGGCTTTCGGCAACAGCCCGGTGGATGTGGTACTGCTGAAGAGCACCCTCAGCCTGAACATCGTCGAGGCCGTGTTCAACATCAACGCAATTCTCACACCAGGTGGCGGTGTATACTTCCACCACTGCCGGAAGGTCGCTGAGATTGGTTACGGTAGCCGTACTGTTGTTCGCATGGCTCCACTGCCCACCAAAGATCATCCCTTGTTCGACGGGTACTGGCGGTAGTGCAGAGTGGACAGGTAAGCAAATGACGAGGAGCGCTGCTGCTGCAAAGAGACTCAAGAGTCGTCGCATACACCGCCCGAAGGCATCATGGAATAAGAAACCCGCTACCTACTCTTCAGTGCCCTCTTCAGTGCCTTCTTCCGCGGCTTCAGTAGCATTGCTATCTTTCTTGAAGAGGATGGCGCCTTCGGCGAAGACACCGCTTTCGACCAAGTCTTTGATGACCTGCAGGCGACTCTTGACGCCAGCGCCAGAGAGAGACACAGCTCGAGCAATGCAGGCGAGGTTTTGATGAGCCAGGCTGAGCGAATCCAGTGCGGCATACATGACACAGGCCGCAATCATGTTGATTGGAACGTTGCTCGTGGTGGCTTCAGGTGAAGGCTCTCCGATGAGAGTGAGCATGTTCCAGAAGACTTCCATGACAGCATCCATCTTCTCGTCCGTAAATCGAGGGGAGAGGGCCTGAATGAGGTTTTCAACGGCGATGTCAAGTTGGTCTGCTCGCAAGGCAGCACGGTGGAGCACGGCAGGGGGTTGGGACCAACCTTGGCGCACACGTGCTTTGTAGTGCTTGGCAATGGTGGCCTTGGCGTTCTTGAACTGCGCTTCGGTAATGTTGTAGCGTTCCATGAGCATTTGGCGGTTGATAGGGGCCGTTCGGAACCATTCGTGAGCCAGTACGCCAATCGCCAAGGCCATGATAAGGAGGTTTTGACGGTCAGAATCCCCTTTCACGCCATCGGGTTTGCGCGTTATGGACGTCTTCGGGTTCTTGAGCAACGCCTTCTCGCCCGGCGTGAGGGTCCTGCGCTTCGACTCTTGCAGTGGAGTCAACTTTCGCGCCGTGGCACTGGCTAGCAGCACGGCCGCCTTAGCGATGCCTTCGGAGAAAATCTCCTTAATGGTCGTCACGAGTTGGCGAAACATCGGGTCACTCTCGCGTTGAGAGTTGCGGTCAGCCCAAGCGTTCGTTCGGGCTAGTTTTTGTTGCTGTGGCGTGAGCAACTTTCCGTGGGCGTCGTACTTGTCGTACGGATTCATCATCGTGCTCGACGCACGCTCTCCAGCTATAGCCAGCGGATCGACGACTTCGTGAGTACGACTGTCGCCGAGAGCTGCGTTGCTGTTCGTTTGAGCGTCGTCCATTGGGATTTCTGATACAAGGCCACAGGCACAGACACGCTCACCTCGAACGTTGTCGATCTCAAAATCAGTTCCGCTGCAATCATCGCATTTGTCTTTCTTTTCCATCTTTTTTGCCTCCATTTGCTCAAGTTAAGTTTCTCGACCACCTATAAAGAATCCACATTGTTCTTCGATGAGTTCAATATATCCGGCTCGGGTCCCTTTGTTATCTTGACATGTTCTTATTGTTACTGGCCCTATTTAAACTTTGTGTATAAATGCCCACTGCGCAAAACCGCATATAATGCTGATTTTGGCCACTAAATCGCTCACAACATCACTTAGGCTGGGCGGTTAATGAACATTTCGACATCAATTTGGAGGAGAAACAACTAGGTTTCTTGTTTCGACCCCGATTATGCTCATCTCATTGATTCTTAGAGGGCACCTTCAAGAAGTGTCGCCAACGCTTCTTACAATGGGTGGTCCTCTGATGTCAGTTAACGTAACACATGAGTACGTACCGGCTGGGCGCGGCCTCCCCGCATGGCTGACCAGCGCTTACGGAGAAACCCCAACCCCCTCCTTCCTGACGCTTCATCCTAACGAACTTCACCGACGGCATACTCTTGACCAACTCCAACGTTTAGGCTACCATGTTTCGCCCCAACATCATATGACGCTGAACCAATTGATTCGAACACTTCACACCGATTTGCGCCTCCCCGTCCTGCTCGACAATGACACAAGCTCGTCCATGGTCATTCATTCAATGTGCCTCAAGGCTGCCGAGTCCTATCAATTTCCTCTTCTTCATACATCTGGAACAACGACATGGAACTTCAACAAGTCCCAGCGTTTGCACCGTCTCTTTTCGGAAGTGATGCACCTCCGAAAGCCATTCAACTGGGATGGAAACCCAGGGCTTGAAGCATACCGTGACATTGTACGAGAATTCGAACAACAGGCTGGTGGTAGCCACCCAACCATGGTCCCTCGACACGTACGAGACCGGCTCCAGTCCATTGATGAGCCCCCGTTTCACACTCGTCATCTTGACGGGATTATCCTGCTGGACCAAGCACCAGACTTTACAGAGATTGAGCAAGACATCCTTTTGTTCCTCTCCCGGTTTTGTCCAATTCACCAACTCATCAATCCAGGGTCCTTTCGCCTTGGCCACCACGGTGCCTATTTGGTCGACCAAGATTCTGTTGAGCGCGATGCTTTGCCCGATTGGGTCCCGGAGCATGACTTGTGGAAGGGGGCAGGTCAAACATGGAACACCGATGTTGCTGATGAACGCCAAACTCAACTGACGCGGCTTCCTGTAGACCAGCGCCACCAAATCATTCCCGCTACTATGGCCTTGTTAGCGCATTATCTTGAGAGCAATGAAGGGCGCGTCTTGATCATTGATGGGGCAGTTCAAGACCGAGAATTAGCATGGTCGAACGGGCTGGCAGGACTCGGCCTTGCATGGCAACGTTCGTCGTCGACCCTCGGTCGTCAGCCAGTCCACCATGCGCTGCTTCAAGCCGCACAATTATCTCAAGGCATGAGTGCTTGGTCCATTGAAGCACTCCGTGCAACCTTTGCTTCAACAACCCTACCGTTCAATCCAGACTCGTATCTCGATCTCTTGCACCCTTCACAGGAATCATGGCGACCACGTCCGCACATGGACGTCCTTGAAAGCATGGCAGAGCGATTCCATGTCCTCGGAGGCCCCGGGGCTTTAGCCCGTTGGCTGGGTGTTCTTTCCCAAGCGCGTCCTTCGCTTACTGAACGCAGACCAGAGGAAAAAAGACAGGCATTTGAGGAGACTCAATGGTGGCTCGCCTGCACAATGAACATGTGGAAACCGCTGCTGATGGAGGAAGATCAGCACCTCCTACGTTACGATGTAGAAGGTTGCAGCACGGGAGCGGTCTTACCGATGCCCACTTCACCCTCATCAGGGATGGCGTGGTTGACGCACGTGGTCCGTTCGCTTGATCTCGAATCCCTACGCCAGCGCAGAGCACCTCACGACAGTGGAATGGGGACCATTCAAACATTGGTGGATGCTCTTAACGATGTCCGGAAATCAATGTTGAGCCTTGGCGCAAGTTTTCCTGCAGACGGTAAGGCCTTTGTTGATTTGATTGAATATGTCGGAGAAAGTACGCAGATACCACACAGCGAGTCTTCCACACCATTCATCGATGTCATCACGCCAGAGGAAGCCCTTGGTTGCGAAGCCGATCTCATTGTGCTTGCTGGCTTGGATGTTGATTCATGGCCCATGAAAAGCCCCGTTGTTCCATGGCTTGATGCAAAAGCTCTCCTCGAGCTTGGCGTCTTTCAAACCGATGGCCCTATCCGCAAAGGACGCCATCACCTTCGCCATTTGTTCAATGCAGCACCTCACATCATCGTATTTGACTCAAGTCCCGAAGAAGGTGGTGGTCCAAGTGCTCCTCTTGCTGAATGGTTTAGCGATATACGTCGTTCCAAAGAATGGGACAGGATGAGAAACGCCCCATCGTTCCTCCCCTCATCTGCATATGAGGGAGGCGATGCAGCGCATCCATGGAGGTGGGTCGTTAGAGAACGGGGGCATGGCAGTTGGCTTTCCCCCCAACAGTACAGTTTTGATCATCAGAGGCAGGTTTCGCGTCTTGTTCGCCACGGCCATCAAGGGCGAGATCAACGTCAACAATTGGGACTTGACCTCACCAATAACCAATCCGTTGAAGCAAATCCAATCAACGGCGAAGTCACCCTTCATGCCTTTGAATCAGGCATACAGGCGGATCGGCAACGGCGTCAACCACAGGTGCGTCATTTGAATGCAGGAGAGGCGTTTGGTTGGGAGCAGCGTCAAAACCTTCTGAGTACCGAAGCCGTGATTCTACGGCCGACAAAAGCTTCACTGAAAGCAAGAGGAAGCCTTTCACCTGCATGGCCCCATCTCGGTTTCAAGGACGAGAAGAAACTGGCTCCTTCCGTAGACCCGCGTCCGCTACCGGCATACCAGCCTGATGGGTTGAACTTGGGTGAGCGGTTCGGAACGATCGAACAGGAAATAACTCGCAAGACCTGGTCTCCAAGCCGCCTGGAGGCTTGGCTCAAATGCCCTCGGCAAGCGTGGACAAAACAGGTTCTGAAGGCTGACGATGAGGCTGGTGAAAGTTCGGAAGACGTCAATCTTCGTATTCGGGGAGAAGTCGTTCACCAAGCAGAAGCCGCCTTGCTTGAAGGTCACGGGCTCGAAGTCACCAAAGAATCACTGTCCAACGTTCAACCGCTTCATTTGGGGCCAATGGGCGTTGACGACGCAGGGTGGCAAGCCATCCTTCATTTCCTCCAAAATGATGTTCTTTGGCTTGGCCGTCACAATGCTGTGTCTGTTCATCGCACCAGGGATTTGGTAGATGCAAGTCCAGAAGATTGGAGAGCTTATCTTGAAGGAGAAATCAGTTTACCAGCCAGCGGGCGTCTCGCCCGAATGCTCCATGCAGACCTCACACTGCGTCAAGCCGCTCCCGTCGCTTCAGAATGGGCGACGGTAAAGGGCCGAGAAAAATCAGTCACCATCGCTGTTGATGTGGACGGTCACGAAACAGAGTTCGAACTCTTTGGTTTTGCTGACAGAGTGGATGTATTCCTCCCCTCGGAATCGCAGCGAAAGGAACTCGAAAAAGCGGGCATCTTGGGCGAAGCAAGCTTTGACTCCCCTTACCCGCTTGACGGTATGCCGCGTTCAGCCCAACGTTTGGTAATCATTCGCGACCTCAAAACAGTCCACGGCCCGAAGCCTAAAAGCGAAGGTCTACGTCATGCACGTAGCCTGTTTGAAGACCTTCAATTAGCACTTTATGCAAGGGCATGGGAGGTATTGCACCCCAACGACCGAGTGATTGGCGTGGGGGCCAGTGAAATTGGTGAAAACACCGTTCACTACGTCGAACTTGATAGCGACCTGATGCAGTTGCGTGAGGAATTAGAAATTGGAGAGATTACAGATTATTTCCCCTTCCAATTCCCTGCACTCAGTGATGAACATCTGCACCGTACACCCTTCCGTACCTGGCTTCATGAACGCTTAATCGTGGCACAACGAGCTGTTGTTACGGCGGCCTCTGGACGCGTGAATCCGACGCCGGGTCAGCATTGTGATTATTGTGCCCTCTCGCATTCTTGTGCTGTTTCGACCTATTCTGGAGGTGGATTTTGATGGTTGACTTCAACAAAAGTCAGCGCCTTGGTTTGGACCTTGACCGACACATTGCCCTGGATGCAGGCGCAGGTACCGGGAAAACAACGGTGATGGCCGAGCGTTATGTTCAGCACTTGATCGCCTCTGAACAGAGAGCAACACACATGACGCCACCCGGGCCCCGCGTGCCACTCAGCGGTCATGGCGCATTACGAGCACCGAAGCGAGAACGAACTGAACTTGAGGCTTGGAAGGGATTGTTGCCTTCTGAGGTTGTAGCCATCACCTTCACGAGAAAAGCCGCCGCTGAACTGAAGGCGCGAATTCGAGACCGGCTGGCTCAAAGTCGTGCTCAACCCCTTGCCTATGGCGATGACGATGGTATCTACGACCCACGATTGCGTCACGATTCCGATGTTGAAATGTTACTTTCTGGTTTGGACGAAGCCCCCATTTCAACCATCGATGCCTTTCTCAATCGTTTGGTTCAGCCCTACATCGACCTAGTAGCCCTCTATCCTTCCCACCAGCAAATTTCAGAAGAACGGGCTCCGTTGATGTTGAATGATACATTGAATGCAGTGTGGAGAATTCGTACCGTTTCCGATGCCCACGAAGCAGGCGTTCTTCACCACCACGAAGAATTCCTGCTTGCACGAAACCGACTTGTCACCCGTCTTGGTGGACAAGCCCAAGCTGAAACGGTACTCGGCGGCTTGATGGACCGGTCCCTCTTCGTTGAACAATCTCACCGCGCTATGATACAGCGTGCTGAAGATTTAGGCCTTGATTGGGCCGGCCGTGGCCCTGCTCCGGCCTCCATCTTGTTGGACATGATTGCAGAACCTGTGGCAGATGAACTGCCAACCTTTGTTAGCACCCTCGCTCAACAGATTTCTGGATGGACCGGTGAATTCCTCTCCTACGCTGCTTCATGCCTCCATCCAGCCGAAGCAGATACGGAATTGACTCGGTTTAACCACTTGGTTCGAACACTGAGCGAGCCTCTTCCCGACCAACCCGGGGAACAATTGGTTTGGGTTTGGAAGATCCTTCTCGGCCTCGCAACCTCGTCGGGATTGGTCAAAGGAAACCCGACGTTTTTCCCAAGTAACACCTTGCCGAAGGGCGACAAATGGCCTTCTGGAGTCACCTCGAAAATCAATGCAGTGGGCCTTTCAAAAGATGATAAAGACGCGTTGTACCTGCGTTCATCAAATCGCATCAACGACATCAAACGACACCTCGAAACATCAACGGGGAAACTCATTTCTCTGCTTGCAAGGTCTGCCTTCTTACTCAACCCTGGAAATGGATTTGATGGAATGCCTCTTGATTGTCCCTTGCGGCTGGACCCCCTTGAAGAACCGATTCCAGTCGAACCGGGTGAACGAAACACCTACGTTTCACCATCGCTTCAAATGGAGGTGCTTAGCGACCTGATTGTTCTTCACCAGGGATGCAATCAGATTCTCGCTCGGCGAAAATCCGTCGATGGATTGCATGATTTTGATGATCTCCAACGCTTCGCTGCCGATTTACTCTTGGCCCGTTGCCCCGATGTATGCCGCCATCTTTACCCTCCAGACGTCATTGATGTATTGGATGGGCTGGGAGACGAACCATGGGGCGACTCCCACATCTCAAGGGCCCTCACTCTGTTGAATGACCGCCCGCAACTTCAGGAAGATTTGCACCGACGAGTCCAAATTCTGTCCGAATTACGCCGACAATTCCGCGCCTTTATCATCGACGAATACCAAGATACCAATCCGTCTCATTATCGCCTTCTTGCTCGTCTGTGGGGGCGTCGTGCTCATCATGCTGATGATCCGGCACGACCCAGCGGCTTATGGGACCCCACCGTCTGCATTGTCGGTGACATGAAACAAAGCATCTATCGGTTCCGACAAGCAGAGGTATCGGTGATGCGCAGGGCAGTGGCCACCATACGCTTGTGCAACAGCATTGAATCCAACGACACCAGACTGGATCATATGCGACAGGCAGGATGCGGCCGCGATCCACGGCCCGTGGGTGCTGGAGGAGAAACAGGTTCCTTCTCAAACGAACATACTGGTGAAGAATCTGCACCTCATACCTTCGTACCCTTTGACGAGGAAGATGTTGAAGGCCAACCCGCCATTACGGGCGATCGGCTTCTTCGCCGTATTGAGGGGCACATCGATTTAACCTCAAACCACCGTACTCGTCATGATTTGATGGAGAGCATGAACGACATGTTCGACGAGGTCTTTGACCCTCGTTATCACGCGCTTCCCGGCGACTGGCATGCTGAAGCCCAACGCCTCCGCCCTGCATGTGAGCTAGAAGATCCGGGCGTGCTGGAATGGCTCCTACCGATTCAAGGGCAACTTCAAGATGTTTCCACGAATCTTGACACCCCGCTCAATACCTTTGAGGACCCGAACGCCAAAGGCTTCCAACTTGAACATGAACTTCTTGCTGACCGCGTTCAATCCCTTCTTGACAAGCGGCCCACTCAAGTATGGTCTGCACCTGATGCAGGGTGGATCACCATCGAAGAAAGCGGTCCAGATGTCCGTCCCGAGGACATCATGATTTTGATCAATTCACGCACACACCTGCCCGATATGGTTGAGCGACTCCGTGCACGAGGCATTCCCGTCATGGCCGACCGGCAAGGCCTCTTGCTCTTGCAACCGGTGGTTCAGCCACTGATGTCTTTGTTGGCCCTCATGGCCAATCCATGTCTGCGAAAAGCCGGTATTGAGTTTGCTCGTTCAGCCGTGGTTGGGATGACTGACAGCAGGGTGCATACCGCCTTTTCATCCCTTGAAGAGGGGTCTTCGGTTTGGCCGTGTTTGATTGAGAACGCTCCAACCCCAGCGGTCGGGGCACTGCTCGAACGCCTTCACCAACGCTCATCCTGGGGCGCGATCTACGACGTATTCGATGACGTTCTCGACCACTCAGACCTCTTCGTCGTCTACTGCGACGACGCTCAACGCCAACATGCAGAAGCATGGTTGGGCATGATTCACTCCATTGGAAGTGAAGTTGGGCACGATGCTTCAGCACTGTATCGCAGAATGGGTGAATTACGAACACTCGGCCGTCAAGGCCCACAAGCCATCACTCGTCCGGGGCAAGCAGCAGTCCAAATCATGACCATACACGGGTCAAAGGGTCTACAGGCCCCTGTTGTCATGGTAACTGGTTTGTTCTCAGCAGGGATGGCTGACGCTTCAATCTCCGTTCAAGACAATGTCCTCGTCACTCCGCAAGTCATCGCAGGACGGCTGCAGCCATATGTGGCCAAGGACCGCCCAGAAGATGGGCTGTGGGCGTTTGCAAGCCAAATGAACAAGGCTCAAGACAAGGCGGAATTACGGCGTAAATTCTACGTCGCCCTCACGCGAGTCAAAGACCGTCTCATCATTACCGGTTCACCTGGCGACCGTTCAACCTTCAACCAAGATTCAGGTGCACTTTCGGTGAAGATTAAGCCAGACCCGCGAACGATGGGACGTATGTTTGTTGAAGGCTTACGACGAGCAGCGTGGCGTGCCAATGATGCAGCATCTCCATGGCTCCTGCCCGGTGACGCTGAGAAGGATGAACTTCCTTTGTTCGATCCGAGCAAAGAAGAAGTCGACATCAACCCCGCACACCTCTTTGCCTCAAGTCCCCTTGGACAGGATGGTGTTCAAGGAATCAGAATCTACCATCACCCATCGTGCTTTGGAACGCAGGAACTCGTCTCTCCTCAACAACGGGCACGTGACCTCCAAGAACGACTTGGCGAACATGTCGAAGTGGAGACTTCCTTGTCTCATCCCTTCGCTTACGATCGTGCAATCAAAGGCGCTGCACACCATTTGGATGCTACCAACGCCTGCCCTCGAAAATACTGGCTCGAGCATGTCAAAGGCTGGGTGAGTGAACCGTTCAGGTTCCCGAACACCGAGGCCTCAGAATTCACGCCTCCATCGTGGCCAGAGGCAACAGAATTCGGATTGATGATGCATCGAGTTCTTGAAATCGGACTACGAAATCCTTTGGACATCATTGCTACACAAGCTCCACTCGACCGAGAATGGCTTCATGAGAGCGAGGATGAAGTCCTCGCATCTTCAACAACAATCGCCAGGGTGATGAATGAATTCGGCTATGGCGAAACTCAAGCCGAGGGGACACCAGAAGCGATGTGGCGTGACCGCCTGATGCACATTGCGGGTTTGATTGACAAGGGCATTTTAGGTCAATGGGTCAAAGGTGACCGGTTGCACCACTACCAGGTGGAAGCAGTTCGGACAGAATTGCCATTCTTCCATCGCCATGAAATCGATACATCCAGCACGCCAGTCTCCGTCTTTTCTCCGCAAGGTAATACAGAGCAGACGCTGGTTCGGCAGGTCACGATGGATTTCAGCGGTCGTGCGGATTTGGTTTTGGCCCTCGCTGATGAAGAAGGAAGAGGCGCCCTTCAGGTGGTTGACCTGAAGACACAAGGCTGCCTTCAACCCTTCAACGAGACAGACCACACGAAGGGCCACGGCTTGCAGGCTACACCACCAACCACCACCACTCTCGAACCCATCGGGCCCTATGAACGAGCCATTCTCGATGAACACCGATTGCAATTGACTCTGTATTCCATGGCACTCGAAGCCATCGAGCAACGCAAACCGAAAGAACACCAACGCAGCGTTCTGCCTCCAGCAATTCTCATCGGCGCGAACGGCCGCATGGTACAGTTAACGGTGAAAGAATTTGAACAAGCTCGCACAGAACTGCTGGACCACCTCTTCTGGCGAAGCATGATTCATCTCAACCCAGAAACTGAAGCACCACCACGCCTCTCTGCTGGAACCAAACGATGCGAGCAATGCCCCTTTTACCGCGGGGACATTCGACGTTGTGGACCAGAAGGAGAGCCTCTTGGGCTGCAATGACTTAGGATTTCGACGCCGTCAAGATAAGCGTACCAGCCCAGCCTTCCTTTGCTCCGGTTTGGCTGGTTGTGATGTTCGTAAAACCAGCCTCTGCCATACCGTCTCGCCACTGTGCGATGGAAAGTGTCGTCATGTGGACGTTGAGCGATTCAGGCCAATCGTGGCTTGATGGATTTTCGAGATAGTGGTCCACTCCAATGACAATACTCCCCCCGTCCTTGAGCCAGTCTGCATGCAGCGTTTTGAGAAAACCGAGCGGGTCGTGAAGATAATACAGACACTCCATGCTGTGGAGGATATCTACGGCCATTTCTGGCTTCCATTCAGGCAACATAGCCTCGATATAGGTTCCATCGGGATGGATTGATTTCGCCTTTTCAATCATGGCGGACGCTCCATCAACGCCCGAGGCATTGGTGCAAAGGGGGTGCGTCAATAATTTCCGAACAACCCAACCGTTGCCACAACCGATATCGATGGCGGTGAACAGCTCCTGTCGTGGAGCAAGCACGCGTTCCAGCATCACTTCCACGCTGGGTCCATGCCCGCGTTCCATGCCCTGATCTCTTCCTGCCTCAGCCCATTCGCTGAATACATCGGTCGCCGTTCGTTGGCTCATACCCCTCACCCCTCATCGGTCGTCCATGAAGATGTCCATGGCGAAAAGAAGATGCTTGCCCTCGATATGGAACCATCATGTTGGACACGACAACGAGCCTCGAAGACGTTCTCTACCCCCCGATTGAAGCCCATGAACAAGGTCGCTTGAAGGTTACAGAACTGCATACCATCGCTTGGGAGCGAAGCGGAAATCCAGATGGCATTCCGGTTATTGTGATTCACGGAGGACCCGGCGGTGGCGGTCAGCCCTCCTATCGTCAATACTTCGACCCTGCTGCCTTTGATATCATACAATTTGACCAGCGGGGGTGCGGTCAATCGACTCCTCACGCGGAACTTGAAGACAACAACACACAGGCCTTGGTTGGCGATATTGAGCAACTGAGAGAACATTTGGGTGTTGAAAAGTGGCACGTTTTTGGGGGTTCATGGGGCTCAACGCTCTCGTTGATCTATGCGCAACACCATCCCCAGCGAGCCATCAGTTTGGTTCTACGAGGCATCTTCATGTGTCGCAAAAGCGAGCTACGATGGTTCTATCAAGACGGTGCGAGCCATATTTTCCCGGACGCATTTGAACCCTATCGCGACCATATTCCAACGGCCGAACAAGACGATCTCATCAAGGCCTACTACGCTCGGCTGACCAGTGAGAACGCAGAAGTTCGCCGTGCTGCAGCAAAAGAGTGGACTCGCTGGGAGATGGCGACAAGCCGTCTTTTCCCAGACCCTGAATACCTTGAGAAAGCCGAAGACCTCGACTTTGCCGTTGCTTTCGCTCGAATTGAATGTCATTACTTCATCAATGCGATCTTCGTTGAAGAGGCACACATTCTCAAGCAAGTCGCCTCTATTCAACACATCCCAACCGTGATTGTTCAGGGTCGTTACGATGTGGTTTGCCCACCTCGCACTGCATGGGAGTTGCACAAAGCACTCCCGCACAGCCGTTTGGTGATGGTCAGCGATGCAGGTCATTCAATGGGTGAAGTCAGCATTGCTCGGGAATTGGTCACCGCCACGAATGCCCTTCGTTAGGCAGAACTACCCCGCATTGTAAGGAGAAAACGTGCTCTTTGAAGCGTCGGCTTGATAGGGAGGAGAGGACTCGCCGTATGTGGAGGCTTGACCTCCTGGTGAGAATATGACGGAAGGAACCATCACACCTGAGGTCCGTATCAAGGAATTGGAAGAAGCACTTGCCACTGAGACAGACCGTTTGCAAAAACTGTTTGCCGCTTATGAATCTCAGGAAAAGGAACTCGTCGATGCTCGAGCAGAAATTGAAGTTCTTGAGAAAGAAATCATTGACCGTGAGATCGAAAAAGAATCACTTGAATCCATCATTGCAGAGAAGGACGTCCGCGTTCGAGAACTGGAAATGAGAGCGACAAAAGCCTCCAAGCGCGTGGACCATCTTGAACCAGAATTGGACAAGATGGAAGAGAAGTACTCACGTGAAAAGGACCGTTTGGGCAAAGTCTTCGGCATCGCAGAAGAATTGGATAACGATTTGCGCCTTGCCGTTACCGAAATGAAAGCCCGTGACGACTGGTATGTCGGCCACATGCAAATCTTTGAAGATTTGAACAAGGCCATCAAGGAGCGCTACGAGATGATTGAGCGCGCTGTTGAATCCGAGCGAAAATCCCAGCACATGTCCCGCGCCTTTACCGAGCGAATCGACGAAATGGTTCAAGCACGCAGTGAGGAAATGAACGAAGCCGAGGCTGAAGCAGCAGAGGCTGAAGAAGCCACTGCAGCCGTTGAAGTGGTTGAAGAAGTTCCCGCAGAAGCACCTGTCGAAGAGCCAGAGGCAGAAGAAGCTGAAGAAGAATCCGAGGCAGCCTCCGAAGAGCCCCCAGCAGATTGGGGCGATGGCGAAGACCCTTGGTCCTCTAACTAGGTGAGATGATGGCTGGTTTGGCCCCCGGAGGCCATGGCCCAGTTTTGATGATGAGCATGATGGGCGTCAGCGCCCTGATCATTGGCACCATCATTGACCCCGTCGCTGGCCTCATCCCGATGTTCGGCATCCTATGTCTGATGGCAGCGGCTTTCATGGTGAATTTTTGGCGTGACCCTGACCGCCCGATTCCTCGAACAGAAGGCATTCTCGTCTCCCCTGCAGACGGCCATGCGATGTTTTTGCGTCGGGAACGAGCCATTGGCCGGCGGCCAACAAAGAGTGAAGTTGAGCAAGGGCAAACCGACCATGATGCACTCTCGGGTGACTGGTACCCTCGTCCTCTCGAAACGCCTCTCAGCTTTGCGACGGAACAGCGTTTTGAACCCGTAGAACCGGGTGACGAAGGTCCAGATGACGTATGGCGCCTCGCTATTTTCATGTCACCACTTGACGTACACGTGAACAGAGCACCCGATGCAGGGGTGCTGGAACGCATTGAACACCGGACCGGGAAGGGCATGCGCAGGGGACCGTTTCGTGCTGCGTTCAAAAAAGAGAGCCAGTACAACGAACGAGTTCGTTCGGTCTACCTTCTTGAAAACGGCATACGGATTGAAATGACGCAGATTTCTGGGGCCTTGGCTCGTACGATCTTGCCCTACGTCGGCCAAGACGCTCAGGTTCGGCGGGGCCAACGAATCGGTATGATCCGTCTTGGTTCACGTGTTGATGTGCGTGTTCCAGCGCATCGTTTCTCGTCGTCGGTCATCACGGCTGAAAACGGCGATTCGAATCATCCGAAGGGCATGCATCTTCAAGCAGGGCGGAGTGTCGTGTTTACTTTAGCGGAGGAAGATGAATGAGCGGATGGAAGCGTGCCGTGCCAGCAATTCTCGTGCTGCTCATCGCAAGCATGCCAATCGTTTATTACCAAGTTGGTAATTTAGTTTACACCCAAGCAGCGGCGACCAATCTGGAATGTTCTGGGCACTCTGCACGTAACAGTCCCGATGAATTCAGCGTTGAACTTTGGAATGAAGACATCGCCGAAGGGCTCTTTGAAAAGAACGAAACGCTGGCAGGGGACCTTGAACACCTTTGGTTTGATTCATGGGACAACGCAACCATTGATGTTCCCGATGAAGAGATCACGCTCGCGGCCTGGATTATGGAATCGAACGAATCCCGCCCTTGGGTCATTTTGACTCATGGGATCCGGTCGTGCAAAGCAAATCACGAAGTATTAATTCCAGCCGCTTGGCTCCATCAAGCCGATTTCAATGTCGTACTTTTTGACATGAGAGATCATGGCAATAGCAGCATCGAAGACGGTTTGGTTTCTGCTGGTCAGCGGGAATGGCGCGACATCGTGGCGGTCTGGTCGTGGTTGCAAGATGAGAAGGACGTCGACGCTAGCAACATCGGCATCTACGGTGTATCCTTGGGTGCCGGAGCGGCAGCCATTGCATTCGAACAGGTCGAAGAAATTGAAGCAGTGTTTTTGGAATCTGCATATTCCTCCATGGATAAGATTCTGAAAGAAGAACTGGAGTTCGCTGGATTCCCACCCTTCCTGAAGGATGCGGCCGTGTTTGCAGGCAAAATCTCCAGCGGTGACAATTTGGTCAAATATGAGCCCATTTCCGCAGCAAAAAACATTGGAAACCGCTCCATGTTTGTCACCCAATCCGAGGAAGACTATCGCATCAAGATTCATCACGGTCAGTCCATATGTGAGGAAGCCCAAGCGAATGTTGGGCCAGAAGGGCATGTTGAATGCTGGTTTGCCCCCTCCTCCGTCGCTCATCAAGACGGGCAAGGCGAAGGTGTCCTCTCCCACATAACGCTCATGCTCACTCAGCCCGATACCTACCGTACACATCTGGTTGACTTCTTTGAGGAAAGCCTCGCTTCTCAAGAAGCGGTGGTTTGAAACCACCGACGCTAACCCAAGAACGAGGCGAACCCATGTCACAACCCAGCGATTTGCGGATGATTGGCGAGGGTGGCAAGGGATTGCGCATTCACGATTTGGTCAAAGCCCCTGCGAACACCCCGTGGGCAAAAGCCAAACAACAATCCTGGGATGCAAGTGAGCCAGCAACGGTCTATGTTACGCCCGAAGTTCTCGCCGACGGCACAACCTGTTCAGCCGTCACTGTGATTCTGCGAACCAAAGGATGCCACTGGTGGTGGTCATCAGGCTGTACCTTTTGCGGCTACTTCAACGATACCCGTGACGACGTCACCAGTACCGATCTCCATGCTCAGTGGGAAGCGGCGAAAGTGAAATTCGACCAGTTTGCAGAACAAGACATGGTCAAAGTCTACACCTCGGGAAGTTTGCTCGAAGACCGAGAAATCCCCGTTGACTTCCAAGAAACCGTTCTTCGTGATTGCGCAGAACTCGGAAAGGAATTGATTGTTGAAAGTCGTTGTGAGCAGTTAACAGAAGAGAAATTAGCTTGGGCCACCGGCATTAATCCATCCTTCACTGTAGCCATCGGTTTGGAGGCCTATGATGACGAAGTCCTGCGCTTCCACGTCAACAAGGGCTTCACCACTTCATCATGGGACCGAGCCGTTACGAATCTTGAATCCTTTAATCTCCGAGTGAAAACCTACCTCATGTTCAAGCCACCTTTCATGAGCGAAGTCGATGCTTTGGACCACAGCGTCAAATGGATTGAGGCGGTAGCACATCGCAGCGATGAAATTTCGGTTAATCCAATGAATATTCAACGCGGCACGGTCATCGACCGCTTGCACCGCCACAATGAATACCGACCCCCGTGGCTCTGGTCCCTGGTTGAAATGATTCGTCGGGCCCACCCAATTCTTCATCCCGACGGTGGCTCAAATTCCCAAGGCGAAGCGGTAAGCCGACTCATCGTTCACCCAACTGCGGGAGGAAAAGTGAGGGGCTCTCATAACTGCGGTTCTTGCGACGGTGAAGTTGTTGCAGCCATTGAGCGCTATGCCGTATCGGGGGATTTGATGGAATTTGAGGGCCTTACCTGCTCATGCCAAACCGTTTGGGCAAATGAGTTGACCTTAGAACGCCAACTCCCCCTCCCTCTCGGCCTCTCAAAACCTCGTCGAGGCCGAGTCCTTGAGCGACTCCGCTCACCCTGATGAAGAGGGGCGAAGGACTCTCCATTCGTCAATTCATATGGTGAATGTTTATCACCGCCCGTCAAGTCGGATGATTTGACCCCTATGGGGTCATATTGAGGTGCCCTGCGTGACAAATTCCACAGCCCTACCAGATACAACCGTCGGAACAGGAGAACCTACTGCGAGTCGAATCGTGCTCACGCTCCTCTTTGTTGGCCTCCTTGGTCTCTATTCACTCTTCTCAAACGTCTTTGGTTGGGACAACCTTCCATTGCTTGGCGAAGTGGTCCCGCTCATCGGAAACCTCGGTGGCAGCGGCATCTGGTACTATCTCATCGGCTTCCTCGTTGGACTTGGTGCGATTGTAGCGACATTGGTGGGCGAGGTTCTCGCAGAATAAGGGAGGTGTCATGAATGGAAACGATTTTCTTGTCCGGTGGCTTTCTCCTCTTCGCCCTTTTCTTTATGTCTCAATCTCTCGTCAAAGGCGTGGGTTCCGTTGGTGGAGCCCTGACGCAAATTGGCTTGTTCATCCTACGAAAAAACCCACCCGGTCTCGTTGATATCTTCAACGACAAGGACGGCAGTGGTTCTCGAACATGGATGAATTTCGGTATGCTTTGGCTCGTGTTTGCCGGACTGCTCGGCTTCTTGGGTGGTTGGCACAATTACGACCCAACCGCATTGGATTCGCTCGCAAGCATTGGTTGGTCCTATGATGACGGGTCCTCGCTGAGGGATGTAACGCTCACCCTGCTTAATTTCGCTCTTCTTTACGGCCTCATCGGAGCGGGCATGGTTGCCGTCTCACGAAACGGCAACGGTCGTTTGGCCAGTGAAGCAAATGCTTCCCTCATGGCGCTGGTTCTTTCCGCCCTCATCCTCTTGCGCTATCTGCTGCCTTTCATCTTCGGCTTCCTTGATATCGACACCGAAACAGGTGCTGTGGCGACCATGCTCTACAGTCTTGAGACATTGGCGATAGGGCTCGTCCTCGTACCCGTACTCATCAACATCCTCATCACCGCAGCAAGCCGTGGTGAAGAAGAACTCCAAACCAGTGCATGGTTCCTCATCATGGGCGTCACCGCTCAGATCCTTGCCATGTTCTACATGTTCTTCGGAGAACTGGCCGATGCTACCCAAACTGTTTGGCTCGCTGAACGTGTTGCTCATGGTTGGGTTCCGCTCGCCCTTATCTTTGCAGTTGGATACCACGTTGTTCCAATGGCTGCTAAACAACCCATCTGGTCAGCCTCCATGCGGACGGCCAGCATGTTCCTTTTGTTTATCACGATCCCACCTTTCTTCATGACCGATGCATCAGGAAGCAATTTCTTGACAAACGTTGGCGCTATCTTGCTCACACTCGGTGTTCTGCCAATTTTTGCCGCGTCAATCAACATCATCATGACCGCCAGCTCAGGCCTCAGTTCAACGATGAAGAATCCCGGAGCCGTCGCCGCTTTGCTTGCATTTACCATCCTGCCCTTCTTTGCCATTGGCGGTTACTTCACCGCCATGGACGCCTTTGTGGGAACCGGTGAATTGGGCGCTATGGCCCACTCGGTCGACATGGGTATGCTGTTTACTGTCGGTGGCCTCATGGTTCTTGCAGGTGCATTCTCGAACTACCCTCTCGCCATTGGCAAGCCACTTGCTACTCGCTCCACCGGCAACTTGGCCACGTGGATGGTTCTTGTCGGCGGCGTTGCCTCCACCATCACCTTCGTCGTCGGTGATTTCACGACCAACGCCGTAGCATCATCCGGCGTCGAAGACGTCGTTGCCAACAGCGGTGGATTTTTCCTTACAGGCTCAGGCCTCTTCTACCTCATGGGCATCGGTACGATTCTCGCCACGCTCGTGACCATCCGTACTGGAATATCAGCTACCGGACGTAGCATCGAAGTGACCGCTGCCTCAGACGTCGCCAAATACACCCTCGTTGCAGGTTCTTCAACCACCATCCGTTCTCTCATTGGACGTGGTGTAGGTGTGGATACCGAACTCCTCATCAGTCATGCAGCTGAGAAAGAAAGTGGGTCGACAATCATCGGTGTCAACGCAGAACTTCACAACGATGAAGTCACTGAATTCCCACCAACAGCATCTTCAGCCCTGGTTGAATTTGTCCAGTATCTCACCGATTCAAACCAAACCGTTTTTGAGGTATTCCGCTCCATGGATTTGGATGAATCCGGCAAGATTGACAGCAAGGAATTGCTTGCTGCTCTTGAAGCATCGGACATCAATGAACTGAACTCAATTGAGTCGGCAGAACTTGTTGAACTTATGGATTTGGACGGTGACGGTGAACTCAACCTTCCAGAACTTGACATTGCGATTGCTCAAATCAAGCGAGACCACGGTATTGTATCCTCTTCTGAAGAGGAGTGAACTGGGCATCGGAAGTGATGCTGGTGCGCATTGGTCTGGTCGGCAAACCCAATGTGGGCAAATCGACCTTCTTTAGTGCAGCAACCCTCGCACACGTTGACATCGCAAACTACCCCTTCTGTACGATCGACCCCAATGTTGGTGTTGCTTTTGTTGAGGCAAGGCTTTCCTGTCCGTGTCAAGAATTACGAGAAAAATTGGAAACCGAAGGGCGCCTTGAACCAACTGGAGAAGATGACCCCCGTCAAGGAAGCCTGTGTCAACCGCGTACGGGTACGTGCATCGGACATCGGCGTTCCGTACCGGTCGCCCTGGTCGATGTTGCAGGGCTTGTTCCCGGAGCGAGCGAAGGGCGCGGACGCGGTAACGCCTTCCTCGCAGACCTTGCCAACAGCGATGTTCTCATTCAGGTGCTCGATGCGGCAGGCAGCACCGACATTGAAGGGCAATTTATGGGCACAGAAGCGACGCTCGAACAGGCTCAAGAAGCAATGCAGGCAGAGATTGACTTCCTTCAACACGAACTTGATGCTTGGATTGGAGGCTTACTCGAAGACGGATGGAGTCGCGGTGTACGACGGGTCCAAGCGGAGGGCGAGAAAGGATTGATTTCATTCATTCAGGAGCGGTTGAGTGGACTTGGTGCTACCGTGAACATGGTCAACCAAGCCATGTTGGAATTCAATGCTGAAGTCGAGAATACGCAACAACCCTGGGAATGGGACATTGCTGTACTTCACCGCCTTGGCCAAACACTGCGCGGCCACCTCTTCCCAATCGCTTATGCTGCCAATAAATTTGACATTGCTCCCGAAGGTGTGCTCAACGGCTTTCCTCAACAGAATATGGTGGGTTGTATGGCTGATGTTGAGTTGGCACTTCGTCGAGCCCAAGCAGCAGGGCTCATCGATTATCGACCGGGTGCCTCATCATTTTCTCTGCTTAATGGCACCTCCCTGAACGATGCACAAAAGAAAGCACTCAATCACATGGGGGCTCGTTTGCAGGCTCATGACGGGACGGGCCTGGCTCGTTTGCTTGATCGCGTCCTCTTCGACCACCTCGAACGGATTGTTGTTTATCCGGTACAGGATGAAACTCACTGGGTTGACGGTGATGGTCGTGTTCTTCCTGATGCCTTTGTAGTTCCCGCTGAACTTCAAGCGAAAGCGCTTGCCTACCACGTTCACAGTGACCTTGGTGATGGCTTCATTCGGGGTGTTGATGGCCGCACACGACGTGTCGTCGGGGCCGAGCACGAGTTACAGGATGGCGACGTCTTGAAGATTCACGCAAAGGCGTGATCAGTGGCCTTTTGGTCGGTCGTAAGCAGGGCTTAATCGAGCCATGTCACCAGAATATCGTCCGCCTCGGTAGATGAAAATTACCGGCGCTGCAAGGGTGAGAAGGAGAAGCAGTCCAAGGAAAAAGAGCCCCCATGGTTCGACATCAGAGAGTGTTGAGCTCCACAGTATCCACAGGAATGGTAGATAGAGAAAGATGCTGTAACGACGTGCAACCGCAGAGAAACGTGCACTTGCCAAGTTCTTCTCAAACAGAATTGGGACTTCTTCTTTGGTTACCAAACCACGGTCTAAGCCGCACTGGGCGCAGACTTGTGCCCTCGGTCCGTTTCCATGGATGAAGAACTCACGCGGGTAGGTGCTTCCACAATGGCGGCAGGCTGGCATAGGCTATCCTCATCCATGGGAGCGGCAAGGGATTCTTCAACCATCCGATTGAATTTGAAGAAATTGCCGCATCAGCACCATTCCATGTTCTGAGCCAACGGATTCCGGATGAATTTGTAGGCTGTGAATCGGCAGTGTCGGATGAACAAGCCCCATCGGCAATCCAGTATTCATCTCGCGTGCACTGACTTCCAATGTATGGGTCGCATTTTCTTGAATGATGAGCGAATTGTACCTTGTCAACATCACGGGAGAATCGAGGGCTGAAAAGAGGGAGTTGTTGTGATGTTCAACAGCGACGGGTGAGCCATGTATGGGGCCTAAGGGAGAGGGTACGACCGCGTATCCATCCGCTAAAGCGAGTGCTTGATGGCCCAAGCAGATACCGAGCACGGGCATCTCCAATTGCCCCGCAAGTGCGTGATGGGCCAGTGCTACGGTGATGTCAGCATCCAGCGGTGTGCCAGGGCCGGGCCCGAGGATAAGGTGCGATGGCTGAAGGGCTTCGAGGAGATTGTGAAGGTTCACAGGATTGAGATAGGGAGCGGATGTTGAAGAGCGAGCCTGCATGATGATCGCGTCGTGGCCAAGTCCAGTAACGGCATTGACGATGTTGTAGGAAAACGAGTCGAGGTTCTCGATAAAGAGTACACCTCCAACCATCGAGGATTGCAGTGCCTGTTCAAGCGTGAAGATCGACCCAGTGGAATTGGATGTCTTTCGCTGAACACCTTGTTCAATGGGGTATAGTTCCAATTCTCCTTGTGAAACATTGGATTGTTCAGCGGTGATCCATCCAGTTGCTAAGCGAAGGGCGGCTGCCTTCCAGGCTGCCTCTTCAACTTCTTTTTCCGGTTCAGAACCAATGGTGATACCGCCACCAGCCCCGACGCTACCGGACCATGTTCGACCGTTTCGCTTCGCTTCGAGCGTGCGAATGAGTATGTTCCATGCCGAAGCCCCTGTATGCACGTCCATCCAACCGATTGAACCGGTCCAAAACGAGCGAGGCATTTGCTCCACCTCATCGATAGCGGCGCACACCATGGTGCGGGGGCATCCGGTGATTGAACCACCGGGGAAGACGGCCTGAATGGCTGTTTGGCCTGAAGCCTCGGGGCGCAGTATTCCAGAAATATGGCTCACAAGATGCTGAACGTTGGTGTAAACTTCTACATCAAAACGGTCAACACCCACCGTTCCTGGCTGGCATACTCTGGTCAGATCGTTGCGCATCAAATCCACCAACATTCGGTGCTCTGCACGTTCTTTGTCGTTCTCGAGCATGGCGGTTCTGTAGGCCGCACTCTCCTCGGGGGAATCTCCGCGTGGACATGTGCCTTTGATGGGAGAAGTCCGAATGGAAATCCCATCGCAAGCAAGCAGTGATTCAGGGGAGGAACTGGCCAATGCAAAGCCCAAGTCATCGGCTTCAACATAGGCCGAAAACGGGGCAGGATTGTGCTGGGTCAATCGCTGAAATACACGGTATGGGTGATCGATGTCGCCTTGCCAGTGCTTGCCAACATTGACCTGATAGACTTGACCAGCAACAATGCCTTGCTGGATTCGCCGAATATTTTCTTCGTGAGTTTCATCCGTATGGGTTGAAGATTCTCTTCCGGGCTTTGCCTCTGGAATGACGAGTTCCTTCCACGGTTCTTCGAGGGTCGCACCGCACGCTTCAACCCATTTCATGTTCAGTCCGAAGGGAGTGACCATTTCCGAGTGGCGATCTTCAACAACGCCGTTGTCCACATACCATAGCACGGCGAGCAGTGCCCCTTCTTCGGGAGGGTGTTGCAAACGAATCGGCTGCGTCCACTGTACCAGGTCGTAGGCGAGTGCACCCGACCAAAACGGCCGTTGAGGACAACCATCGGGCAGTGTTTGCTGGAACAGTTCCTTGCTGGTGAGTGGCTGAAGTTTCTCCATCATGTCGCCGAGATTTTTTGCTCGTAGCCTCACACGATGGTACCAACTGCCGTGCTTCCATTCCTCTACCTCTGCTATGAGGACGTCTGGCATAGGTGCCAATCGAATTCCGTCGCTGAGAGGAGAATGCTGCTCTGCTTGAGGCAAGGTATCCCTTGTTGGCTGCCGAATGGAGACACGATAGGAGGGCGGACCTGCCATCATCGACCATTGTGCGAGGTGGGAAGCAGGGCCTCCTGAAATCAACATGACGCGGTCCGGACTTCCGTAACGAAACGCACCTTGGCCGGTCAAGTCTGCCTCGGCCAATTGTTCAGCAAGCGCCATCAATCGGTCACTCATCGTGCGTCCTCAGGTTGGACCATGTGGCCTCATCGGTAAAATGTTGGTCAAGAATACGATGGCCAATCGATGAGAGGACGGCGGACGAACCGACGGGTTCACCATCAATTGAATCCACTCTGCAGACCCCCATGCCGGTTCCGACAAGAATCAATTCATGGCAGCGAGCCACCAACCGTTCATTCAAACGTCCTCGGCTGACAGGGAATCCATTCTCCTTCAATCTCCGTTCCATTAATGCCGCTGTAATGCCGTCAACCCCTCCATCGGATTCACTGGGCACCCATACCGTCCCGTCTTCGTCTAAGAGAAGCGGAGTCCCCCTGTCTGCGTCGACGATGGCATGTTCATGGATCAGCAAGGCTGCATCGCAGCCAGCAGCTCTTGCAGCCTCAAGCGCTTGTTGGTACGCTCCCCAATCGCCATGTTTGCAACCATTGGTTCGTTGGTTCCATCGAGGCGCTGGGAGAGTGATGGCGTCAATCGATTCGTTGCGAATATTGATTGGGCGAAATTCAACCACCCATTTTTGACTCTGTGCACGGACAGAGACTCTCATCAATTGCCACTCGTGGCGTTCAGTTGGCTGAAATTCTGGCGTATTCTCTGGCAGTGCAATTCGTAATCGCTTCGCATGCCGTTCGAGGCGAGAACGGTGGTCAGGCCAATCTGCCACCATCGTGTTTTGATGAACCAGAAGCGTCGTGAAAACGCTGCTCCGAGGCCCAACATCACTCATTTCCTCACCTCATAGCAGGTCGTCGAGGAAAGAAGTATCAATTTGTGGTGACGGTGGTGCTTGCGATGGGTCGTCCAATAATCCGTCCAAGAGAGCAGTGTTCACTTGAGGTTGCAATACAGGCTGCGTGCTTTGGTAAGCAGGTCGGCCGTATTGGTCACCTTGAATTCGGTCAGCGGCAGCATAGATGTCATTTGCCTGTTGTGTGGTGATACCGGGTGGTGGAGCAGGCGTGCTTTGCGGTGGTGCTGCTGGGGGCGTTGAAGCTCCCCATCCATCGTTTTCTTGGATGCCCCATGTGGCTTCTTGGAGTTCCCAACTCTTGCTTCGTTGTGTGGCATTGCCCCGCGATCGTACGATGATGACAAGGAGAAGTACAACGATGAGAAGCATTCCGGCAGCAATCAAATTCGGACCTGTGAGCAAGGCCTCAAGAGAAAGTTGACCGTTTTCATCGGTTGGAGTACTGTCAGCGCCTGTTTCACCAAAGGGCAATATTTCCACGGACTCAACGGTGCTCTTACTCACACTTTCATCGAAGGGAACGACAGCAACATACCATGCAGAATCATTGGTCAAATCAGCGAAGTCATTGGAGGTTATGAGCAGGGAATTCGAGGCACGAACTTCACCCACCATGGTAGCATCATCGGTAGAACTGAAGGCTTCATCAGCGATGTAGACGAGGTAACCACGAACGCTGGCATCGGTGGAATGTGACCATTCGACGAAGATGCTCTCTTCCTCAAACCATGATGCGGTGACGTCCTCAATATCGGGGAGGTATCCACCAAGGTCGGTGACGCCGTCATCAACGGACGATGCCTGAACGCTGAGTAATTCCGTCATGTATGCGTTGCCCGAGGTATCCTCAACGACAACAGCGACCCAAATCGATTGACCGGGAATGACGGGCGTGTCGCCAGCCACGATATCAATGGTCAACGGAAGGGTGGGGTTCCGACTCATGGTCGCAATCGGCATCTGTGGGCCATCACCTTGCATGGTGACATCATCAAAAGCGTAGGTTGCGGCGTAGACTTTGTACGCAGCAACATCGTCAGATGCGGAGAGGTCGAAGTCCAGCAGCAAGGCACTTCCATCGTCATTTGGTCGGTCGGTCAATGAAAGAGCAGCTAGCCTGTCAGGAGCGGTTGTGTCATCGATGTTGTTGATTGGCGTGACCGTTGCCTGTGTCAAGTTGGTGAGATGGACATTGCCCTTCAGGTCGTGTACGGTGACGGCCACGAAGAGTTCAATATCTGGTTTGATTAGTTGAGGAGTGGTTTCGGTGAGATCCATCGTCGGTCCACTGTCTCCGTAAAGCGCCGTAGAGATGGTCAATTCAATCGGGTTGGTTCGCTCGTCAATCCATTGTTTGTTGAAGGTGAAACATCCGCACACATTTTCATTGGTACCGAATGTCGCATAGGCGATGGAGAGGTCCTTCACGGGTTGGTCTGCGACCCATACGGTATAGGATGCGAAATCCTCTACGGTTGATGGCTCCCAAACAACGTCAATGGCCGTGCCATCGTCATCAGCACGGTCGAAGGCCAGAAGTGAGGTGATACGTTCAGGGGTTGACCCCTGTCCGAGAATGTTCTGGAAGGGCGTAGCGGTGACGATCATGACATCGTCGGTATTTCCATTCAACCAGAGGTCGTAAGCCACGACACCGATGGAATAGATCTGGCCGTCAATGAGTGGCACACCGTCCAATGAAGAGATGATGCTGTCAGTGGTTTCACAGGAATTGATGACGGCTGCTTGAGAGAATGAGTCTATATTTCCAATAATGCCATCATCACTGGCATCTCCTCCCTGCTTCATGAATACGGTGTAAAAGGCACAATCGTCAGCTTCACTTTGGTTCCACGTGACCATAATACGTCCGCCTTCGTCCGCAGGTATGTCGTAGGCTTGTGTCCCTTCAATTGGTTCAGGGGCGTCGTTATCGTTGAGTTCGCCGGTCGGAACAACCGGCCCTACAACGGTGACATTGGAGAGGTTTTCTTGGTTCGCCTCATCGACACAGGTGAATCCAATCCACACCGGCACACCGGGAGTGAGGCTGAGGATGCTTTGGTTGCCTTCATTGGGCTGGACGGCTGCTTCTGGAACCATGCCGAGAGCATCGGTCATGACAGAGCGCGAGACATAGATATTCGTTCGAGCAAGATCGAGTGCAGTGCACCGAGCCCATTCCAATTCGAGGTCACCGTCATCACCGTTACTGCCAATAGGCGAGGCGCTTGCCCACAACGGGGCTCCGGGAACTTCATCGGAAGGCGAGGCCGGGCCGAAAGGATTCGAGACTTCACCCCAGCGACCGTCGTTGTATTCGACCACGACAACAGCGTAGTATTCTCGACCGTCGACCAAGGGTAATCCGTTAGCAGTGTCAATATCGGAGCCGAGACGGCTGTGCATTGAAATGGTCTTGTCAGGCGTTTGTCCCATCAAGTTGAGTTCGTTCGGTACAACACTCCAGGGGCCTTCGTTAACGAATACGAGATAGCGAGCAAAGTCCTCATCGTGAACCAGCGACCATGAGGCGGTCAGAACGCCTCCTCCGTCGTCGGGCCGGTCGATGAGACTCTCCATGGCAACAGGCGTATCGGTGCGAACATAATCATAGGTCATCCGCACTTCCATGGTGCCGTTTGATGGTGAATAGAGGCGCAACGAGACATGCCGTGTATTGTCATAGAGAAGGCCGTTGTCGACGGCAGATTGCAAGTTAAGTTCCAGATTCGGGTCTTGGCTCAAATCCAAGGTAGCATCGTAGTTGAGCGAGACTGATTTGGTCCAAATTGCAGCACCTTCAACCGGTGAGGTGAAGACGAGTGGGACGTTTTGGAACAGGAGGCCATGCACGCCAGGCACTCCTTGTGTTGAATCAAGAGCATACGGCGCTGAAGGGTCAACGAGTTCAATGGCCATGCCAGGGTGGGTCATCTCTGTAATGTTCACGCCTCCACCATTGGTCAGTGCCCTCACTGTGAGCGGTGAGGCAGTTCGCATGTATTCTCCTTCAACCGGCGAATACAACCCTCCTTTCTCAAAGCCCCAAAGCCCCGTGCTGGTGGTCATCCAAATGTGGTTTGAAGTAATCACAGCATCCGAGTTGAGACCTTGATTGAGTATGGTGCCGTAGGTCCATCCGTGTGAAGGTGAAGTTGCTTCGATGATGTTGAACATGGTGCTATCAAAGGCCATGAGAGTGGCCCCATCGCTTACCAGTGATGTCGGAAGGCCGTACATGCTTCCATAGCTGAGCCCGTCTTCGAAATCCGCACTGCTTGCGTTCCAATGCGTCAAGGGTCCTGTATCGGTGCCGATGTGGACTCCCCACCAATCACTCGCCAAGGAGATCACACCGTTGGATGGCAGTTGGTCAAAGCGGTGGGTTGCGGTGACGAGTTGCGTACTCGTATCCATGGTCGTTACGCCCGGGCGTTCAGAGCCGCGACCGTCATGGCTCATGACCAGCGTGACACCACCGTTGGCACCGGTAACTGTAGCAAGCCCCCAAACAGAATTGCCCATCAATCCGTTGGCTGTGGTGAAGGTACTGCCTGTGTTAGTCGTTTCATCCCAAACATAGAGCCCAGCAGGCGTAGCGATGTAGATATCCGTACCAACGGCCACCACATCTTCGACAACATTGCTCGGCAATCCGCTGGTAATTGGGTCCATCCAATCAGAAAGCGTGTAATTGAACCGTCCAATGCCGCCGTTCGTAGCGATGTACATGATGTTGGAGGTCCAGGTGAATCCATTCACGATGTTCGATGGAAGGCCAGCAACCAACCGACCGTTGCCGAATTGTTGCGTGGTCAAATCAAAGACCTGTACGCCAGGTGGGCTTCCGCCATCTCCAGCGAGACCAATGACCAATTCGTTGTTGTAGAGGTGCATGGTGTCGAATTTACCGTGAAGAGCACCGTTGATGGGGACGGTTGTCCGAGTGGTCGTGTCAAGTTTGATCATTCCGTTGGGATTGGTTGCGATGAACAGGTCTGTACCGCTCAAGAAGAGGTCATTCACCTCTGAATTACCAGCGAGCGTCCATCCATATTGCCATTCAACTTCACCGTTTGGCAAAAAGGCACCTTGAAGAATACCTGACCCAGTGCCACTGAATTGTCCTTGGCCAGGCTGCCCCCCAACGGCGGCCCAAATATGGGTTGCGTTGCTGACAATAACCGGTACCTGCCCGCTGACGAGTCCGGGGAGGTCAACGACCTTCTGCGTCCCAAGTGAGTTGAGTGTTGAGACGTGGCTGTAGCCCGAGGAGCCTCCTGCTTGCCCCATCATCCAGCCGATGTTAGTGCCCAACCATTGGAATGAGGTTACTGAAGAACCGCTTCCTTGAACGGTTGCTTGCGTTGTTGTGGCTCCATTGGACGACATCATCGAGAAACCTCCGCCGATGAGATTGCTCCCTTGCAATCCGAGCCCGTGGCCTATGATGAGTTGCCCATTTGCATGAGCTAATGAGTCGTACCAAATGCGGTCACTTGGCAAGTTGTGACTGGCCGTGGTCAAACTGCTGAGGAAGGCGTTGCTTTGGAAACTGTACTTCGTAATCGGTTGGTCATCTGCATAATAGCCGATGTAAAGGGTATCTGAAGCGTCACAGGCAACAGAGGCAGGAGAAGTACCATCAAGTTGACTTCGGTCAAAGCCTGAAAGAACGGTGCCGTTGACAAGATCAATTCTAGCAACACCTCCGTTGTTGTTGTACATTGCAACATTGAGTGCACCACCACACATTTCCATGGAAATGGGATATCCATCAGCGATGTTGGTGTAGGAATCTGCCGGATAAGCCGTCCAACTTCCAGTCGCGTCGAGGTGAGAGATGATTCCTTCTCTGAATCCACCCCAGCCTTGGAAACTGGCTCCACCGACAACCAAATTATTGCCGTCGGTCCATAATTCGTAGAATTGGGAACCAGCATTGTTCGGCAGACCGTTGCCTGCCTCCCATGTTGAAAGCCATTGATTGGTTGACTCATCGTAGCGCAATATGCCATCCTCGGCTGCAAAAAGAACCTGCCCATCGTATTCAACGATGCCGCGAATAGGGAGTTCAAAAGTATCCCATGAACTTACTCGAACACCCGTTGAATTGTAGAGGTCGAGTCTCAATTCTCCCCAAGCGACCCATGTATTGCCGGTGCTGGACCTGTAGGAGGTGACACGATCAATCGAACCCGTTGGCAAGATATTGGTTGCGTAGGAGTTGTTGCTTGTGTTGTACATGGCGATACCGCCAGACCCGTCAACTTGCCACCATTGTCCCGATGCCACGCTGACCATGAGCACATCACCGGTCATTTCCATGCCGATAATGTCGCCACCGTTCTGGCCCACTTGTGCGCCGATGTCGAGGTTACCAACGCTGGTCAGGTTGGCAACATCCAAACGACTGACCTCGTCACTGGAGGTGCTGGAATGATAGTACATGATGTTGTTATGGATCATCATGCCGTAAGGGCTTCCTGCTGCATCGTAGAGGTTGCTATTTCTCTCAATATCATAGGCTTCTCCACCGGTTGTGACGTTGATTAATTGGAATCCATCTGAACCACCAACCCACAATAAATTTGACCGGATATCTGCTACCAGACCGGTAACATCGTCGTTTCCACCATCGAGTACGCCGTTGTCTTCAGTAAATGGAACAAGCCACTGGTTTGAGGTGATGTTGTAGCGCATGACACCTAAACCGTCGGTGCCGATGTAAGCGATATCACCCATAATTTCAACAACGGCATTTCCTGTTTGTGTGCCTTCGCCCCAGTTGTAGTCGTGTTGGAAATTGGATTTCGTGATTAGCCCAACGCCAGAGTTCGTCCCCCCGTAAACGTAGGTGTTGTCTACGCCGACGCTGTAGGTTGCCCAGTTGGGCATGCCATCGTAGACGTTTTGACAATCACTGATGCCCATAGTGGCGATACTGTACTTGCAAACACCGATGTTCGTTCCGGCATACAAACTTCCTCCGCTGACACTCGGCTCAACAGCAAAGTCGAAAAATTGTTGCGGGCGAGTCTGCCAAGACGACCCTTGCCCGAAACTCGTGGCTTGGTTACCGTCCCACTTCCGTGCTCCTTGCTGGGTTCCGATGTAGAGATTGTATCCATCGGTTTCAAGGGCATAGATTTGATCTGAAGGCAAGACTCCACCTCTGTTACTCGCTACAAGGGGTGAAAGCAGTTCTCCAGTCGAGAGGTCTTTGCGAACGACACCGTAGCCCTGAAGTCCAAGGTGGAGGATATCGCCTACCATGGCTACAGGAGCATAGTTCACTCCATTCACGCCCGTGGAACCCCACGGCTCAAGCCATGTGTCGTTGGTGATATCGTATCGCAAGACACCTTTGTCTTCACTGGCGATGTATGCTTTGTCAGCGTGGAGGGCAACATCTCCAAGGAAGGAGGAAGGAATCCCATTGGACGTGTCGTACCCCGTACAAGCCCCTGTGGTTCTGTCGAGTATCACAACCCCTCCGTTCTGCAAGGAAGCAACCACAACGTCGTCGTCAACATCCATGCTTAGGAAGTCAGAATTGGTATCCCAGCAACCTTGACTTGTCCATTCAAGGAGCGTAGTTCCGGTCGAATCCATTTGTGTGATGGTGCTGGCGAATTCCGAGGCCACAAAGAGGTCGGTGCCGTCGTTTACGAGAGCCACAGCGTCGTTGCCGAAGGGAAGCGGTTCAAGCCAGAGCGTGTTGGAGATATCGTAGCGGTTGATGCCCGTTCCGTCAAGGCTCGCAATGTAGAGTATGTTGTTGAGTTCGGTGATCACACCCATTTCTTCGGTGCCAGGCCCGCTTGCGAGGCGCAACGTGCCTTCCAAGAACGGAGTGCTTCCTGGGGTAAGATGAGCAAGAAGCCCGCTTCCGTCGCTAACTACCAAAGCGTCCTGCGCAGGAGAGGCCGCTCCAACAGAGGGCCACATCATCAAGTTGTCACCCGATTGACTTAATCCGAAGTCCTGAATTTCATAGGCTGCAGTGAAGACTCCGTTGCTGGTATTGTAGGGTTGAAGAAAATCACCGTTGAGAATGTAGAGTTGGTTGCCAACACGCTGGAGGCCGAAAATCTCGTTGTCGTCAAGCCAATTGGCCGAAGTCCATGTTGAGAGCCAAAATCCTTGGGCGTAATCAAAGCGACCAACGCCGTTGTCGCTCGAGCCGAGAAGAAGTTGATTGCCAGATTGCGTCATGTGAGTCACGCTGTCCGAGTGGAGGTTGTTGGCCGTGCTCCATGTTGAGAGTGCTGCACTCGTACCCAAGTCGTATCGCATGATACCGACGCCATCGATTGAGACATACAATCGGTTGTTCAATTCCAAGATAGCAAGCGCATCCCGTGGCCCATCGCTGGCAGGTGCCGTCATCAACGAAGACCATTGTGAGCCATCAAACATCATGACGCCGTTACCGGAAGCTGCTGCGACACTGCCGTCGCTCAACAAGGTCATGACGTCCATTTCTTCGCCAGCGTCGGGCAATCCTGCGGCTGCGCTGCCATCATCGAGCGTCTGCGCGAGGAATGTACCATCCATTCCGAGCATGTGGATGAGCCCGTTTGCCTCATCGATGACGAGTTCGGAGACGCCTCCGTAATCCTCCATGTCCAAGACGTCAATGGCGAGTGGTGAATTCTGAGCATTGAGGAGAAAGACATCATTGTTGGCTGCAAGGTAGAGCATGCCACTGTCGGGATGAACAGCAACCGCGTGGGTGTCGAGGGTGAAGGGGGTCAGCGAGACCAAGGGGTCACGAGGAGCCAATGCTTCGATGATCATCTCTGTAATTTCCGCATCGGCCGGCAAATCCCAGCCAGCGTTGGAATTTGTGTTTGGGTTGAGTCGGCCGTTGTAGGTCGAGCCGGTTGTGAAGGAATCACTCTGTCCTAGAACGCCCAATGTTCTCCAGTCAAACAAATTCGTCCCCATGCCGTTCACAGCAAGAAGTGGTTCTTCGATGGTCATGCCGTCCTGACCGCTAACTCGTACTTCGAGCGATACATTCGAAAGTTCAGCACCGGGCGCGAAGGAAAGGTTCCAGTCAGCAGTCGCCTGAGTTCCTATCGAACCATCAGCACCGGTTGCCGAGAGCGTGACCCATCCAGTATCGTTGCTGCCCTCCAATGGCCACGTGACTCCGCTCGGCTCAGCATGGGCTGAAACCGAGTGCAGTGTGAGGATTGGACTCATTGACATGAGCACCATAAGAAGAACCATTCCGATGGCTCGCGGCTCGTGGCGAGCAGGGCGAGGCGTGCGGTCCGCAGTGTACATGAATAGAACCGGACTTTCACCGTATTTGAAAGCGGCCCCTTCGTGACTAAACAAAGAACTGCGTCAACAAGGGAAAAAGCCGAACATTTCTGTGGTTTTTTAGAGGTGCGGTGGAGAGCAAAAGGGTGGGAGATTGGGGGTCTTGCACGAATTCGTTCGCACAACACTCAAACGATAGGCCCATACCGACTGAAAAGGGATTCTTATGGAACCACAAAAGCGAGAGCGTCTTTTGCGTAAAGAAGCACTGGAATATCACGAGGCTGAACCCCGTGGTAAAATCAAGGTCGTCCCTACCAAACCCCATGCAACCGCTCATGAATTGAGTCTCGCTTATTCTCCGGGCGTAGCATATCCTTGTTTAGAGATTGAAAAGCGGCCCGAAGATGCCTACCGCTATACCTCAAAAGGCAACCTGGTCGCTGTTATTTCAAACGGAACTGCGGTTCTTGGTTTGGGGAACATCGGGGCGCTGGCCAGCAAACCGGTGATGGAAGGCAAAGGTTTGTTGCTCAAGACCTTCGCAGGAATCGATGTCTTTGATATCGAAGTGGACACCGAAGACCCTGAAGAATTCATCAGCACCGTGGTCAACATTTCCAAAACGTTTGGCGGTATCAACCTCGAGGACATCAAAGCCCCGGAGTGCTTTGAAATTGAACGCCGGATTGCTGAAGCAACAGATATCCCCGTTATGCACGATGATCAGCACGGAACTGCAATTATTTCTGCAGCGGCACTCATCAATGCCGTTGAACTCCAAGAAAAAGAACTCAGTGAAGTTCGAGTGGTCGTGATTGGTGCCGGTGCTTCAGCAATCGCATGCGCCAACCACTACGTGGCCGTCGGCGTCTCAATGAGCAATATCACACTCGTTGACAGTGGCGGGATTGTTACAAAGAAGCGATTGGAAGAAGGGGAATTGAACGAATACAAAGCCCCCTTCGCCCAAGACCGTGAACCCGGAGATCTCGCTGATGCCATGAAGGGTGCTGATGTCATGTTGGGGCTCTCACGTGGCGGCTTGGTTTCCACCGACATGGTCGCGAGCATGGCTGACAAACCCGTCATCTTTGCATTGGCCAATCCGACTCCCGAAATACTTCCCGAAGAGGTACTCAGCGTTCGTAGCGACGCCATCATCGCAACGGGTCGTTCAGATTATTCCAACCAGGTCAACAACGTGCTTGGCTTCCCCTACATCTTCCGCGGAGCCCTTGACGTTCGCGCACGGGACATCACGCAGAACATGAAAATGGCAGCAACTCGAGCACTCGCTGCACTTGCCAAGGAACCAGTTCCCGATTATATCTCGGCCGCCTACGATGGCGTCGTCATGCAGTATGGCCCCGATTACATCATCCCCAAGCCCTTCGATCGACGGGTATTGATTTGGGAGGCAGCAGCTGTTGCACAAGCCGCTATTGAAGAAGGAATTGCGGGCGTTTCAGCAGAGGAGTTTGACCTCGTAGCCTACCGCGAAGAACTAGAATCGCGCTTGGGTGAATCCTATTCAGTCATGCGGCAAGTTATCAATCAAGTCAAGGGCAAAGGAAAGCGGATTGTCTTCCCAGAAGGCGATAATGAAACTGTGTTGAGAGCCGCCGCACAACTTGCCGAGCAACGAATCTGTTTCCCGATTCTCTTGGGGCCCGTTGACCGCATCGACCGAATGGTAGAGGAAATCGGCCTTCATTTCGATTACGAACGCTACGACCCTCGCTACGATGAGCGAAGGAAAACCGTCTATGCCGATGCCTTTTTCCAAAGCCGTCAACGCAAAGGCACCACCTTGCCCGACGCTGCTCGCTTGCTGAAGAGTCGCCCCTATTTCGCATCCCAAATGGTGCAAGCAGGTGACGCTGACGGGTTCGTAGGAGGCGTGAGTCGTAATTATGCAGACGTTCTGCGACCGACGTTGGAACTGATCGGTAAGGACGAGGACAGTCACTGCGTCATTGGCTGTTACATGATGAACATCAAAGGCCGCACGATCTTCCTCGCTGATGCAACGGTCAACGTCTACCCCGATAGCCGAACACTCGCTGAAATCGCAGTCCAAACAGCAAAAGTCGCTCGGCGATTCGGTGTGATTCCTCGGGTAGCCATGCTTTCGTTCTCTAATTTCGGTTCCACCAGAGCCCAACGCAGCGAACGTATCGAAGATGCAGTCGAGATGGCCAAGGCCCTTGACCCCTCGTTGATGATTGACGGCCCGATGCAAAGCGATACGGCACTGAATCCTACCGTTCAGCAGGAATATCCCTTCATGGACCTCATCGGTCCGGCAAATGTCTTGATTTTGCCCAACCTTGCCGCCGCCAACATCGCCTACAAGTTACTGGAGGAATTAGGCGATGCTGAAATGACGGGGCCTATCCTCGAAGGCATGGCACATCCCGTTCAATTGGTGGCACGACAAGACGGTGTTCGCCACATTGTCAACATGGCCACCATCTGTACAGCGGATGCGATTCGCAGTGATTCCTATTGGGAATCACTCGGTGAATCCTCTAAGAATTGAGCAGCATCTTCGTAGGCGAGGACTGAGCGACGTGGGCGCCAAATGGCACCGGTGAAGAATCCTGCACACAATCCTCCGAAGAGTAGGTTCACCCAGCCTTCGGTGGCATAGGCGCTCATGCCCCGCATGACGGGAATGAGAAAAGAAGGAATGATTCCCAAAACAGTGGTCCAAAGAACCTCCGAGCGGACGTTGGCCCAAAGGTCGGTGTTGTCCGGCACTCGTTTGGCAGTGCCTGTTCGTACGGGACTGAGAACCAGCCTGGCCACAACATTGGGCAAGGGGCGCTCGAGGGGGACACTTGTCACTGCAATGACCGATGGTTTTCGTGGATGAACGGCAATGGCAGCAGCCTGTGAGGATGCAGGACCCAGCAATTCATTGGGGCGCGGCCGTCCATCCATCATTGCTCCACGGTAGTTGGATGCAGGAGCATCAGCAAGACGCTCGGTGACTCCGGCATTGAGATGAATCACTTTTTGTGCGTGACCGTGACGCCATTCGGCTTCGGTGGGAGCACGAAGTTCCCACGCTCCTGGGTTGTTTTCAAGAAAGGCTTCGAATGCTTGAGTCTTGGTGAGGTTTTCTGCTAATTCATGAAGGTCAAAGGAGGTTAAAGTCTCCATAGCGGAATCAGCCCCTTCGTTCTTGATGCCTAAAACCGCCCCCACCTCACTGGAGGTCAACGGATGTTCGAGAGCAAAAAACATCGGAAGTCGCGCTTCAAAACTTGGACGTTGGCTGCTGTATACCCAACCGCCTTTCGTCGTACCCAATACGATGGGTCCTTCCAAAACGGGTTGGAACGACAATCCACCGATGTTCACGGTCACTTGCTTCGCCTCACGCCAGGGTAGCTTCCATGCGCTTGTACCACGCCATACCCGATTCGTGGTCGGTGAGGAGGTTGAATTGAGGGAAGGGCGAGATTGAACGCATGTAGCCGAATGCAGAGAAGTCAACGAGGTCAGGAGAGGCGCCACCAAAGAATGGTTGGCCGTCGTGGGATCCAGTGAATTCAGTTAGCAGATCATGCCACAACTGCTTTGGTTTCCGTCCGTCATTTTTGACCCGTTTCCTTGCGATGAATCCCCACATGATGGGAAAGCCAGCCCACGCATAGAGGCGTTTTGAAACAAAGCCGAATTGTTCCAGTTTTGAAATCCGCGTAGTGGTCTTGAGTGCAGAACCCAAGGTGCCGTAGAGGATCGGAACGGTCGCCTTCGACATTTTAGCATCGGTCCATTCTAACCAGGTGTCCTGACGTTCTTTGTCCCCTTGTGCACTCATCTTACCATCGTTGTACTCAGTATCGATGTGGCGCAAAATGGGTGTTGAGTTCACGACGTGCTGGCCCTGTTCATCGGTGAACACAGGCACCTTTCCCCAATCGCCAGCAAAGGCAACAGATTTCTTGATTTTCATCCCGTTGACACCGATGTAATCCACATCCATGCCAAGATGTTCAATGAGGCCGCGAACCTTCCAACAAAAAGGACAGGTGTACAGCATGTGAAGTGTAGCCTTTTGGCTCATGACCAGAGGGGGTGATGCCTCCTTCTTCAAGGCTCGTTCGTTTCATGATTCTCAGGTTTCCAACCCGCTTTCCAGAAATCAAGGTTGTCCAGCCATGCCAACCATTCCTTATCGGTACAGATCAACAAACGAAAGGCTCTGCTCTCCAAACCCTCGCGGGTGGTCGCTGGTAGAACGCCGTTGTCAAGGGCCTCCTTCCATTCTACTTGCATGTGGCGGATTTGGCGGCGGGCTTCTTCGGGCTTGTCGAAATGAAGTTCGCAAGCGTCTCTTAATTCACTCAACCACGTACGCGTGTCCTTGAGAATGGGGTCGTTGGAATTGGAGGTTCGTTTGTCCGACTTTTTACCAAACGGCCACCAACCCATGCACCAAGGAAGCATTCGTGGTTTTTGGACTTGTTCATCATCCACGGGATTGAAGAAGCGGAGCATGAAGAGCGAAGCATGGGCCGAATCACACTTCACCTTCACGGTGCACCTCGCGAGCGGGCGATGCATACGCTCATTGAAATGTATGCACAACGCCTTCAAAATCGAGGCATACGCGTTGAGGTTCACGCATCTAAATTGAGCCCGGTTGCCTACGTAGAACGCCTTTTGACTCAACGTGGAACATTGTACTTGCTTGACGAGACGGGGATTCAGGAGGATTCACTGGCTTTTGCTCAACGGGTTGATGCGTGGACGCTTTCCAACGACGCAGTGCATCTCGCCATCGGTCCAGCGGAAGGGTGGCCTGGGATTGAATCTCTCAAGGCCCTCTCACGGCTTTCCCTCTCTGAGATGACCTTTCCTCACGAATTGGCTGCCGTGGTCTTGATTGAACAACTCTACCGAGCCACTGAGATATCGAGGGGCTCCAAGTATCACAAAGCATGATAGTAGACCGATGATTCAGTCCATCCGAGGGAGCCAATGTTGATTGATGAAGCGATGGGCAAAACCCTCGTGCTGTTGCTGATGACAGTCCTCTCTGCTTCGCTGGTGATTGGAAGTCGCCACCAACCCTTTCCCGAAATCTCAGGCCGGTTCGGATGGCTTTTGGCATCCATCACAGGTCTGTTGTGGATGGGCGAACAAGCACCTCGCCCCATGAGTATTGACGCCCTTCTCGTTGTGACCCTTGGCCTTGGGAGTTACGGTATCCTCGTGGGTGTTCATCACATGGTTCGTACACGCCGTGACGTGTTCATCGCACCCATGACCGGTTTCTTGTTTTGCACCGGTGCAGGAGGACTCATGGTCCTGAGTTGGCCAGAGTTGAACACGCTTGAACAATGGTCAGGCTTTCTCCTTCTCGTCCTCCTCGGCGGAGGCCAAACCTGGATGGTTTTTCGAGGTCTTTTGATCGGTCGCTTGCCACTGGCATGGAGCCAAGCAGGTATGGTCGCCCTCCAACGCAAACAACTCGAAGGCCCCCAAGGCGCACTCGCTTGCTTTGAGAAGGGGTGGGACGCCGACGAGGAACACCTCAATCCGATGGCCTATGTTGCGCTGCATCGAATCCATCTCTTCTTGGGCGATGAGGATGAAGCCAAACAATGGCACGAGGCCTTTGAGGACGCAGGGGGCGAATCTTCGGTTGCACCTCAGTGGATCGATGCGGTACATTCAGCCCTTCGTGCCATGGGCGGTGATGCTTCTCTCTTCGCCTCGCTCTCTGAAGGTTCGGAATAGGGTGTTTCGTTCCATAAACTGGAAAGAAGGCGCACAAAACAAACGAGCCCTTATATCTCTAGACGTAGATATTGCACCATGGAAAAGAACACTCAGCAGCAAAAGGACTGGCCAATGAGCACCATCCTCTGGTTCGCAGTTGTGATTTGGTTTTCATCCAGCCTTCTGTCCCAGTCTGCCTATCTGGCAATCAACGGTCTGCCCTATGATGCAGTGACCATGCTGAAATCCCTCGGCCCCGTCTATTACGTGGTCATTGCCCTCGAACTTTCGATATGGATTGGATTGCTCACTTGGGGTGGACGCCGTCTCATCCGCCGCCGCGAGGACCCGGCGAAGTCTTCTGCACCTCCCGCACTCGGAAGTTGATTTTTGGGCTAAAAACGATGATTCTTCATCAGCGTCTTCCGATGTATTGAAAGAGTGTCAAGTGAAGCCGTAACCGTGCGTATTCCTCAAGACGAACCTTCTTATTCGGGTCTTCCCATGGAACTCGATGCACTTTCGCCCGAGGCAGTCCTGCCTTATCCGCTCCCCGAAGGAGCCATGGTCGTCACCATTGAAGAGGCTCGTTCCTCATTGGTTGAGGCCAGGAATGTGCTGATGGTTCTCCAGGCAATGAGCGATGAGGCCCACGACCTGACCGATGAGTTAGAATTGCTCCTTGACCGATACAAGATGACGCACCCGCACGTGCTGGAGGTTGCTGAACACCTTGGACAACTCGTGAGTCAGTGGCAGGGAAATGTTGCTCGTCTGGATTCCATTGGTGCTCGCATCGTTTCCATGGATCCCGGTCGTTTGGAATGGTACGGCGTTGTCGACCATCAGATGGCCCTCTTTTCTTGGGCAGTGGGCGAGAGCGATATTGAATGGTATTACCGGATGGAGGAAGGTTTCCCCGCCCGCAAACCACTCATAGAAGCATGATGTCCCGAGGAATGAGGCAGCCCCATGGTCAAAATAACCCGTGTTTACACCGGTGGAGGTGACAAGGGAGAATCTTCCCTCGTCGATGGTTCACGACGCATGAAATCGGACCTGCGCTTCGAAGTCGTCGGTGTATGTGATGAATTGAACAGCCTCATCGGTACAGTTCTCATGGAGATCAACCGTCTTCCAAGCCATGAAGATGGAGGCGACAGTACCAATGTTCAGCGGGTGCAAAAAGTGGTCGGTGAGGCCTTCGGACGCATCCAGAACGAATTGTTTGATCTTGGTGCAGAACTGGCCTGCCCGCCTGAAAACCTTCCCGAATACATGGTTCTGCTCAGCGAGACACAAGCGGATTTATTGGTTGAAGAAATGGATGTATGGCTTGAGGACCTTGAGCCCCTGTCAAGTTTCATTCTTCCAACAGGCCCAGCGCCAGTGGCGATGATGCATCTGGCTCGCACGGTTGTTCGCCGTTTGGAACGGAGCATGGTTCGTCTCTTGGACCACGAAGGGGAGGGAGCTGTTCGTGCCCTTACCCTGGTGTATATCAATCGTTTTTCAGACTGGTTATTCATCATGGGGCGGTGGGTCAGTTTGCAATTGAATCACGATGAGTCATTGTGGGTTCCGCTCGGTAAACGCCCAGCAGAACAAGGTGTGGCTGGGCGCGTTCGTATGATGCGTTCGAACGACGATGATTTCACAGATTTGTGATTACTGTCGCCCGTTGAGTTCGACAAAACGTTGTGCTGCTCGCACGACCGTTCGTGTTTCCTCATGCGTGATGGTCTCCAATGCTTGGTCCCAATCCAACCAAAGATATCCTCGGTGCTCATGAGAAAGTTGAACTTCAATGACATCCGTTTCTGCAATGTACCAGTAAACTTGTTTTTCCTTTCGCTTGCCTTTGTGTCGAAAAGAGTATTCAGTGCGCTCTTCAAAACCATCGAGCAGTGCAACATCCGCAATTCCAGTTTCCTCCTCTAATTCTCGAAGCATGGTAGAATGCCGATCACTGTCATCGCTTTCCACATGACCCTTGGGCAAATCCCAATGTCCCTGCGGGTATTGGAGCAAAAGAACGGTGCCGTAATTCACCAGCACAACGCCGCAGGAAGTTTCCATACTTCGTTGCAAGAAGTACTCATTCATGGTCATAGCGGAGAAAGCGTCCCGAATGTTGATGCCTCTCATGCACAGCGGTCAAACCATGACGATTCAGGCCTTGAGGGCGGACGAGGTCCCCCACTTCACGAGAATCGTTGCCGACTCCGACCTCGACGGTCTATGTGGGGCGGCAGTACTGAAGGCCTTCCGCCCCGATGCCGAGGTAGTTTTCTCCCATGCAGCTGCCATCCGTTCAGGTCATGTTGACGACATCATCCACGCTGAAACCGTCATGATCGACCTTCCATTTCACCCAGCCTGCGGATGGTATGTGGACCATCATCTTACCAACCGTCCAAGCGAGCAAGAAGCCTTGCTTTTCGATCAAGGAGGAGGCACACGCCACTGGAAGCATACGCCTTCAGCAGCCCGTCTTGCCTATGAGTTGTTGGCCGAAGTAACCGACATGCAACATCTTGAGCCCATGATGCCACTGGTTGACGCATTGGATTCTGGTGGCATCAGCAAAGAAGTCTTTCTCGAAGACGGACCAGTGCTTCAATTTGCACGGACTTGCACCCCACGGGAACAGGAGTACATGCAAGAGGTGGTTGCTCACCTCGCAGGAGGCGCCACACTCCATGACCTTCTCGACCACCCTTTGGTCCTCCCTCATCTTGAACGAGTACGTGCTGAACGTGAGGCTGCCCAATCCCACGTGGCGCAACGAACAGAAATCATTGACCGCTTGGCCGTATGTCGATTGGATGAAACGCCCCTTCGGATCAACGGGTACCTCGTGACCGCATGGGCGGGCGACGAAGTGGATGCTTGCTGCATAGTTCACGGCTACAGTGACGGGTCCATCGAAACGCCCGAACGACCGGCACTCGGGGCCAGTTTCTACGCGAATTCATTTCTTCCTCAAGGGCAGGGTCGCTACGACCTCTCGCGTTTAGCAACCGCATTGGACCCCACCGGCGGTGGACACGCAAATGCGTGCGGCTGTCGAATACAACCTCCTGGGTTGGATGAAAACCTCAACCACTGGTTGGAGATGTGGGCGGCCCGAGAGACCATCCTTCGGATGTAAGTCTCAGAACTTCTGCATGTTGGTGCTGTTTTCGAGGTCCAACTCTTCTTCGATAACCTCGTCAATCGGCTGGCTTGTATCCAATCGCTTGATGGTAGCCTTGAGCACTTCAAATTCAATTTCAAGGTCCTCAAGCGCTTCTTTGGTATCCTCAATGTGCTTCTCAACACGCTTGAGCATCTTGTCCACTTTCTTGAGTGTGCGGTCCCTTGCCATGAACTGTCCTCCGGCCATTGTGGTTTGAAGATTTGCCCTATCGCGTCGCGTGCTCTTTTCGAGGTCTTTGCGAGACTGTACGACGTGCTGCTCGGAATGTATCTAGCCCAGCCGTCTATTCTTCGGCGTTCCCGACGGGCGTGGACGGCGTGGACGGCGTGGACGGCGTGGACGGGCGCAGGAAGGCTGGAGCCCACCAGTTCCATTTGCCCATCAATCGCATGGTCGAGGGGACAACCAGGGCCCGGACAAAGGTAGCATCGATGAAGATGGCCAATGCGAGACCCAAACCGATTTGCTTGAGGATGATGACCGATGAAAGTCCAAAGGCTCCAAACACGACGACCATGATGGCAGCAGCTCCGGTGATAAGCCCGCCCGTTTTCTGCAAACCGTTGGCTACAGCGAGTGTGTTATCGCCAGTCCTCTCCCATTCCTCGTGAATACGGGAGAGCATCAACACTTCGTAATCCATTGACAATCCAAAGACAATACAGAACATGATGACAGGGTTGCCCGAATCAATCGGTTGAGCCGTGAAGTTCAGAAGGTCCGCTCCATATCCCCATTGGAAGACCCAGACAAGCATGCCGAAGGAGGCTGAAATGGAGAGGATGTTCATGGCAATGGCCTTGATGGGAATCACGATTGAACGGACCTGCATGAAGATTAGAATCGATGTCGCAATGAGGATGAAGGCCAAGGCTCGAGGGAGGTTGTCCGCAATAGCGTCAAGATTGTCCGCATTGTAGGCGGCAAATCCAGCCACGAGCAAACGGTCGTTTTGTCCAGTTAAATCGTCGAGGAAGGCGTTGCGGTTTTCACGAATGTCCTCAACGGTTTCACGCGAATCCACGTTCGTTTGAGCACCGATGAGTTGAACGGACATCATCGTCGCATTTTCACCAACAAAGGCTCCTCTGAGGCTTTCCCGTACAGCGACTTGTTCGGGGGGCATGAACTCGTCGGACGTGGTCCAGAATTGAACCACCTCATCTGCAGTCATGTTCGGAGCCGGCATGCCCACACCGATGCCGCCAGCGACCCGCGAGTCGTTGAATAAATCGGTGAGATAGGCATGCTGAGCGCGAAGGTTGGCCTCTGAAAGCGGGTCAGCACCGTCGGTATCAATGACGAGGAAAATTGAATTCGCAGCCTGGTCAGGCCATTGCTCATCGATCAATTCCATGCCTTGACGCGATTCATCATCGGGAGGCAAAGCCTTCCATGAAGAGAGTGAAAATTCAGCATAAGCGAATGGAAGCCCTGCACCAATCAGCAAGATGAGGGTTGGAATCAACACCGCCCAAGGGCGGTCCATCACGCGCTTGGCGATTCGAGCCCACATTCCGTCATCTTTGGCTCTCATGTCAAAGGCAAAGGGAACCTTCCAGTTGTTGATTTTCGGGCCGAGTGCGGCCATAACTGCGGGAAGTACGATGGTTGAGTAAATCATGGCGATGGTGACTGCAATGGTCCCTCCAATCCCCAGCGAAGGGAGTGAGGTATTGGTGAAGAAGAGCATGCCCATCAAGCCGATGGCGACGGTGATGCCGGAATAAAATACAGCCTTTCCAGCGGTGGCGCAACTCATCGCAGTCGCCGTGCGGACATCGTGACCACGGTCCAGTTCTTCCCTGAACCGATTCACAAGGAACAGCGAATAATCAATAGAAACGCCAATGCCGATGAGCGAAACGATGTTTGTGGCATAGACGGTTACATCGGTCACATTTGACAGCCAAATGGTCATGCCAACTGCTGCCAGCAAAGTACCTCCGCCAATACCCATGGGCAAAATAGCAGCGATGATCGAACCAAAAATGAGGCCGAGAATGATGAGGGTTAGTGGAATGGCCACGACTTCAGCCTTCACCAAATCCTTCTTGATTCGGTCGTCAAAGGTCCAATCAACGAAGATACCATCTGTCATCCATGCATCAAATCCTGATTGCAGGTCAACGGAATCATGCAATTCATCGATGAGGGCCTTCGCATCTTTTCGGTCGGTGGCGATGGTCACTTTGTTGATGGCGTAAAAGCCCTCATCGTCTGATGCAGTAACGTCTTCCCGGTCAATTTCTTCGACCTCCCATGAATATTCAACAACGACATCGGGGTGGTCCTCAAAGGGCTTGAGGGCGTCAGTGACTGCCTCTTGCCAAAAAAGGCCGGTGTCGTTGACCAATGGGTGGAATACCAGATAGCGGAAGGATTGGCCCCCGTCATCGCTATCGGAGGCAAAGCGTTGTGAAATCAATCGGCCAGCGTTCACCGATTCAACGTCATCTTCTCCAAAGCCTTCTGCCCAATCGGCTCCGATGCTGATGAGACTGCCCATCAAGATACAGGAAATGAGGCCGAAAGCAATCATCGCTTTTCGATTGTCGTGGATGAACAATCCCATTTTGAAGAAGGCTCTGTTCTTGAGCATTTCTGGGTCTGTCGCACCTTCCATGGCCGTGCGAAAATTAAGGGGTATTTCAAAAAGCGTCTTGGGGCTGAACACCAAGTGTAGTTCAAACAACCATCTTTCTTCCTTGAGGCATCTTCAAAGACTGCCTTCGGTAGTTGACGGTTATGAATCTCAAAGAACATATTCGCAGCCATCCGGATTTTCCCAAACCCGGAATCTTGTTCTATGATATAGCAAGCCTGCTAAGCGAACCATCAGCACTGAAGTATTGTCTTGATGAGCTTGAAAGCATCCTCGTCGATTGGAACCCCGATGTAATCGCGGGCATCGAAAGCAGGGGTTTTCTTTTCGCCGTACCTCTTGCACAGCGTTTAAGTCTCCCGATGATGATGATTCGAAAAGAAGGAAAATTACCTGGCCTAACTCACGGGCATACCTATGCCTTGGAATATGGAACCGACACCGTTGAAATCCAGCAGGATGCGCTTACTGTTGGACAACGAGTCGTTATTCTCGATGATCTTCTCGCAACGGGGGGCACCCTTGCAGCATCAGTCCGTCTGTGCGAAAAGGTCGGTGCTGATGTGGTCGGTTGCGCTGTTGTCATCGAACTTCCGTTTCTTGATGGACGAGAGCAAATCACTTCACCACTCCATTCCTTGGTATGTTATGAAACAGGCTGATTTCCTATAAAACCGCTTTATTTCATCAAAAATGCCCCTTTTTCACCTCAACTATATTAACCGCGAGAAAGAGTGCTATGGTTAACAGTAAAGGAGATATGAACCATGGGATATGAACAAAACATTGCGAATTACTTCAAATTTGAAGAACGTGGAGCTACATTAAACGGAGAATTGAGAGCAGGGTTGACGACCTTTTTGACGATGGCCTACATCCTCATCGTCAACCCGTCAATGTTGCATAATTTCGGTGCAACAGGCATTCCGTATGATGATGCACTCTTTGCGACCGCCATCGCCGCCTTCGTCGGTTGTGTCGTCATGGGTCTTTGGGCCAACCTTCCCTTTGCTTTGGCGCCGGGTATGGGCCTGAATGCCTACTTCACCTTCGCCGTCGTGCTTGGCATGGGCATTCCTTGGGAAATCGCTCTTGCCGCAGTCCTGGTTGAAGGTATCATTTTCATGATTATTTCATTGCCGCAAGTCGGATGGCGCACTCAGATGATCAACGCCATTCCCAAGGACCTGAAGATTGCAACAGGTGCTGGTATCGGTATGTTCCTTGCCATCATCGGACTTCGCGAGATGGGTTGGATTCAGGACGACGGAGCCACCCTCGTGAACCTTGCCACAACCGAGGCTTGGGGAGCAGGTGAATACGCAATCTACCAGCACGGTGCTGTGATTTCGATGGTTGCTCTGTTGGCTATTGCAGTCATGATGGCTCGTGGAATCAAGGGCGCTATCATTTACGGTATCCTCGGTGCATCGGTTTACGGATGGATTGTGGGTGCCTACGACCCCTACAACGACTTCGCTGCGGGTGGAGCAGGCTGGGCCGCTGCAGAAGCAACATGGCCAGAAGAATGGGCAGGCTTCGTTGGTATGCCTGACGAAACCCTCGGTGCCGCCTTCGGTGCTTTTGGTGAAATCGGAGACAACCTTGCTGACTTCATGTTGGTGATGATCGCCTTCCTCTTCGTCGATATCTTTGACACGGCTGGAACCCTGTACTCGGTTGGCCGTCAAGCAGGTTATGTGAACGAAGACGACGAACTTCAGAACTCTGATGAGGCCTTCATGGCCGACGCTGCGGCAACCATTGTCGGTGCAGTTACCGGAACAAGCACCACCACCACCTACATCGAATCCGCTGCGGGTGTCGAGGAAGGAGGCAAGACCGGTCTGACCGCAGTTGTCGTCGGTGTTTTGATGCTCTCTGGATTGTTTTTCTCAGGAATTTTCCAAGCAATCCCGACCTTCGCTGCTGCCTGTGCCTTGGTCATCGTCGGTGCTACCATGATGAAGCAAGCTACGGAAATCGACTGGGACGACAAAGAAATGGTTCTTCCTGCCTTTTTGACCATGGTATTGATGCCGTTCACCTACTCCATTGCTGACGGTATCGCTTGGGGTGTCATCTCTTACGTTGTCATCAAGATGGGCATGGGTAAGTTCGAGGAACCAGGCCCCATCATGTACGGTATTGCCGTCTTCATGATGATGTTCTACCTTGGTCCCGGTGAGATGTCAACCTTCGGTTGGATCTTCGACACCATCCTTGGATGAGCCAGTGAAGCGTCCCTTGTGAAAGGCGTTTGCTGAACAGGCCGGAGGCTGGCTCACATCAGCACGTCAAAGGTGTAGATGAAGCCTAAGAAAGCGTGGATGAAGACGAGGTAAATGATGAGGTCTGCGGCTCGTCCGTGCTTGAGTTTAGCGACAGCGAAGGATTCTCCTGCCTGACGCTGTGCTCGGGCTTGCTTGCCCAATCGAGTCATGAACACCATGAGTCCGAATCCTACGGGCCCCATAAACCCGTGAAGGGATTGTGGCATAAGTGCCGACCACGGGTCGCCTCCGGTGTACCAGCCGTTCACCGCACGTCCAGCAAATGCGATGAGAATCACGGCGCCAGCGGCCCATAGCAGGCGTTCACCGTTCTTTTCGTGGAGGGTGCGATGATGTTCTCGTTCATCGCCTTTCAATTCGTAGGATTTCTTTCGCCACGCATACTGCCACCACACCCAAATCACGAGTCCACTGGCCAAAATGGGGTGGAGGAGAAGAGCGATTGTGGGGATGAGTTCCATGGTTGCACCCGTCTTACCTGAGGGTGCCTTGGTTCAAGGAAGTATGTGTTTGTGGCCTTCTACCGTTCATCCATCTCCATCGGTGCATTGAAAGCAACCCGAAACGGCCGAAGGGACGAGGGGATGAATCGTTGGATGAGGCATACATGGAAACCTGCTTGAAGGCAGCGTTTTCAAGACCCATGACAAAGAATGTCAGGGTAGCCACGATGAACCGTGAAGCGGCATGGAAAATGCTCGACAAAGCGCTCCGCTCGGTGCTGGTTTACGCCGCACATGAGGAAGAACCTCCTGCGGCTGATGAGGACGAGGAAAGCCCCACGCCGCGTCGGCCAAGCATGAACCGTCCACGAAGTCGCATGCGTCGTGGTGGTCGAGGAGCCGGACAATCGCATACAAGTTGGTTGCCCTTGCCGCAAGCCATCATCGATGAAACGCCTTATTCTACAGCCTTCCAACTCGCTGGACTTCTGATTCACAAGCAAATGGACGCCGACGAATGGGATGAGGCTTGGAACGACAATGAGAAGGCTCTGCGCGAAACCTGTATGAGTGAAGGCGTTCATCCAGTCTGGCATCTTGTCGGAGAAAAAACGATGTTACTTTCACAATTTCTCGCCTTCCCCAAAGCGAAGGCAAAACAGCAAAGCAAAAACAAATCCATGGGAACTTCGTTTTTCAACATCGATCCGCGCAATCGCGATGAACTGCTCACCGTTCTCAAACTCGCCAGTGCTGGCGCTGAAGACCCCGAAACAAAAGTAGCCTTGCAAAAGGTGACCAATCAGGTCAGTGGAAATCGGAAAGTCGTCTTGGACGACCATCTCACGGGCATGAAAGATTCACTCGCCTTTGTGACCTTCTTGTTGATGATTCATGCCGGTCAACTGGTTACCAAAGCCGTCTCCACCGCCTGTAAAAAATCAGATGAACCATTGCACAGCGCTCTTGAAGACCTTGCGTCCCTGATGGCGGGAGAGGTCAATGATTGGGCAGCAACGTTGGCGGTCAAGGGTGATGACTCACTCACGAAAGCACGCCATTTGCTGGCTTGGGAACATGCTCCGAATGATGCGGAGTCACTGACCTCTTCTGAACTTGAAGCAGGGATAGCGCTGCTTTCTGATGCAGGCGTCAGTGAGGCCATAGACCGCCTCACCTGGTGGCGTCTCAAGGCACTTCATCGTGAAAAGAAGGACGAGGAAGCACTCGATGTACTGGGTGGTCTTCGTTTGGATGTCCATTCTGACGTGGTCGAATTGTTACCCCTCATTATCTCCTTGGACGATCAGCGTGCCAACGATTGGTTGCTTGGCTTCCTGCCCGACCTCGAAGAGCAAGCATGGTTTCACATCATCAGTGAAGTCAAACTTGCTGAACCCATTCGTCTTGCAGCCGCAAATGCATTGACCGATGTACAAGGTCACACTTGGCCTGAAATCAAATCCACTGCCATTCATCTTTTGATGGAAGGTTTGGACATCGAACGCTTGGCTCGCATCCTTTCAACGGACTCAATGCTGGCACTCTCGCACCCCTATGTGGCCCTCTTCGTCTGTCACGTCGCTCCTGCTCGTCTTCCGTATGAACTGCGAGAACACTTGGTGAACTCTCGTGAGCAAGCTCTGCAAGCCATTCACGGAGCGGAAGTACCCGATGTATTGACGCCCATAGCAGAGCATCTCCTGCTTTTGATGGAAGGCATCTACAAGGACACGCCGGAATTGGCAGCCGTTTTCAACACCACTGCGATGAAGGCCTTTTCTCCAATCAGTCGTGCTTTGACGAGTGATGGCGTGGTCAGTCACACACACATCAAAAACATGGGCAATAGTTTGGATGAATTGAAGATTTCACCCATTGAACGACGTCTCTTTGACGTCATGCTGCTCTCCTTGACGATGAACGGCTATCTTCAACGCTATCACATCGGTATGGCACAATCTGAAGATACAGAAGCAATCAACGCCATGATGGAGGATCAAAACCTGCCCATGCGTCTCATCGATTCCTTTGCATTCCTCGTACTCGAGCATGACCTTGGCCTCTCAGGTGTTGTCGAATGGTACCAACAACATGACCCCCGCTCTCCATGGGCTCCACTTACACGTGCTGCACTTTTCGCATCCAACGGTGATGAACTCAATTCAGCGAGGGAGTACACGCGAGCAGCCGAGTTGTTCAGTGCACAGCGCCACAGTACAAAGCGAAGTGTTCAGTCGGGCGAAAGCGATGATGACGACTCTGCTATCGCCTTGCCTTTGGCTCTTTACCGCAAGGCCCTCATTCACTATGCTCACGCCCAACAATACTCGGAAGCCGTATCGCTCATGCAGAAAGTCCCTGCACTGAAAACAGCCATCACCGAGCGCTTCAAACTCTATCTCAATGTGTGCCACACGGCCTCCAAGGATACCGATGCCGCAACACGACTTGTTCGTTCCCATGTTCAAATGCGAAAAACCTACACCGAGGAAGACGTTGAAGGAAATTTAATCGAAAAATCACGTACGGTCTACAACGAAGAAGAATTGGACTTGTTGAGAAATTACCCCTATGAGAAATCCCACGTCCTACCGGCCGAGCCCTTCCTCGGGCGCGTCACGGCTGCCTCCACCCGCATCAGCAGGGACCTTCGCCGTTCAAGAAGCCAAATTGAACAGCAATTCAGGCAAATCATGCAAAGCTCCTCACCGACCATGAACGAGATCTACGAACTCGCAAAAGGAGTAGCAGAGGAAGGCGCGTTTGAGGGGCTGATGTACCTTGAACGAGCACAAAACTCAACCAAGTTTTCCGCTTCAGACCGTCGCAGACTTGCAGGTGTCGAACAATCACTCTTTTCCCAATACAAAGACAACATTACGACCGCAAAGCGTCGCTTCCTTCGCAATCTCTCGCTTGCACCCTTGGTCATCGTCGATACCAACATTCTCGTCGATGCGTTGGTTGAACGCGTTTACCAACACATGAAACTGGTCTTTGAAACCAATCTCGATATTCTCGGCTCCAATCGCTTCCATCACATCCTCCTCCACCATGCAAAAGAAAAGCACCTTCTTCTCATGATTCCTGACGACGTTCGGGGCGAATTGAAGCAATTTGCGAAGGACAACCGATTGATTCACCGCTTCCAAGGCGCTATGATCGACGCTGAAACGCTCAAGAAGACAATGGGCGAAGATGTCATGTTGTCGCTGGTTGATGAGGTCCTCTCCCAGTACAGTACCTGGACGCCCACTTCAGAAATGCTCTCCGAACTCCCCACGTCCTCTGAACAACTCGATACCTTCCTTAAGCACCATGCCGATGTATTTGCCGACCTCACTTCCCTGAAGCAAATGCGAGGTATCACCTACCGAACCACCATCGATAACAAGGAGATCTATCCTGAGGAAACTGATTTGGACATCTACCGACTTGCAATGCATTTGGCTTCACAACCGCTGCCCGACATTGGATCGGTGCTCGTGGCAACAATGGACGGAGATTTCACCCTTCTCGACCGAGCCATCGAAGAAAAATTCGGGTTCAGTGTCACCAAGAACCATCGTACGCTCAAGCCTTGGCTCAAGCATTGAAACAGGTTAACTGCTCACATATGCTGAATCATTGCATCGCCAAAGGCGCTGCATGAAAGCAATGTTGCATCGTCCATCAGACGCTCAAAGTCGTAGGTGACCGTCTTGTTCGAGATGGCGCCTTCCATGCCTTTGACGATGAGGTCTGCAGCCTCAGTCCACCCCATGTGTCGCATCATCATCTCTGCAGAGAGGATGAGTGAACCGGGGTTGACTTTGTTTTGTCCGGCGTACTTTGGTGCCGTGCCGTGGGTTGCTTCGAAGATTGAAATGCCGGTGTCATAGTTGATGTTGGCACCAGGTGCGATACCGATTCCACCAACCTGAGCTGCAAGAGCGTCGGAAATGTAGTCGCCGTTGAGGTTCATGGTCGTCAGGACGCTGTATTCGGCAGGGCGGGTAATGATTTGTTGGAGCATGGCATCAGCGATGACGTCCTTGATGAGGATGGTGTTTCCACTGAGGGGATTGGTCATGGTGCACCAAGGCCCTCCGTCAAGTTCCGTTGCCCCAAACTCTTCCTTTGCCAGAGCGTAGCCCCAGTCTCGGAAACCACCTTCGGTGAATTTCATGATGTTGCCTTTGTGGACGATGGTGACGCTTGGTTTGTCATTGTCAATGGCGTATTGAATCGCTGCACGAACGATACGAGCGGTGCCTTCGCTGGAGATGGGTTTGATGCCGATTCCGGATGTATTTGGAAAGCGAATTTTGTCAACGCCCATTTCGTTTTGGAGGAAATCAATGACTTTCTTGACATCCTCGCTGCCAGATTCCCATTCGATGCCAGCATAAACGTCTTCACTGTTTTCACGGAAGATGATCATGTCAACGTCGCCAGGAGCCTTGACTGGCGAGGGGGTTCCGTCGTACCAACGAACGGGTCGAACACAGGCATAGAGGTCGAGTTTTTGGCGTAGTGCAACGTTGAGTGAACGGATACCTCCACCAACGGGAGTGGTCAAAGGTCCTTTGATTGAGACGAGGCCCGATTTCATAGCGTCCAAGGTTGCCTGAGGCAACCATTCGCCGGTGGCATTGAACGCTTTTTCTCCAGCGAGAACTTCGTTCCATTGAATTTCCTTTTCGCCGGCATAGGCTTTCTCCACAGAAGCGTTGACCACTTTCATCATGACCGGTGTGATGTCAACACCGATTCCATCACCCTCAATGTAGTGAATCATTGGGTCGTTGGGAATGTTGAGTTGTCCATTTTCCATTGTAACGGGTGTGCCTGCCATGTGTCTCGTTTAAGGCGACATGGGTCCACTTCAAGAATGAACCGCTCCTCGCCTGTCTATGCAGGGCCGTGTAGAATGGACCGGAGGACACGACATGACGTGTACCAACGCAGCAGGTCAATCGATTGACATTAATTTTGAGGACGGGCCAAGTCCAATGCAACTGGCACTCCAAATGGTCGGGGCCTGTTCCCTTGCGGACGTGGTGGTAGGACTCAAAGACCGTTCTTTCACCAAAGCATGGGTTGAGTTGGATTCAACACGTGCCACTACCGCACCACGAGTTTTCAAGACCATTACCATGGTTTACCATGTGGTTGGAGATGTACCACTGAAATTGTTGGAGCGCATCGTCTCCAAGAGTCATGAGAAGTATTGCAGCGTTTCGCATTCGATGGACTCGTCCATCGTATTTGACTGGCGTATTGAACTTAACACTTCAGAGGCTTGAAGGAAGCCCTTGCTGAGAGAGTGCGTCGGTCAGGGCCTTGCACAGGGAGTCGTAGACCGGTTTCCATCGTGCATGGAGGCCCTTTGGTGGATTCAGCGGTTTCCATTGGTCTTCTACTGCGACAACAGTGGCAAAGGGTTTGATGTGTTCGCCGCCCATGTCGATGATGAGCGAAAGGTGGTAGGCGTCGCGGTCTTTGTGGACTCGCATCGATTTCATGTCCGCCGTGTGATTTGGCAAGACCTTTTGCAGCAATTCGTGATTAAACAAGTCACGTGCGAGGGTGGCGAGAAGTTCTTCGACGGGGACTGCAGATGCTTCCATTTGGCCGAAGGTGAGGCCTTCTTCCTCTTCGTCGTCCATGAAGGCTGCAAGAGGGTCATACAGGTTCATGGCTGCTGGGGATGATTCAGCGACAACATCCTCACCAACAGGGGTGTTCAAACCGAGCGCAGCGTAGATGTCCATGTCATCGTCGTCTTCAACTTCTGGAAGTTCAAATTCACCAATCATGCAACTACTTCCGTGTCTTATCCTACTTAATGGATGGTTTTTCTTGAACGCGCAATGCATCGTTTCCAAGGCAACGGGAAGAATCATACGAGTCGGCCGTGACAAAGCCATGTGAACACCCATGCGGAACGCTTTGTTTTACTCAGCGTGCTCGGCCTGTTTTTGATGATGCCCGCAGTCACGGGTTCGCCTTATGGGCTTGGAAGCGAGGCCAACCAAGGGTGTTTGTGTCACACACAAGTCGATTCAGTGAGTGTTCAACTTGCGGGTTTACCCGACGGCTATGAAGCGAACACAACCTACGCGTTGACCCTAACGGTCACGAGTGATGTTGCTCAAGAACAAAACGAATCTCAAGGTGGGTTTCGATTGACAGCGAGCAACGGTACCTTCGAATTCAATGATTCAGAAATTCAGTATCTCGACGGAGGATTGACGCATCGTTTGAACGGAACCTATCAGCGTGTTTGGAACCTGAGTTGGATTTCACCGTCTGACACCTCCAGCCGGACAGATTTTGTCATCAATGGAAATGCTGTGAATGGCAACGGGGATACGAGTGGAGATGCGTGGGCGACTGCATCGTACGCAATTGCTGGTATTGATTTTGAAGGAGATTTGATGCCCAGCGAGGGAATCAACGGGCTTGACCCTGGCGACCGAATTCTTCTCTTGGTCGCACTTGTGGGCATTGTCGCCCTTCTTTGGACGACATCAAAAAAGTGATCAATTGACGAATTCAATCTGCCGATTGCGGAGTGCTCGAAGTTGTCTGTTCTCGCTTGAACCGTGAATCTGGGCACTCTTGACACCGGTGAGCACGAGCATCACGCGGAGGTCATCACCGAGTGATTCATCCACGGCAGCACCCCATATGATCTTCGCATTCGGTGAAATTTGTTCCTGAATAAGTTGAGCGCAGCGTTCTGCCTCACCCAAGGTCAGGCTGCTTCCACCAACGACATTGATGAGGGCTCCACGGGCATCGCTCATATCGAGTTCAAGCAGCGGCGAGTGGAGGGCTTCCATCGTTGCAGCTTCTGCACGACCTGGTCCTCTGGCCGCACCCAATCCAATCATTGCTACGCCACCACCCGAATTGATGACGGCTCGCAGATCCTCAAAGTCAAGGTTAACCATGCCGTCCGTGGTGAGCAATTCTGTTACTCCAGTAATCGAACGCACAAGGAGTTCATCGCCAACACGGAAGGCACTTGCAATGGGAAGGTCCTTTACGCCTTCAATTTCCAACAAGCGCTCGTTGGGAATAACGAGAATGGTGTCACAATGCTCTCTCAAGCGCTCCAATCCCCATTCAGCATTCTGTTTACGAAGTGAACCTTCTGATTTGAACGGATAGGTAACGACGGCGATGGTCATGGCGCCTTGGGCCTTTGCCAGGCGAGCAATATGTCCTGCTGCCCCGGTTCCCGAACCACCGCCCATACCTGCGGTAATGATGGCAAGTTGTGTGTCATTGGTGATGCGTCGCAAGACCATTTCCGATTCAAGTGCTGCTGCTTCTCCTTTGGTTGGGTCACCACCAGCTCCACGGCCACGTGCTGTCCGTCCAATCAGAACCTTCTCTTCGATCGGGGACTGTAGGAGTGCCTGTGCATCGGTATTGATTGCGTACCCTGTAACGTAGGAGGAATCGAATAATTTCTCATCGAAGAGACGATTGACTGCATTGCATCCTGCTCCACCGACCCCATAGACTCGGATTCTTGGTTGCAGCGATTCAAGAAGTGCTTGGAGCTCCTCTTCTGTGCCTTGGCCAGGCACTTGCTCGTGGGGAACAATTCGTTGTTCTTCATCAGATAACTCGAGAACACGCTCAATGAGATGTCGCATAAGCAATATTTTGCTTCCCGACATTTTGAATGTGCCGCCATGGAGAAGGCAATTGGAGCCTGTTTCGGCCCCTCGCTTCATTCACCGTTTCAGTCGCGCAGTCCTTCTTCGGTGACTTGGTAGACACATTCTCCATCCGGGAGGTTTGGAGAGTCGACCAAACGAGCGATTCTTCGTCCGCCCTTTGCCTTGCGAAGGTAGAGTCGGAAGGTGCTGGCGTGGGCGAGGATGTGACCGCCAATCGGCTTGGTTGGGTCGCCCCACATAGCGTCTGGCTTTGAGTGAACTTGATTGGTTACGAGCACCAAAGCGTTGTTGATGTCGGCCAGTTGCTTCAAGTCCTTCAGGTGACTGTTGAGTTTTTGTTGTCGTCGAGCAAGCATTCCACGTCCGATGAATTCAGCACGGAAATGACTGGTCAGTGAATCAACGATGATCATCTTGACATTCAAGCCCTTGCTCATCCTCTTGATTTCGTCAGCAAGAAGCATTTGGTGAGCGGAATTGTAAGCTCGAGCCACATGGATTCGTGAGAGCACATATTCGGGGTCGAGTCCGTGACCGCGTGCCATTTGAGTGATACGTTCTGGACGGAAGGTATCCTCTGTATCGATGTAAAAGACATCACCATCAAGACCGCCCTGCTCAACTGGAAGGCTGCAGTTCACAGCGAGTTGATGACCGATCTGGGTCTTTCCACTTCCGAATTCCCCGTACACTTCCACAAGTGCTTGGGTTTCAAAGCCGCCTCCGAGGAGGTCGTCAATGGATTGGACCTTGGATGAGAGTTTCTGCACTTCACGTCGGCGTTCGAGGAGGGCGTCACCGGAAACGAATCCACCGATGTTGGCCATTTTCTTTGCTGCAGCGATGATCTTTGCTGAGACTGCCTCGCCAAGTTCTGCTTCTTCAGCAAGGTCGGCGGGGGACATAACGGCGAGAGCGAGGAGTTCCTCGAATCCTGCTTCACGGAGTTTTTCTGCTGTCGCAGGTCCAACACCTGGCAAATCTTCAATGGTCACGCTGACCTCTTCATCCTCTGCCATCAGGAGGTCCTCTTCCTCCTCAGGTGTTTCATTCTTTTCAACTTCAATCTTGACTTTTTTCTTGCTTTTCGTTGCCATCTTGCATCACGTCTTGTGCTCGACTGTGCAGGCTTCCCTATATGAAGAAAGGAAAGAGGGCGCGGGGTCATCTGTGGCTTGACACCCTACCTCAAACTCGCTTTATGGGCGAGCAGTCAACTGAAAACTTTAGTTTAAGTTTTAATTTTCTTTTTGTGAAAGTGAAGTTTCTTGCTCGTTTGAAACAGGAGCATCAAAGGGATTTGGTTGGGATTCTTCCTCGGCATAGAGCACCAGGACGCGGTGATTCACATCGATTGAATCGTTCCCCGAATCAATCGTCACGTCGAGGGACCAATCTCCCTTTGCTATGTTGTATTCTGAATGCGACCATGAGGCCTCTTGACCGTTTCCAATTTGCTCGGTATGTGTAGCTTCTGCAACGCCTTCTGGATTGACGAGGTGCCAACTCACGGTGACCTGTGCTTGGAACAAATCACTTGGGTTTGTGATCGTCGACTCAAGGCTGATTTTTTCGGGCGCAGGACATTCACAATCGGGCATGGTTGAAACGGGCATCTGCGTCGGTTCGTCCGTGTTTGGTTGCGTCCATATCGTTTCTTTGTCAATGCGGATTTGAAGTTCCATACTGCGGACATTATCGCTTTCGTCAACGGCCGTGAGAACAGCCGTGAACAAGCCGTGCGTCTGGTAAGTGTAGGTGATGTCTGCTTGCTCATTGGCGTTGACCGTGACTGAGTTTGAACCGTCATCGTCATCTCCCGGGTCGTAGGTGAATGCCTTCATGGTGCCAGCTTTCGAGGTGACGCGGGCAAAATCAAAGGTCAATTCAACTCCCGTTGTTGACAGTGTTGCGCCGTTTTGGATGCGTTGTTCAATCATGCCGGCGGTGGCATCATAGTGGATGTTCAGGGTAATCGGATTCTCATTCTCGTCCCCGTCATCAGTTCCGAGGCAGCCTACGAGCGGTGTGCTCAATAAAATGGTGAGCAACAACCACGCCTTCTGGGTGCCGCCTCGCATGGTGAGGGGTACGGCCTTCTGCTTCATGAATTAACTGCCGACCCTCCTGTTTCTTCCTGTGGCGCATGGCGGTGGATTCAAAACGGTGAACCGTGGCGCTTGGAGTAGCGAGGTGGGGTAGTCTGGATATCCCGTCGGGCTCATAACCCGGAGATCGATGGTTCAAATCCATCCCTCGCTACCATTATCCGTACTGGTAGTAGTCATGCTTTGGCTCTAAATTGTCCAAGGCTGATTGCAAGCGTGCATTGGCCGCTTGTTCGCCCTGAAGAATCGCTTGTTGTTGCGCCTGAAGCCCTTCTTTCTCGTGTTGGCATCTCGGCGCAAGCCCTGCTACTTCCACGGCACAGCCATCGAGCGTCGTGAGCACGTCATCAAGCATCACCGCAGGAGAGCCCTCGGGTTGAAGTTGGAATTGACCGTTCGCAAGAATGACATCTCCTGCTGCTTGAATCGCGCTGATGAAGCGTTCGATATGGGGCTTTGTGGGAGCAGACCGAGCGCCGTGCAGTGCGGCCAAAAGGTGGCCAGGAGAAAGTCGTTCACACATCGCAAAGGATTTTTTGGCCGCCTTCGCCTTTCCAGCGGCTGCGTACAGACGCCCCGCTCGCAAGTGATCCTCTTCCTCGGGTTGCATGGATGCCAGCATGTTGGGGGCATGCTTCTGGAGAAGTTTGACCAAGGCTTTGCGTTCCCTGTGCATCCGCTTGATGGTCACGAGACTTTGGTCAGCCTTGTTGCGCATCAAGTAAATGTCACACATCAAACGCAGTCCTTTGAGCAAGAATACCTGGTCTTGCGGTTCACGCTTTTTCTTTGAGAGCATGAGGTCACAAAATTGCGTCGCCATGACCTCGGAGAGTTCCAAACGGCCCCCGTCCATGTAGCGCTCGATTTGAACGAGCGTTTGTGAGGGGTCTTGCATACCGAACATGGCACCATGCCGAGGCAGGGACTCCCTGCCTATCATGCCTTCCTCGCACAGCGGTACTCGGTCGCTGACCCATTTACATAGTGGCAGGGACCGCGAAGCAGCATGACCGAGAGCCGTATCATCGCTTTGTCCGGGACACCTGGCGTTGGCAAGTCAAGTCTTGCTGAGGTCATGGCGCAGCGGGGGTGGAATCTGCTTTCACTTCGCGACCTCGCCGATGAACACGGCTGCTTGGGCGAAGAAGACACCCATGACGGAGCTGCCCCCGTTGACATCCATGCACTGGACGAAGCATGGGAGCAACCATCCGAAGGAAAGCATCTGGTTGAAGGGCACCTCGCTCATTTGCTGCAGGTCGATGCCATCGTATTGCTCCGTTGCCGCCCGTCAATTCTTCGTCAGCGATTGGAGGCGAGAGGGTATTCATCCCAGAAGGTCCGAGCCAATGCCGAATGGGAGATGACCGCCGGACACTGGTCCGAACTGATGGAATTTGAGATTGAACTGCCCGTCCTTGAGATGGACAGCAGCGAAACCGATGTGGACCAATTGGCCGACGATTTGGAAGCGTGGTTGAACAAGAATTGTCCCTTTGAGGGTATGGAAGCAGCAGCCCGTGGTGCGCTTGACTGGCTTGCAGAATCAGACGATTGAGCCTGAAAGTCTCCACAAACCATAACAGCGAATTGGAAGTGGTTCGTTCATGGCCCTTGAAAAAATGCGTCGACGTTGGGAAGCAATTCTTCAACCCGTTTTGCGTACCTTCTCATCGTTTTCACCCATTACAATCACGTGGCTCGCCCTCCCCTTCGGAATTGCAGGTGGCCTGTTGGCCATGTATGCTCCAGAAGAAGCCGCAGGTGGTTGGTGGATGCTTGGCGGTGCGGCCATGATCGGCTTGGCCATGCTCTTTGACGGCCTCGATGGTTCTCTTGCAAGGGCCAAGGGAGAAGTGACTCGCTGGGGCGATTATCTCGACCACACCATCGATCGCATTCTCGATGCAGTATGGGTGGTTTGCATCAGCGCTTCTGTTTTTGTCAGCGATTTGGTACTGGGTTTTGCTGCAGCCTTTTTGACGCTCCTCGGGTCCTACATGGGCACCCAGGCCCAAGCCGTCGCAGGGTCTCGAAATTACCGAGGCTTCTCGCGAGCCGACCGCACCGTCTTGACCTTGCTCGCTCTGGTCTCCATGGGCGTAATGCTCCTCGCTGGCTGGTCCATTGACGCCTCCTACGGCGGATGGTACGACCATATCAACGTCAATCCGTTGAGTTTGATCGTCTTCATTTCAGCCCTTGGTGGCCTGTGGACCTTCTTCGTTCGCTTCCTGCAGGCGCAGCGTGAAATCAGAGCCATCGATGCCGCTGACCCTTTGCCTCAGCCAAATGCGGTCGGTACGGATGAACCTTCGGACTAACGGATGACCACATTCGGTTCATTGATGACCGTTTTTGACCTCTATGAAGCGACATAGTGATAACGGACGAAGGGCACATAAGGACTGATGGGTAGTCTACCGACTGAACGAAACGGAAGTTCTCGCGCACTTTTCTTGGTGATGTGCATGCTCTTTGCACTCGTACCGTTGAGTCACGCACAAGCTGTAGATCAAGGTGAGCCGAACAACCTGCAAGCTCAAAACATTCAGGCTGTTTTTGACAGTGAAACTGAGACGACCGTCATCTCTTGGGATAACATTGATTCTCAAGGTGGTGAACTCAACGGCCTGTTCAGCGCCACCTACAATCTCTACCGCCACACCATGCCCATTGACGCAATCAATCTTCCAACGATGACTCCTTTCGCCATGGTCGATGCTTGCGATACGTCCGTCGCTGCTGGAAACCCGTTCAATTGCAGAGCGACCAATCATCCCGGGCACACCGTCTCGTATCTCGTGCCGCCGGGCACCAACGGGTCGTTTTTCTATGCCATCACAACCACCCTTTCCAACGGAACGGAAGCGGCTGAACTTCTCCTCAACGGTTCGCAGATTGAAGACCCCGTTCAAGAATTGACCACACCGGTTTACACTCCTTACATTATCTCAGCGGATTTTGATGCAAGGACCAGTGAGACCACGCTTCGTTGGCTCAACTACAACACCATCTCTCCAGTCCTTCCCGACAACGGGCCCGACGCCCTGAAGATTCACATTTGGCGCACGGACTACCAGATGTCCCGAGTATTAGGTCCAGCACTTCTCGCTACCGAGACGCCGCTGGCTGAACTCAACGCTTCTGAAACAGAATATGTGGTGCAACTTCCAGCGAATACGCAACGAGAAAGTTACTACTCCATCACCTATCTTCTGCCAAATTACACAGAGGCAGGAGAGGATTACGAAGACGTTCGATTCCTCGGCCAAAACACCCTCACGAATCCAGTTATTGAGGACAACCAACCGCCCGCTCAGGCGATTCTCCTCGGTGCTGAATTCGTCGCAGAGCCAAGTACAGGCGGCGGTTACACCAACATCTCTTGGGGCGACGTGTCGACCGAAGAAGGCGAAACCTACCGCGTCTACCGGTCCGACCAACCCTTCACTACGATCTTGCGTAACGACGTTGAACTCATCGTCAAAGACGTCCTCGAAGGAATTGGCTCCTACCAGATTTCCGTTCCTCAAGGCTACTTGGGCTATTCCTACTATTGCGTAGTTACCGTTGATGCCACGGGCGTCATCAATACCAATACCGGCGGCGACTCATGCACCAATGCGATTGAAGAGAATGCCTTCTATGGTTGGGTAGCAGAACCTACCAATGTCCAAGCGACCTTCATGGGTGACCAAACCACCCGTATCACTTGGGTCGACCAGTTGGGCATTGAAGGCGAAATCTACCACCTGTGGTACAGCACATACAGGGTGATTGGCGCTCAATTTGTGGAGAATCAAACGCTGATGTATCTCGGTACGGTGGCTGATGGCGTTGGTTACTTTGACATCGCCGTTCCCGAGGATGAGTACCGTACGAATTCTTTCTATTACGTCACCTCAGAGGCCTTGTACGGCAATGTGAACGGCACCTACCACTACACCGAACTGGTTCAAAATTACGCCCAAGTTGACTTTGAGGACACACGGGCTCCAAACCCAGCCCGTATCAAGAATGCATTTTCTATCGGGTCCATGCAATTGGTCAGCCTCGAATGGTTCAATGAAGACGAAGTGGACGAATCATACGCTATTTGGCGCCACTACGGTGAACCCTTCGGTGCAGACGAGAACGATATTTCGACAATAGGCAGCGAAGGTTGGGAATTGGTTTTGCCCGATATTACGACCTCTTCGTTCACAGGCGACACCATCACGCGCGAATTTGACATCCCCTCCGAGGTAGACCGCAACGTTTGGTACGCCGTTACCATCACCGACCAATTCGGAAATTTCAACGATGAGATTTTCGCTGGCTTTGGCGGTAACGCCTTCAAGGTCGCAGAAGACACGCTCTTGCCAGAAGGTGTCTTGACCGTCGTTGACAGTGACGGGGCGCCTTACGACAGCACCACGCTCGTCGCTGGGCAGTACAGCCTACGCATCCAGGTGAACGAAGATTTGGGCACCACCCCCAGCATCAACATCACCACCTCGAATGGTGGCATGCTCACCAACGGCGAGGACCCTCTTGCCATGTTGAACAACAACATCAACAACCCCGATCTGGGACCTTTGTTCACCTATGACTTCAGTGTCTCCTCTCAAATGGAAGCGGGTGACATGAACATCAACGTAACCATGGAAGACGAATCTGGAAACGAAGTGATTCAAACATGGACCATGCTCTCTATTGACGCTCAACTCCCCCAGGTGACCATCTTCTCACCGACACCTGCCGGTGATGGCTCAAAGTACCTCTACGGCAACCGAATCAACCTTCTTGCAGGAGCAGAAGACGACGTTGTCATCACCTCATTCCAATACCGTTTCACCTACCATTTCGGTGGAACAACTGGAAGTTCACTCTCGACCCCTTGGGCCGACCTTAGTGGCGTAACCGACCTTGGAGAAAACAACCGTATGCTCACAGCAGATATGGAAATCACCACGGGTAACTTCGAAGCAGGCTATCACGCTGTGACCGTTCGGGCCACAGACGGAGCAGGTAATGAAGTCCAAAAGCGCGTCGAATTCATCGTTGACTTCTGCCGTAACAGGCTTGATGGAACGACCTTCTGTACCTATGAAGAGGAATTGAAACCACCAATTGAGCCAGAGGTCATCACGCCGTCATACAGCGACCCTCCTTACGTGATGGTATGGATTATCGCTGCTGTGAACCTCCTTGCAATTGTCATATCCTTGCTCGTGATTCGTACAGGAATGGCCGGACCAAAGAAGAAGAAGCGCGGTGATGATGAGGGCGATGACGACTGGATGGCCGAGTTCATGGGCACCTCCCAAGACCTTGACATGGATGCCGTGACGGGAACGAGCAGTGGCGCTCCAGAAGAAGAAAAGAAGGAAGAATCCTCAGAAAGTGAATCAACCGAACCCGTTGTAGAAGAGGATGACCCCTTCGCTATCAACATCACGCAGCGCAAAGAGCGCCGTCGCAAGAAGAAGCCAGAACCCGAAGACGACGACGACGATGACGACGATGACGACGACGATGATGACGACGATGACGATGACGACGACGATGACGACGACCGCCCCAAGAAGAAGGCGACTCGCCGTGCCGTTGGCCGTCGCGCAGCACCACGTAAGGCACCACCAAAGCGCCGTGCAGTGAAAAAGCGTCAGTCGGACGACGACTGACCTTCGTTGCCATGCCTGAGGAGGACCACCCATGAGCGAACAAAGCCACTCTTCGGAAGACCAGCCTGAGAACTCAGAAAGCGACTTTCTTTCTCTCGTTGATGTCTTCAACCCGATGAAGAATCAATTGAATTGGTTGCTTCTGGCAGTCCCCATTACGCTCTATTACGAATGGAGTCATTCGTTGGAAATGGCCTTTTTCTTTTCGATGATCGCCATTGCCCCTCTTGCTTTTTTGATGGGGAAGGCCACGGAAGAAATTGCTCTTCGAACCGGTGAAGCCGTCGGAGGCTTGCTCAATGCAACCTTTGGAAACGCAGTGGAAATGATCATTGCTGGAATGGCCCTCTATGCTGCATCAAAGAATCCAGACGTGTTGGAAACCATGGTGACGGTCACCCAAGCTTCCCTGATCGGGTCAATTCTCGGCAACCTCCTCCTCGTACTCGGTATCGCCATGCTCTACGGCGGTTTGAAGCATCGAGAGCAACGGTTCGCATCACAAAGCGGGCAAATGAATGGCGCCCTTTTGGTCATGGCAGTCGTCGCTTTGATCGTCCCTTCCGCCTTCCATCTATCAGGTGGTTCGGAAGCAGACGTGTTGCGTCTTTCTTACGCTACGGCCATCATCTTGCTTGCCGTTTACGCCGCCTCACTCTTATTCCAATTGAAAACGCATTCAGAGGATTTTGAATCTGGAGGCCATGGCGGTCATGAAGACCCACAATTGAGCATCAAGGACGCATGGACCCTGCTTCTCTTGGCCACCTTATTTGTTGGGTGGATGGCGCACGTACTCGTTCACAGCGTTGAAGTAACCGTCGAAAAGTGGCACATGCCCGAACTTTTCATCGGCGTCATCCTCGTTCCCTTTTTCGGAAATGCAGCTGAACACTTTACTGCAGTTATCGTCGCTGGGAAAGACAAGATGGACCTCTCGATAGCCATCGCCATTGGAAGCAGCGTTCAAATCGCTCTCTTCGTGGCTCCGGTAATGGTTCTCTTGGGTTGGGTTTTGGGCGTAGGGCTCCCTCTCCAGTTCGGCATGCTCGAAACTGCTGCGACCTTCGTATCGGTCTTTATCGCCATCGCTATCCTCGCCGACGGCAAAACCAATTGGTTGGAGGGCGTGATGCTATTGGCTTGCTATGCCATCTTAGCCCTGGCTTTCTTCTTCCTTTGAGGTGAACTTCATGAAGCGACAGGAGACCATTGGTTACGGTGCTATTGTCATCTCAATTCTGCTTGTGATTCTCGGATGGAACGGCATCACCTTTGAGGGTGAAATCGAGGATATACCGACTCCCAATACTCCAAATCGTTCCTATTTTGCAGATGAGCCTCTTCCCGAGAAGGGCTTTGGGCCGTTCCTTGCCGTTACGCTTGACCTCACATGGGACCGCGATGATGTGTACGCAGTCATCGTTGACCAAGATGAGAAAAACACCTGTGAGTCCACCCCACCGGGCTTACAGAATTTGGGTGACCCTGCGATATGCGGCCCTTACGACACGGACGTCATCACCGGAAGCACAGATGGCTCAACGGGCTTAACATGGCAAGTTGAAGCAGGGACTTACTATGTCGGTATCGGTACCTTTGAAGCCGTTCCCGATGGATTTGAGGTGAACATGGAATACAGCGTTCACTTGCAGGCAGGCTTTGCGCTCTACTTTGTGTTCACGCTGCTCGGTATCTTTGGTCTCGCTTACACCCGTGTTGAGTGATCATTCAACGCCTTCGTAATAGGTTGCTACTGCGCCGTCAATTTCGTCGAGGATGGCATGTTCGTCCAGCGTGAGGGTCACACCGTCTCGGCGGAGTGCCTGGCCGTTAACCCACAGGTCAAGGCATTCTGCTCCATTGAAAATCAAGTTGGCTAGATGGCGGTTATCGCTGCGGCCTCTCGGGCGCATGCGGACATCATCAAGATTCCAAACGGCCCAGTCCCTGCTTCCTTTTGTCGCCAAATCCATGGCGTCAACGGCAGGAAGGAGCGTTGCATCCCAATGGTCATGGCGCTGAACCAACGAGGCAAGACGAGCCTCACCCTGCATATTCAATCCATTTCCTGAAGAAGCAGCACCGTCGGTTCCCAAACGGACATCAACACCCGCCTCGAGGTAGGCAGGCAGCGAGAGCGTCCCTCCACATGCTAATTTCATGTTGGAGGACGGGCAATGGACGGCTGTAGCCTCATGCTTTTTGAGCATCCGAATCTCATTCTTCTTGACCCAAGAAGCGTGAGCACAGATGGTACCCGGCTGAAAGAAGTCGATGCTGTCGAGGTATTCGACCGGATAGAGTCCGTTGTCACGGTGGCAATTCGCAACTTCTTGGCGAGTCTCACTGACGTGGATGTGCAGACGAGCCTTTCGTCGCTCTGCTAATTCGGAGGCTCGTCGGAGCGTTTCTTCACTGCACAAGTAGACCGAATGAGTGGCGATGGCGTATTGCACCAAATCCTGGTCTGAATTGGAAGCGAGAAGGCCGTCCAATTCTTCCAGCGCTGAGGCTGCATCATCATGGCTGGGCAAGGCAAGGTCGCTCACGGGACCGCCAATCAGGCCGCGTAAGCCCGCTTTTGTGAGGACATCTCCGGTGACTGCAGGATAGAAGTACATGTCAGCGGCAAAGGAACTACCCGTACGAATCATCTCGGCAGCAGCACAGCGTGAGCCCATGCGAACATAGTCCGGAGTGATTCGTGACTCGGTGGGAAAGACAGCCTCATTGAGCCAACGGTGCAGCGGAAATCCATCGCTGAAATCCCTTGCATTGAGTTGCATGGCCAAGTGAGTGTGCCAGTTTTGGAAACTGCGCGTAATGAGGCGCTTTGACCCGTCGATGTCGTCAAGGACGTCTTCGTCGCCCTTGGATGCAGACCACGATCCATCAGCGTGAAGCAAGACATCGCCCACGGTTTTCTGACCGCCACGGTCGTAGAGGACCGTGTTGCGATAGCGAACCGCCGAGTCATCGGTCATGGTAGCGCCTGTTCGCCATGATTCATGAACGCTGAGGTTGAGACCGACTTCCTTATGTTTGATTGGGTCAGCGGCAAATTTAGCGCCACTGTGGCTTAGTTGGTAGAGCATCTGATTCGTAATCAGAAGGTCGGGAGTTCGAATCTCCCCAGTGGCTCCTTCTCATTCGTGATGTGCTGCCGCCGTGATGTCCACGCCAAAAGCGACGGCGCTTTGCTCAAGACTGACCACGCCGGGGAGCGGGCGACCTGCGATGTAATCCAAGCAAGCACCTCCACCGGTTGAGACGTGTCCCATTTTGTGGGCAATGCCGCGCTTGGTCACCAAGGTCCCCGTGTGACCTCCACCCATCACCGTGTAGGCTTCGGATTCAGCACAAGCGTTGAGAATCTCAATGGTTCCAAGTGCGAAATCAGAGATTTCAAAGACGCCTGCCGGACCGTTCAGAATGATGGTTCCTGCCTGCTTGATGGCGGCAGAAAGGTAGCGAATGGACTCCAACCCAAGGTCGTGGAGGGGTGCTTCAAGTGGTAATTCTGCAAGAGGCACGTCAACACGGTTGCCCTCAATGTTGGCGGCTACATCCACAGGGAGGTGAATGCTGCTTCCGTAGTGATCAAGAAGGCCACGAGCACGCTGAATGGTGGGTGCCCATTCATCCCTCAATTCGTTTTTGAGGAAGTCACGGTTGACCTCTCCAATGTCAAAACCAGCGAGGTCGAGCAACAGGTTGGCAACGCCTCCGGTCGGCCAAACTTCGTCGGCAATTCCGTTGCGTAGCATGTTTTCTGCGACTTGGATGGAATCGTCTACTTTGACGCCTCCAAGAACAGCCAAACAGGGGCGCTTGGGCGTTTCGAGCGCCATGTCCAATTTTCGCAATTCGTTGCCCATGAGTTCTCCAGCAACACAAGGAAGCATGCTGGCGAAACCAACGATGGATGGAGTGGAACGGTGTGCACAGGCGAAGGCATCGTTAACGAACAGGTCCGCTACACTGGCGAGGTCCTGAACGAGTTGGGTTTCAGCCATGGCATTCATGCCACCTGTGACGTTCATTTCTTCCTCGTCCATACGGACATTGTTGAGCATCAGGAGCTCGCCCGCTTCGAGGCTTTCAATGGCATCCATTGCCTTCGGGCCGTGGATGTCGTCCACCCATTTGACCTGACGGCCAAGGAGGCGGCCAAGTTCACGGGCGTGACCCAAGGTGCTGGTGAAGTCGTCTTTTCCAGGACGAGATTGATGCGCCATGATGATGACTTTGGCTTTGACCAAACGCTGGATGGTCGGTAGAATGGCCCGAATTCTCGTGACGTCCAAGAACGATTTCGTGGACGGGTCCATCGGGCTGTTGATGTCCACGCGAAGCAGGACCGTCTTGCCGTCAACATTGACGTCGTCCAAGGTCAGGACCTTTGCCATTGAACAATCCAAGCGCTTTCGGTTTTTCATCCCTCGCCTCGACAACGAGAGGTCGGATGTCAAGTAAGGGTGGCAAGACGCGCGTCTGAATGGCCACTTTGGCGCGAAAGGTGATAAAGCCCGCGACAACCTTGGCCTTCATGGCTGATGAGCCGACGGTGAAGGATGCCCCTTTGGAGGGTGCACGACGTCGCGCCAGCACGGCAACCTCATCCTTCGGTGTTTCTCGACGCGAAGGTCACGACGCCACCACCTATTACACCAGTCGACTGAATGAAGGCTTGGTTGCATCACGGGAAGTTGGCGAAGTCCAAGCCTTCCCTTCGGAGCATCTTGATACCGTTCATTGCGGTGATTCAAGGGCCTTGCCCCTGCCCAATAATTGCGTTCATCTCGTTGTGACCTCGCCACCCTACAATGCCTCAAAGGAGTACGATGAAAATCTCTCCCTAGCCGAGTACCTCAACTTGTTGCACGAAGTGTTCGCAGAATGCTATCGTGTCCTCACACCGGGCGGCCGAATGGTCATCAACGTCGCGAATTTGGGTCGCAAGCCCTACATTCCCCTTTCCTCCCACATCAACATCATCATGCACGAAATAGGATTCTTGATGCGAGGTGAAATCATCTGGGATAAATCGGCAAGTGCTGGTTCATCGTGTGCTTGGGGCTCCTTCCAATCCGCTTCCAATCCATGCTTGCGTGACGTGCATGAATACTTGCTCGTCTTCTCAAAGGGTGATTACAAGCTCCCGAGAACCAAGACCGAGCGGGCCGAAGGTCGCTTGGACACCATTCCACGGGACGATTTCATCCAGCACACGAAATCCATCTGGTCCTTTGCCACAGAACGGGCCTCTCGCGTGAACCACCCCGCTCCGTTCCCAGTGGAATTGCCCAAACGGTGCATTGAGATGTACAGTTTCACCGGCGATATCGTCCTCGACCCCTTCAATGGTTCGGGTACAACCTGTGTTGCAGCAAAGCAGCACGGACGCCATTACATCGGCGTTGACCTGTCTGCTGATTATTGCGCCATTGCAGAGGAACGCTTGTCCACAACGGCTTCACCTCAACTGGATGAACTGATGAATTAATCCTCGGTGATGCCGCCCCAGAAACTTCCATTCGGTGATGCTTCATCCTCAGCATCCTCCACAGTGGACACGACGGTTTCGGCTTGCCTCACAATCTCTTGATACATGCTGGATTGAACCGGCTCAGCCACGACTGGAATGGCTTCAACGGGTTGGCCCTGCCCCATCAAGATCACTTGGTTCTCAGCGCCGTAGGCCGTTGCCGCTCCCATTCTGCTGCTGCCGACAACAGCGACGATGCCGAAGCAGCAAATACCGCATCCCAGGCTGGAGAGGAATTCCCCAATGACGTAGTTTTCCATGTAGGTCTCAAGGTCGCCCTTAACGGCCAAAATCTCAACATCATCAGAAGCATCAAAATCGTACATGCCAGGGGGGAGTGCCTCGGATGTAAATTGATAGGTACTCTCTTCCCACCATTTCTCACAGTCGGTTTTCGTGAACATGATTCGTTGCTGGTTCTCATCGAAGACGTTGAATTCATACTCGCTGCATTCAATAACGCCATACTCATCAAAAACGATGATCACCATTCCAGCTTCTTCTTCTGTGATTTCAAACATACCACTTCGACCAACATCACTCAGTAAGATAGCATCGCTCGTTGACAACGAAACCCCTATCACGAAGGGCAAGAGAGCGAGAAGAACCAACCCCCAGCCAATTCGTTTCACGATGAGGTGACCTTGCATGGAATGAACTTGTGGGCCGTAGATAAGAAGGTTCCTTCATTTGTGCCTCGTTCATTGAACAAGGGAAGGGTGCGAAACATCCACATTCACGCAAGTATCTCTGAGGTAGGAACGGGAATTCGCTCAAACTTTCATGGTACTTTTGCAGGAAGGGCATTGAATATTGCCCGAATAGGCCGCAGGAATCTTCAGTTTTTCATTGCAACTTCCGCAGGCGACCTGACGCTTTTTGTCGCCTTTACCTGCTCCGTCAAAAATGCGTTGAAGGGAGGGAGGCCATCCTGGTTTCATGTTTCCATCTCCGAGGAGAAGTGGGAGTCCCACAATTGCGAAACACGTAAAGGAGCACAAAATTGAGGTCATAAACATCGCAGAGTCGCCCCAGATAAGTGTCACTGGATTCATATCGCTCATTGAATCAGCGTGGAAGGCGATGCTGAGAAATCCAGAAACAACCAGAACACTCAGCGTAAGAAGAATTCCATTCTTGGACTCTTGATGGATGAGTGCCCCTCCCATCAAGAAGCCGATGCCAATGAAAAAGCCAACCGGAGCAAGCAACCAACCGATCATTTGTTCATTGTTTAACGTCCATAGCATTGACCACCCGATTCGCACCAAGGCGTAGAGAACGACGAAGGTGCCAAGCGTTTGGTACATTGAATTCTTTTGTGGAATCATGATTTGTTGAGCACCGTGCATGGGCATGATCATGGGTGTGCCGACTTGCTGGAATACGGGCGCTTGAGCCCCTCCTCATGCTGCCATTTCGTCGTATTCCATCAGTCTGATGACAACTTCATCTTTTGTCCCAGAAATCTTGAGGCCTCGTTGCTTGCAGAGTTTTTTCAATTCCAGCAGAGTTGATGCTTCGTAATCCATGTTGTTCAGTGCATTTATCAAAGTATAATTGTTTTTCCTGCAAGGCCCTCGCATCCTTTTTCCACCGAGGCCTTCGAGAACATCGCCATCTTCGTGGGCGAATGGGTTTTGAACAGTCGCCAACCGTCCTCAACACATGACAGCCTGGTCGCCCGACGACATCGTTGGTCCCGAGGGAGAGGACTGGCGAGTTCCAGTCAGTGAATTGGCAGCCCGTCAGGCCGGTTTGGCTAAGATGCTCAAGGAAGCAGGTTTGCCAGGAGCCTTGGTTCAACATCCCGTTGACCTGTACTACTATACCGGTGGCCGACAGGACGCTTCCTTCTTTGTCCCTGCCCTGGGAGAAGGCGGCAGCCTCGATTCAGACGGTGACGGACCGGTTGCGTTCGTTCGCCGCTCACTCAAGCGAGCGCAATGGGAGGCGGGCGGCGATGATGCACCGCATCACGTTCGTGCTTTTCCACGCCTTTCCACCTTCGCAGAGACCCTCCGCTCAATGGGAGTCACAAAGGCTCCTGCCCTCCAATTTGGAGAAGCGCCCGGTTCCTTTACCGCTCGCTTTGCCTCTGCTCTCTCCTCTCTTGGAGAGGCTGGTGATGTCACCGCCATCATCCACCGACAACGTGAAATCAAATCCGCATGGGAAATTGAGCAAATGGAAACGGCTGCATCCGTTCAATACCGAATGTTTGAGGCTGTCCTTACGGTTGGTGGCGAAGGTGTCAGTGAGCTCGATATGGTTGCCGCCGCAGAGGCCGTGAGTCGCAGCGAAGGCTTTGGTGGCAATGTGCAAATGCGTCGCTATCCGCTTCAATGCGACCGTGGCGTTATCGTTGCCGGCCGTGCTGGAGGCATCCCTTCCTTCTTTGATTCTGCAGTCGGGGGAACAGGACCTCACCCCTTGTCCGGTATGGGCTCAGGCTTCTCACGGGTCAAGGCCAACGAACCTGTTTTGGTTGACCTCGTTCATGCCCATCGCGGATACATGGTGGACTGCACCAGAATGTTTGTCGCAGGCCGTCTTGATGAAACATGGACAAAACGCCTTGACGATATGGTGACGGTGAAGGAAGTTGTCGTCGATGTTCTCGACCAAGGCCGGCCTTGCAGTGAAGCGTGGGATGACGGCTTGCTGATGGCAGAAACTTTGGGCTACAAAGACCACCTGATGGGAACAACCCCCGACCAAAGCCGCTTCCTCGGCCATTCAATTGGTCTCCAACTCGATGAATCGCCCGTGGTGGCGGCTGGCTTTGACCGGCCACTTCCCGTGGGTGGAACCATGGCCATTGAACCGAAGGTGGTGTACGGTGAAGGAAGCGTTGGTACAGAGGATACATGGTTGCGTGACGAAGAAGGCATGCGCCCACTAACGGCGGACGGCGCGCTTCCTTGGTTGATGGAGTGGGATGCATGACACAGGAACAACGTGAAGACGAGATTTGCGAGAAAACCGAAGACTGGGACCACAACGATGTCGGAAAACGCATTCCAAAACGGGTCACTCCCAATGGAACCTACTTCAACGAACTCATCGTCAATGTTTTTTGCCATTTGTGCGGTTCTGAATTCATCGGTCCTTCCCGAGAAGCCGGTGGTTTCATCGGCGGTCATGAATGCCTGCATGCGTGGGAATTCAACCAAGTCATTGGAAGGGATGACGGCTTGGTCGAGTGAGCCCAAGAAACTCAACCACATCATTCAAGGATGGCAGGACCTCCACCAAGGGCATGGTCGCCAAGCCTTACTCAGCCAGCCACATTGCGGCCGTATCGTCTCACTACACCACGATGCGCCTTTCAGGGGCCGTCAAGGAACGGCTGGTTGAATTGTTGTGCGAAGAACTCGACCGTTTGGTTCCCCAAATGGAACAGGAAACACTGAGCCAAGACCCTGAACGCAAAACGCTGGACGATCCAAAACGTAGTCGGTTGAATTACAATCGGACTCGCGAATTGATGATCGACCGCATCGATGGGGTTGAATCGGTCGGTTCAGCAGCCGTTCAAGCAGGCATTGAACATACAGAAGCCCATTTAGCGGCGCTCCTGCGAAATGCTTCAGAGGCTGCAGAGCGGGACCGAGTTGCAACCATCAAACCACGCCATTTGGACCGTGCACTTCTCAACATGCGCAAGCCCGATTCGGACGAAGAAGAGGACGAGACCGTCGTTCCTGAAGGCGGTGCAAATGATTTCGTCGCAAGCCAGAGTGGTGGCATGCTCACACCTACTTCCCTGCTTGCGCTCGCTCGTAGTGTCGCTCGTATGGCGGTCACAAAAGATGCTCTTGACGAATTGCTTGACATGTATTCTGAAGTCTTTGAGGACCTTGAAGACGACATCCGCAACCATGCACAATTGGGAAATAACCCCGTTCATTTCATCGAATCCATAAACAGCATGCGAGGCATGATGACGCTTGGATGGATGCGCTCTCGCCTCATCAAGGCCGCAGAACATGCCAGCGGGCGCGGTGCACGAAGCATAGAACTGCAAGATGTTGTGAACATCACCGCCCATACTTCGGAGTGATGGCATGCACCTTCGGGCCATGACCCACGTGGACGAGGCTCTCGGTCAAGACGGCCGGGTCACCTTGCTTGTTATCGGGCGCCCCGGATGCGATGATTGCACTGAGTGGCACCGAGCCCTTGAGCAGTGGGAAGGAATTCCTCATCTCGATATCGTCACGCTCAACATACGTTCAGACCTCGGCGCTGCGTTCACACAGGCACGTACGTGGGCTGCGCACATTGCCATGGTCCCGTTCAATGTCCTCTACGTCAACGGTGAGGCGTGTGCTCACTGGAACGGTGGACACCATGCTGCCCTGACAGAACATCTTGCTCAAGCGGGGGTTCTCTCATCGTCCTGACGTCAATTCTTTTGTCGGCCCTTTTCGCAGGTTTGGTTGCGACATGCGTGACGGTTGCCATCGAAAAATGGGGGGGCTTGATTGGCGGTTTGCTGGGTACAGTTCCTTCCACCATCGTACCGGCTGCAGTCGGTATGTACGTTGCAGGGGGTGAGGACGCCCTCATCTCGAGCATGTCCGTCGTTCCCTTTGGCATGGTGCTCAACACTCTTTTTTTGGGCGCTTGGGTCGTCCTGCCCCGCTTTTTTACGAGTAAAAGGTCGCCACTTCTCTTGACGGCACTCACCTCTCTTCTGTTGTGGTCGCTCCTCGGAGCAGCCATGATCTTCACGGTGGACGGGCCGCTCTCTGGATGGAGCGAATCCACCACCGCCTTGGTTGGTTTCGTGGTTCTGTTGGTGGTAGCCATCGCCTTCAACCTCCGCCCCCAAGAGGCTCCCAAGGGCAGTAAATCAGTCAGCCGTGGCGTGCTTGTTGCTCGGGGATGCATGGCCGCCTTGGCGATTGCAATGGCCGTGTGGCTCGCAGGATTGGGCCAACCTCTTCTCGCCGGTTTAGCGAGTGTATTCCCTGCTATTTTCTTGACAAGCATGGTGGCGCTTTGGCTCGCTCAAGGTCCGACCGTTCCGCAAGGCGCTGCAGGCCCGATGATGTTGGGCGGTGTGAGTGTAGCCGTTTATGCCAACATCGCGATGTGGTCGCTTCCTGCTTACGGCGTAATCGTCGGTTCGCTCCTTGCCTGGTTGGTTTCAGTGGTCGGCTGGTCACTTCCAGCTTTCGTTGTGCTCAAGCGCGTTCACGCCCGAGCTGAACTCAACGGTTGAGCGCTCGTGTCCACCGAGGCGCACCGGGGATGTCTTTGACATCGATCTGCACGAAGGTGACTCCTTTGACCTCTGAAAGACGGAGCCGAAGGGCGTCCAAGTCCATGAGGCAACAGGGGCAATGAGGGCGCGCTGGTTTCACGGTGAGGTTGACCTCTCCATCCTCTGCGATGGTCACCTGCTGCACAATCTCCATTTCAGGATAGGGGCGGTCATGATGCGGGTCCTTCCATCCACCCAGCACTCTCGCCACTCGGCGTTGAAGTGCAGCGTGCTTCCTCGACATGGTGATTCCTCACTCGTCGTCCTTGACCAATGCTTCGGCTTCATCCAAACGCAATTCTGCAAGTCGGCCTTCGGCTTCTGCCAATTCCTGCTGACATCGCTTGAGCAAGGTCGTCCCTTCCTCAAACATGGCAAGCGTTTCGTCAAGATTCTTGCCGCCCCGTTCAAGTTGGGTGACAATGGCTTCCAATCGTTGTACGGCTTCATCGTAGCTTTGTTCTTCGTTGCTCATGGTTGTTCCTCCTTTGGTTCAATGGTGTGAATGTCTGCTGATGCGTGGCCGTCGGCGAATTGAAGGTTGACAGTCTGCCCTTGTTCAAGGCTTGCTGCTGAGGTGAGGACACGACCTTTGTCGTCCTGTATCATGGTATAACCGCGCTCAAGGACCCGTTTGGGATGAGCAGCCTGCAAGGTTGCCTGCAAGGCTACCAAGCGTTGTTGCTGACGAGCAAGGCTTGCATCAACGCCCCGTGTCAAGCGACCGCTCAAGGCGCTCAGCACTTCTTTGGCCCTGTAAACGCCCTTCCCTGGCGCATGCTTGAGTTGACTGGTGAGAAGGGCTAATTGCTGACGCAATTCCTGCAGGCGTCGTTGAACAGAGGCTTCCAAACGCTGGTCCAGTTCGTCCATGAGCATCAAGACGCTGTGCTGGTCAGGAACAAGGCGTTCAATGGCATTCGAAGGCGTTGAGGCACGCACGTCTGCAACCAAATCGGATACGAGATGGTCTTGTTCGTGACCCACCGCCGAGATAATTGGAACAGTGCTGGCCATGATGGCTCGGACGACGGGCTCGAGGTTGAAGGCCCACAGGTCCTCAGGTGAACCACCGCCTCGCCCGACGATCACCGCATCAACGGGCGGCAATCCAAGGCGCTGCGCCACTTCCGGGCGAGCGAGGTCGCGTGTGATGGCGAGTCCACGAACGATTTCACGAGGTGCTTGGTCGCCTTGGACCAGAACGCCGATGATGGTCGTTCGCAGATTCGGCCATCGGTTCGCCATCAAGCGCTTCATATCGGAAAGGGCTGCAGAACCCGCACCGGTCACGATGGCGATGTGCTTGGGCAAGGAAGGCAAAGGACGAGAAGGGACGTCCAGGGCGCCCTCATTTCGGAGCGTTTCAACGAGTTGTCGTTTCGTTTCTTCGAGTGCTCCCAATGTTTGAACGGGCTGTATCTTGGACACGACGAGTTGCAGATTGCCACGTTTCGGCCAGAGGTCAAGGCTGCCGATGATGATGACTTCACTTCCAACTTTGACGGCAGGGTCAATGTTCAGGCGAGCGCTGCGCCAAATGACGCAACTCATCTGACCAACATCATCTCGTAGCGTGAAGTAGATGTTGCCGTTGTGAACCGACCATTGGGAAATTTCCCCTGCCAGCGCTTGGTGCTGAAACATGGGGTCATTCTTGACCGTGTGCTGAATCAATTGAGCGAATTGACCAACGGGCAGCGGGCCTGTGGTGGTGCCGTGACCCGCTGACATGGAAGGAAGGTTGTGTCAAGGGTTCTTGAATCATCGGTCGTTATGCCATCGATAGCGATGGTGTCATGCTGAGACTCTGTGGTAAGCAAGCTGAGCCTGATGGAGCCGATTTGCTTGAAGACATCAGTCCTCAGGCGTCCGATTCTGTTGTCGCTGTTGGCGATGAAATGCTTGCCGGGCCTCAACTTCAGCAAGTTTGTGTTGGATTTTACGCTTGAGAAAGGTGGCGACAATGACAATTGCCACGATGTCAATCACGAGAATGAACCAGTCCATGCCCGTCCACGAATCAAACATAGAATCACCTCAAATCGGTGGGCGTATGTCGATGTCGACGTCGCCACGCGGGCGTCCAATGCAGCCGAGACGTGCACCTTCCCCAACCAGAAAATCGTCCAAGCCAGGAGGTAATTCTTCAGGAAGTGGTACTTCACCGATGATCAAACTCACCATGCAAGTTCCACAGGTGCCTGACGTACAATTTGTGGGCAGGCGAATGCCGCATGCTTCAGCGTGTTCCACGATGGTTTCGCCGGGATTGACGGCACACTGCCCAAGAAGGTGAGCACCTTTGAGGAAACGGATGACAGGTGAGGTGGTGTTAGAAAGCGACGGAGCATCATCATCGAGCACCAAGGCCTTGGTTCCCGCCGACATAAAAACGCCTCATCGACCCTTTTCACGAGTCCAGCGACCCGTTTGCTTGTTGAAGAAAAGCCCTGCCTTCTTCATCCACTTGTTGAACTTGGTAGCACCGGCTCCAGTTCGCAGGATGAAGTCTTCACGGTCTTCTTGAGCCTGAATGTAATTCTTAGCAGCCAAGGTTTGGTCAATCCAATCGTTGATGTCCATGAGGCCACCAGCAACGACGCTTTCCTCAACAACTCGTGTCATCTCGTCGGCGGTTGCACCAGTTTCTTCGAGGTCTCGGCGAATCAAGTCGCTCACAGAGGAGAAGTCCATCCTCGCAGGCTTGGGTGGAACAGGATTCCGAGGAGGCTTGTCTGGGTCGATACTGATGCGGTCTTTTCCATCGAGAATGCCCTCAACATGGAGAGTGAGATCAGGCGTGAAACTCGTTTCGCACTCCCAGCAGATGAAGGCCCAGGACTCTGGTTGGTCTGGGTCTCGGGCTTGGCGAGGGTCTAACTCGTCACCACATTCGGGGCAAGCGTGGAAAATCAAACCTGGAACGTGCTTTCGACGGAAGTCAACAATGTCTTGTGGCGTGCCTTCCAACTCCAGCATCTCGTGATCGCGGGCTGCTTCAAGGCCACGTGTTTCCAATTGGTCACGGATTTTCACCATCTGGTCATCCTTGCCTTCGTCGTGAAGGTTGTTCTCCAATTTCACGATGAGTTCAACGGTCTTTCCTAGACGGTTCATGATGAGTTTCTGGGCGCGGAAGGCTTCCACCTTTGCGATCTTCAAACGCTCTTTCTGCTCGGCCAATTCGGTGAGTACATCCTTTTGCTTGCGTTGAAATTTAATTTCTTCAATGCGTGACTCTTGCTTCTTTTCGGGAGCAAGAACTTTGGACAAAAACCGCTCTTTTCCGTGCGATTGAGGTCCAGCGGAGATGATTTCAATAACTCCCAGAGCGATGGCTTCCTTCAAGCCATAATTGGTCATGAGCATCTCTTTGTCGATTTTCTTGAGGTCTCCAATTTTGAGTCCGGCATCAGCAAGTTGATTGGCTGTTGTATCGTCAATTCCTCTGCGAAGTAGAGCTAGGTAGGTGTCCTTCTTTGCCATGTATTCCCCTCCGACAAGTCTAGGCGAGCAGGCACTCCTAAGAAAAGCCTCTCCCCCACAATCTCATTCCTTTGAGTACTTTTGAACTCTCAAGCCTCTTCCTCTCCGGATTCAAAATCAAGTCCTAAATCGGCCCAGTCCTCCGAATCAAAGGTCTCAGGGCGGCGGTTCATGCGCTCATCGTCCTGGAGTCCAGTGAAGGCTCGCTTCCATCGAGACGCATGCCATCCAGGAACACGTGCAATCCGCTTGGGCGGACTCCTTAGACTGCCCTTGAGTTTCTTGCGTCGTTGAGCAAATGCGGTCTGAATCATCATCACGAGCAGCCTTCTGTCGCAAGGCCATTCTTCATCATGCGGTGTGAGTTTCAGCAGTCGTGAGTGGACTTTGGGCATAGGTGAGAATGCATGAGGGCCGATTCGTTCACCCATTTCTGCATCAAAATCTAGCGCCACGACCATGCCCAGAGAGCCCACATCGCTTTCGTATTCCATTACGACACGCTCAGCAAACTCCTCTTGAACGAGCATGACGATGTCGTGCAGGGGTGCTGAGTGGGGGTTGCGATGTTGTCGGGTGATGACATCGATAAGTGGCGATGAAATCTGATAGGGGATGTTGGCGACCACGCGAGTAATGTCATTGGGCCAACGTATCTGAAGAGCATCTCCCTCGATCAAGACCAGACGTCCGTCATCGATGGCCGTTGAGAAAACAGCCCGAAGGTGTCCACAAGCACCCTCGTCCAGTTCAATCGCTGTGACGCGACATCCTTGGGCGAGCAATACTTCGGTCAAGACACCCGGACCCGGCCCGATTTCCATCACGTGATCCGCTTCCGTGACCCCAGACCATGCGACGGTGCGCTCGAGGATGTCATCGTGAACGAGGAAATGTTGGCCGAGTGCCTTCTTAGTGGGTTGGAGGGCACGAAGAGCATCGACGAGTCGTCGTGCTTTTTTCATGCGGTCACCGGCAAGAGAAGGTCGATCAGTCGGGGCACAAGTGCCTTGTCTTCAATCTCTTGAACAAATCGGCGAGCCAATAATTCGGCACCGTTGATACTGCACTGGGCGTTGAGTTCGTCCATTGAGGCGAATACACCGAGTTGGTTTCGGGCGTCAACCATGTTTTTCGCTTTGCGGTTTCCGATATCGGGAAGCAACTGGAAGGAATGTTGTTTGAGATTCATCGGGCCTGCACGGTTGTAGAATTCTTCAACGAAGTATTGGGCGTGCTCTTCAACGAAGAGTTGCACAACCAATGGCATGTCTTGGCGAGCCATGTTGGACATTTTGTCAAGGTGAGCCATGCCGAGAATGGCCACGACTTCCTTGCGTTGAGCCTTGTCGGTACCGATGTAGAGGCGTTGGTTGGGGATGAACATCTCCTCGCTGGCTTTCACCTTAAGTCGACAGAAGAGCATGCCATTTTCAGCCATGGCAGTAACGACGTTTTCTTTCGGACTGTGCTCTACCACGCGAGCCCAGTCCTCTCCCTTGAGTGCTTCAGGACGCTCGGGACGTTGTTGGGGGTCATTGCGGCCACCACGACCTCCGCGTTGTTGTCCGCGATTGTTACCGCCTTGTCCACGGCCTTTGCCGCCTTGTCCGCCTCGCTGCTGCCGCTTGACCTGAGATGGGTCTGGCTTGGGCTTGGGTTTGGGGACTTCTTGACGACCGATGCTCGGGCGACTCATTTTGTAGGACGAAGGGTCTGCAGTAACCTTCTTCTTAGGACCCGAAGGGGTCTTGATTTGGCGTCTGCGCCGAGGGTCAGTCATGGTGGATCACCTTCACGATGAAACTCAAATCACTTGCTTGACGATATCAAGAACGGCATTCACTTCAGCGTCGTCGATGACGATACGCTTGGAACCGAATACTGCACGGATGTGTTCTGGAGCGGATGGCATTAATTCAGCGAGTTTGGCAGCGAGCTCTGGGTGCTTGGCCAAGGTCTCGACTTCAAGGAGTTTGTTTCGGAGTTCTTCAAAGACTTCGGGCTTGGTAGCAGTTCCTGTTCGCTCGGGACTTGCGGCCCACTCAGCGTGCTGAAGTGCCCACTTTTGTTCGTACTTGAGCATGCCACGGCGCTCTTGAGCGTCATAGAGCATTTCTCGCACGGTAGCAAAATCCAGAAACTTATCTTCTTCAGTCATGATGTATCCCTCATTCAAGTGGGCGGAGATGCTCTGGACGGGCAATGACCGTCTTTTGCATGTTTCCGTCCTTTACTGCGACAACCCAAGCAACGCCTTGGCGCTTTTCGATGAAACCAGTTCGGCCATTGAAACGTCGGTGAGGCATACCTCCTTGTTGACCACCGTCAAGGACGATAGCCACACGGTCTCCTTCTTCGTACTCGTGCATGACACGTCGAATGTTCAAGCGGCTTCGCTCGTTCTTTCGTCGTCGCAAAATGCTTCGGGTTCCCACTCGCTGACCCTTTGAACGCTTCATCTTCTTCGCCTCAGTGCTCTTAAAATTGCGCTAACGCCTCTTCGGAGCATTCTGCCGACCTGCCTTCTCCATATAAGCACCGCGACGGAGATACTCCACTGGCTTGAGCACCTTTTTCATCAGTCAGCATGGATATCGCCAACGTCCAACCACATCACCTTGCACTTGGCTTTTAGCAATGCAGCCACCGAAGGCTGCGTTCGACCGCTGTCCCCGTGAACGGTTTCTTTGACATAGGTGCCAGATTCACAACGAAGTGTGAATTCGATTTCACGCTCACCGTGTTCATTGACCTCGATCATAGCCGAATGAGCCTCGTAGACGGTTCGCTTGCGGATCAAATCAGCCCGTCGATGCGATACCCTCTCAGGTGTTCTTTGTGCCAATTTCATGCCGTTGAAACTCTCAAGAATCTTCAAAATTTCTTCATCCCCGAGGAAATCAAAGGTGGCTGGCGCAGGTGGAAGTGCCGCAAGAATCCGTTCGATCAATTCTGCTTTCGTCCCTGTTTTCTTGAGTTCATGCTTCTCAGCCAAGGCCACCAATGCTGCTTTCTTCATGGCGGTTAATTCGTCTTCACTTGGCCCTGATAGTGGCACTTCAATGACCGCCTCCAAAGGCTTGGTGCGGTCTGCTTCTTTGTCCCCACGACGTTGCCGGCGACGCTTTTTTGTGCTCCGCTTTTGGACGTCATCTGTTGTCAAATCAACGGGCGCAGTCAAGACAGCATACTCTGCCTCATTCATTGGCTCAAGGGTGAAGCGAATGGTGTAGGATTTCTCAGCAGGCGTGTCCTTGATGCGAACGACCTCGCTGCGTGTTGACTGGCGGATGGCCGAAACCTCAACTGCACCTTTTGCGGTCTCGTTGATGATCTCGGCAAGTTTGGCAGCATTGAAATTCCGCTTCTTTGGTTCCTTGACTTCCAAAACGAAGGGCCGCCCGCGGCCGAGGCACCGAACGTCAATGTCTTCACGACCCATGCCGTGAAAAGCATGCTCGCTGCCTTCAAAAATCTCCAACATCGGGTTGCCGACGAGGTCCTGGACACTTCGCTTGTACTGCAAGCCCGTATGGTCGCAACGTTCGCATCCCCGTCCTTTGCAGGCTCGACAGGGCCAGCGCGTCTGAGGGATTCCTCGCTCAAGTTTTCGGTAGCGGCCATAGACATACACGGCACGGATATCCAGGTCAACCGTGAGGGTCAAGACGTCGATGAGTGCCAAGACATCGGGTTTATCACTCACCATGTTGATGCCGTCGAGACGGTCACTTAAACGACGAGCAATGTGATTCACCAGCGAGGGTTTGAGTGCATCGGAACCACCAGCCGCAAAGCGCTTACGCAAGACTTCTTCCTGCTCGATTTGGTCTTTTGGAAAGCGTGCACCCAATTGCAAACGGCTGAGTTCGTAGGGCTCAAGTGAATCAAAAATAATGTCCGCAAGAAGGTCAATTTCCTCAAAGAGGTTCTCACAGAAGGGGCACAACGGTGTTTCTTCCCGTGCAGTGGCCAAGTGAGGGTCGCGTTCAACCACGGAAGCACGAACTTCGATACCAGATTCAATAATGGTCTGACCGTAGCGCATTTTCCCACCGATACGACCCAAACATGAATCGCATGTCCCCATGCGAATGAGGTGCTTGTGCCCTGCAGGTGAGGGCGCTCTTGGGATTTCTTCCATGTGAGTGCCGAGTTGGCCGAGTTGAGGACTTGTTTCCTCTTCGGGCGTCTCTTCATCTTCTTCCTCAACTTCATCCCAAAGGGAATAATCAGTTTCACCAAAACTGGCGGTGGCGTATTTCATCCAGTCTTCTTCTTCATCGTCGGGTTGCTCCGCCTCGTTTTCAGTCATGAAATCACCACGTTCCCGGGGCCAACCCCTAGGACAGCATTTGAGGGGCGGGCTCAACCCTTCATGAAGTCACCGATGCTCATCGGCCATCTCCATCTCGTTGGCTGAAGGGTGAACAGAGTCCGAGTTCAAACAGAAATGAGACTGGTTTAGTTTTCGCTTCCGCAGGGTGAATGCTTATAGGAAACATCAGTGATGCTAAGATATGGCAGGAGCAGGTACAGTCGCTTTTCTTCTCATGTCAATTGTCACCATCATCGGCGCCGATATCCCGGACCCGAGTGTGTTTCTCTCAATCATCTACCGTGCAATTGAATTGACCTTCGCCTTCATTATTTTCGGCGTTCTTATTGTTCTACAGCTCTTGGGTTTGATTCCAAACCCTTGGCCTTGGATGGTATGAAATGGTTCACATTGAATGCCCTCATTGTGATGACGAAATTGAATTAGAAGACGGCTCTTTCGGGCTATTCGATTGCCCTCACTGCGAGAATGAATTCGAATGGGAAGGCGCTAATGGCGTCCTCGATGGTCATTTCGAACCCTTTGATCAGAAGGCGATGGGATTCCAATTCAAGAAAGTGGGGATCATCGTAGTTTTGACTGTATTATCAATGGCCTACTCTCCTTTTTTCTCTTCCTCTTTGAGGGAGAGTTCATAGGGGATAGTTTTGGTTGGACAATCTACCTTGCGATTATTGCAGCACCTCTTTGGATTCCGTTATCGTTCATCCAAGCCATTCTTTACCTCATTGGATCTTACCTCAAAAGCCTGCAGGGTCGTTAACAACGTAATTCAATTCATTGTCACTTGGTACAGGGCGTGCACCCTTCAAGCCGCACTCGGGCGGTTGGTTGTTGCTTCTCAAGCCTCTTCTTCCGTTGAAGCGATTGGGTCGGGAGCAGCAATGAGTCCAAGGGCTGCGGTTGTGAGGATGAGACTTGCGAAGAGCGAAAGTCCGATCATAGCAGCAGAGAAGATTCCGAAGTTAGCGAAGAGCCCCATCGGAGAAAGTGCAATCACAGCGAAACCAGCGATGTCCGAACTCGCTGAACCCAGCAGGGCAAGACCGCAAGCACCTCCAACCGCAGCAAGGGCATCGTTGTGCGATTTTCCGTTTTCTCTGTCTTCCTGATATCGCTCAGTTACGTGAATACAATAGTCAATTCCAACGCCCAGGGAAATGGTTGCAATGGTGACGGTCACGATGTTGAGTGAAGACCCTGCGACGTACATCAGTCCGTAGAGCCATACTACGACCAGCAGAATTGGCACGAAGGTCACGAAGGCTTGTTTGGGTGAGCGGAATCCAATCGAAAGGCAACCAAAGACGAAGATGGAGCCGAGTATGAGCGATGACTGCATTTCGTCCTGCATGGCAGTAGAGGCTGAAAACCGCGTGATGGGTCGACCTGTTAGCATCACCCAATTGAGCGGCTTATCTTCATCAATTTCACCAGGGGCATCGTAGGTCCCGCTTGAGAGGTTGGTGAATACTTCGAGGTCTCGCCAAACTTCTGCGACGCCACCTTTCATGCCGGGGAAATCTTCCGGAGCGGTCATGCCGAAGCGAATCTGCATCATTTCGTAAGCAGCAGGCTCACCATTGACGTCAAGCCAAGGTTGGTTTGGGTCAAGGTCGGTCACGGGCATAATGTAGAGTTGCACGATGCTGGCGGGAATATCGGGGATTGGACCGACGCCCGGCACGCCGTTGAGGGATAGGAAGCCGTAGAAAAAGGCTAGGCAATCACGGTCGGTGGTGTCCACCAAGGGTCCGTTGCCAGCCAGTGAGCAATTCATGCCGTGCCCTTCCACATCAGGTTGCCATCCAGCAGCTTCGAAGGGCGTGCTGTTGAGGACGAGGCTTCCTTGAGCGGCAAAGACCATCTCGTCAAGAGCGAGGATGTCGATGGTACCGTCGGGTTGACGAGTGATTTTATCTGGCACACCTTCGGGGAGTGCGTCCATATCCTGACGGAACACGTCGATAGCAGCAAAGACCTCAGGGTCGAGAACATCACCGAGAATCAAGAGATTGGCAGGCTCACCTTCATCTGCAAAACGATGAGCGATCTCATCCACGCCAATCGCAAAGTCAGAGCGTTCATCGAGGAAATCTTCGACGGCAAAATCGCCTTCGAGTTGTGCCATCCCATATGCGGCTGGAACGGTGAGCAGCAGAGCAAGAACGGCGATAATCGATGCGGTTTTGCGCTGCCCTGAAGCGAGGGTGACCGAACGTAACCAGTCGGGATTCACGATGGATTTGACTTCGTCTGACACCGTTTTCTTGGCGCGCTTGTCCAGCCAATCATCGACACTTACCCGAATCAAAGGCGCCCACAGACCAGTCAGCAGGAAGGCAGCGAGGATACCCAATGCGGCTTCTATTCCAAAGGAACGCAAGGCAGCGATGTCGCTGAAGAGGTTCGCTGCAAAGGCGGACATCGTCGTAAGAGAGGTCAGCGTGATGGCACGCCCAACACGGGAGAGCGTAATGGCGCCGGCATCATACGAACTCTTTCCGTCCGCTCGCTCCTCCTTGTAGCGATGGAGCGCGTGCAAGGCGTCGTCAATTCCCAACGCGAGAACGAGAATCGGCAGCAGATTGGAAAATTGCGAGCGTGCGATGAGGCTCAGGCCAAACCAGCCTGTGAAGTTGGCAAAGTGTCCGATGAGTCCCTGCATCCACAAAAGAGCAGCACCCAGTGCAAACATCACAATCGCCACGTCTGACCAGCGGCGCAGGCTGACATAGAGGAGGGCCACGATGACAAACCCCATTATGATGATGAGTCCAGCACTGGATTGCAATTCTCTGTTGACTTCAACATTGACTCCCTGACCCAAGAGCAGGGTGATGGTGGTTCGGTCGTGAGTGCGAAGATGGCCTTCGAGGTCCATGTAGGTCCATTCAGTAGCACAGCCAGCCCCTGATTCTTGCTTTTCCATGCATTCGTCTTCGGTGTACTGAGGCGGATGAAGAACGAGTTCACCGTCAGAGAGGCGGTAACCTCCGACTCTGAATCCTTCATCGGTGAATTGGACTTGTTTCTCTTGATGTGCATCTTTCCAAATGACTTCCCAGCCCATTTCCTGTAGTTTGGTGCTGTCCAGTTGGACCAGCAACCAAGTTGAGGAGCCGGTCCATCGACCGTTGCCCCAAAGCGCATTTTCCCATGTGCCGTCGGACAGCAATGAGCCGTAAATAGGACCTTCTTGGAAAGCGGTATAATCGGCTTTGAAACCACGATCAAGCGAGAGCCACCGCAGGAAGTTGTTGTTTGACGCTTCAGCCATGCGGGCAGCAGCCATGTCAATGTGAGCCTGGGTGATGTTGACATCGTCGAACTCCAGACAGTCGAGTGGAAAACAATCTGTCCAGTTCGTCGGAGCATCGGTTACCACGCCGAGAGGTGTTAGGCCGGGTTGAGTGAGGATGGAGGTGTTGTTCATGAAACCACGAAAATGGTCTGATAGCGAGATTGCACCGGAGGATTGGTGTCCTGTCACGTCGTTCACCAGCGGTTTGAGGGCTGGGGCAAGTGGGTGCTGTGCCACAAGGTTGAGTTTTGAATCGATTTCCCGTAGAACGGTCAGGTTCAGAATCCCTCCTGTTGGAGCGTCTATTCCACTCCAAGGTTCGCCCGCTTCGAGCATTTCCGTAGCGGCTGGCAGTGCGCTGTAATCGGGCGCTCCATCGGCCATTCGAGGGACGGGTTGCCAGTCTTCAACGGCCGGTACCATGCTGGGGTCTCGTGTTGAAACGAGGAAACCGAGAATGATTTCAGAGTTAGGGAATTCCTCGTTGATCATCGTCTGTGCAGTCAGCTCGGGTGATTCCATCTCATAGGATTCCATGTCGATGGGCTGAAGTGCCGTCATCGCCCCGGGAATCATAAGCAATGTGAGCAAAACAACGGCGCTGTGTGCGCCTTTTTTCCTCGTCAAGAGCCATGCCGCAATACGGTCGTAGCGGCGTTTCATGTTGCTCTGGTCTGATTCGTGCCTTTTGAAGTGATGTTTTGCCGGCCTTTCCTTTCACTTCCAACAATCAAGGGATGCGTCATTGAATTTTGATTCTTTATAATTGATTATCATTTTGAACGTGCAGAGGTGAACTCATTATGAATGAGGAAGGTATTGTGGCAAAGGTTAAGCCAGCAACAGAGCATCATTCTCTATCCTACATGGGCGACGATGTATATCAACAACTTTCTACGCGATATGCCCATGTACTAGAGTCTGCAAGGACATTTCTGAATAAAAAGAAGGGAACAAAGGCAGGCGGGACAATTTCGCGGGAGCGAAAGGCGACGTTAGAAAAGAACCACGCAGATTGTCCGCAGTGTGGTCAAGTATTCCGTGGAGGAAATCATAACACAGAGCACATCCATGCCAAGGCACTGGGTGGTGAAAAGTCAAACAAAAAGAACCGGATTCAAATCTGCAAGGTTTGCAATAACTCACGTAATTCAACCATGCAAGGATTCATTGGTGTTCCGCCTTATCACAGACAACGGGAAGCACAATGGCCAAAAATTGAAGCATTCTTGTTGTGGGCTGAATTGACCATAGATGACGGCATTCACGCCGGTGCTCAGATTCCAGAAGTACATGCCCATTTTCTTGAAGCACGTTTTGCTGGAGAAATGCCTCATGCTTTCTATCCCAAGCGAGCCTATGGCCGCTTTTCAACATGGAGCATCAATGATCCGCCAAATTACCCTCACAATCGTTCCACAATCAGAGGCGTTTCATCCAGGGGGAACATTCCAAAACAACGACCCACGACAACAATATCCTCTGTCTTGGGCCGTATGGGCCGTGCATTTTTTGATCGCCTCTTTGATTACAAACCCTCTGTTCCTCAGCCATTGGAGCATGGCCTGAATGACGAGCATGAAAGCGTAGATTCAACCCTTCGGCATGCAAATGAAAACATAGAAGCGATTGCCACTTCTTCAAACACCCAGCCTCCAGTCGAGATTGAAGTGGACGAATTACGTAAAAAATGGAAAGAAGTTCTCGATCTAGAGTTTAGTAATCAAAACGGTGTTATCGCATTGGGCATTTTTTGGAACATGATTGTAGAAAGTCGGACCAATTCAGGCCTTCCATGGAGGGCTTTTGAAAAAGCGTTCAATGTGCGTCATAAAGGTGCCATGCCGATGAAAGCGTCAGAATTCCTTGAACAGATGGGATATTCATTTGTTTTTGTAAAACAAGAAAACGGCTACATGATTCATCTGTGTGGAGAAGAGGAGTGAAACATTTCTTTCTTTTTCTCACATCAAGGGATGCGTTCAGGTTCATACCGGCCCATCAAACCTATCATGAATGGGTGAAGAACCAACAACACCCGAGAGAGGGCGAATCATGGTTACTGTGAGCGATGTTTTGGATGAAGCCAACGCTTTGGATACATGGGCTCAATATGCCCTCGGCGCCACGCTTACGCTGGTTTCATTATTCCTTGTTCGTTTCCTCATGAAGAAGGTACTCCTTGACTTTGTCAAAGCCACGAAATTCAAGTGGGACGACGAACTTTACCGTCCGGTGACACAACGCCTCTACACATTCATTTTACTCGTTGGTATTCAACTGACCATGTTGTGGGTGACAGGTGAAGAAGATCGACTGAATGAGGCGCTGGACCCCGTTTTTCAAGCCATCTACATCCTCTTGACGACCTCGTTGGCGAGTGTAGCCATCAAAATCCTCATTCCCGTTGTCATGGACAAGTTCTCCAATCCGTCAAGTGTGACTGTTTCAGGTAGCAATTCACTCGTGATTTTCTTGTTGCGAGCTTCATTTTGGTTTGGAGGCTTCTACCTTGCTCTCGACGTATTGGGCTTTGAATTGGTCGGACTTTTGGCCTCTCTCGCTGTCTTCTCGCTCATCATCGGATTGGCGATGCAACAGACACTTGGGAACATTGTGAACTCATTTATGCTCGCCCTTGACCAGCCTTTTGAAGTCGGAGATCGAATTGAGGTGGATGGACATCTCGGGTCGGTTGTATCAGTTGGTATCCTCTCCACAAAAGTACTGACCATTGGTGAAAACCTCGTGGTCATTCCCAACAATAATCTCGTTAATTCGACGGTTATCAACCACGCCCGGGGCGGAGGTGATGGTCAAGGACGCCGTATCTCGCTTGTTCTCGACATCGGGGTTGAATACGATGAAGACATTTCTCACGTCAAATACACCGTACTCAAACTAATGAGGGAGTGCCCTTTCATCCTCGAATCACCTGAGCCACGTGTCCTGCTCAACGAACTCGGAGACTTTGCGAAGATTTTCCGAATGTATGCATGGGTTGAGGACTATTCAGACGAATTCGTGGCAAAGGATTGGCTCTACAAAAACATCGCCGAAATCTTTGCAAAGGAAGGCATTGGCATCCCATTCCCAACCGCTGTGGAAATCGCATCGGATCATCGGGAATCCTACAATAAACAACGCAAGGCCACCAACGTCCGTCGTGCCCGCTTGCAGATGATCAAGGAAGACAAAGCCCTGGAGCGAGAGCGTGCTGAGGCTAAGTGGGAGATTGAAGCGATTACCGAGCGCCTCAAAGACCCAGAACTTGAACGAAAGGAAAAGGCAGCTCTCGAAGAATCCCTGCGAGAAATAAACCGCGTATTGAGCATGTTTGAGGCAGGAGATAGCTGAGATATCCTTCACACAGCCTTTACATAGAGAAGCCGTTCATGATAGGTCATGGGCATCAGTTACTTGCGCTACATGCAAGTATCATTTACTGCTGAAGAGGGCGCTCATCTTCCGGGCATTGAACTAACCAGTGATTTCAACAAGGTTGAATTTCTGACGAAATTAGGCCAAGATGCCGACGGGATGCGGGCTATCATTCAAGTGGAATACGATGATCCAGAGGCCCTCAAGAAAGATCAAGGGGCGTATAAACTCATCAAAGTTCTTGAACAAACTAAAAACTCCGCTCTTTGTGAAATCGTTGCAACAGGCCCGTTAACAATTGCCTTTGAAGCGGTTGAACATGCTTGGTGGGTTCCGCCAACCTATATACATCCAAATGGGATGTTGATGACCATTCGTGGGACTAAGGAGGCACTCACATTAGCTCGCAATAGCCTATCGGCCATCGTTGGTGACGCATTTAAACTGAAATTGGGCGGGGAATCCCTGTACAATCCTGAATTCATCAACTTGCTACCGAAACGTCAACGATTGGTGTTGGACAAAGCCATAGAATTGGGTTATTATGATCGCCCAAGAGGGTGTACGCAACGTGATATTGCCGGTTCTCTCGATATCAAACAAGCTACGGTCAGCGAACACCTGCAGTCTGCTGAAGCAACCATTATTCACGCTTTTACAACCGAAGTTTAGGTCAGGGCTATCATGATAGGATTACCTCCTTAAACAGATGACATTATGTAGAAACATGGCCAGCGGACGCTTTGCTGAAGTACGAACACCAATCATCCTCTCCATCTTGATGGTGCTGATGACGCAGGTCGGCTATCTTGACCTCATGAACGCTTGGTCGGGCGACGAAGAAACGCTTGACGAAACCAACGACGTTCTCGAAACAGGCGGCTCAGGCTCCTCGCAAAGCAACTTTACCTCCAGCATCGAAGGTGCAGACCTCATCATCGATGAGCCGATGACCAACACCACCTTCCAATACATCGCCAGCGCGGCGTGCGTCTCAGGCAGCGGCTCAGGATCTGGAACCTCCAACGGCAACGGAACAACTTGGCAGGTGGCTGATATCAGCGGAGGAGGCAGCAGTATCCCCGCACGAGAAATGTCG